>CAZPSP010000188.1:0-4477 GCA_964589285.1 uncultured Dehalococcoidaceae bacterium | reverse complement strand
TGCCGAATAATGCCCCGTGGGAGTACAGGGCAGCCCCGGCAAAGAGGGCCAGGGAAAGAACGACGAGAACAGCTGTCTTCCGGTACCGCCGTACGAAAAGGAACGGCAGCGGGACAACGGCGAGTAAAAAGAACGCGATGGGAAGGTCCAGCAGCGAGCCGGCGAAAATGCCGAGTATCCAGGCGAGGCTGAGGACCAGCAGGATCATCGCGCCCGGTTCATTCCCCGACCATGATGAGGTCCCGGATGTCCTCCAGCAGGCCCGGCCCGATGCCTTCCACGGCGGTCAGTTCATCGACGTCCCGGAAAAGCCCGTGCGTTACCCGGTAGGCGATGATCGCCTCCGCCCGGGTCTCCCCGACCCCCGGCAAGGCCTGTAAAAGCCAGGCGCCGGCGGTATTGATGTTGATCCTTTGTTCGCCGGTAACGGCCCCGATGTAAAGGGAAATGTTTGCGGAGGTACCGCGAGCCGCCCCGCTCGCGGCCAGGATATCTTCTATGGTGTCGCCCGGCCTGAGGTCGTACCAGCCCGGCGCCGCCGCCTGGCCGTTGATGCAGATTTTCCCGCTGACCTCCGGAGGAGGATCAAAGGCGATAGCAAGCGGCTGTGCGGGTTCGTACCGTGCAGCAATAACAGCCGCGCCCGCAACGATGACAACGACCAGCGCCAGCGCTGCCAGGGTCCATCGGTTTATCAGCCGTTGTCTCATCGCCCTTGCCGGTTGCTGTTATTCGGGTGTTACACGAATGACGGCATTTGAAGATATAACGAAAACGGGTTGAAAGTCAAATTTCTTGTTCCTGTTGATATCCCCCAATAAAGAGCGATAATGTACACATATTCAATGGGAGGCCGAAAGAGTGACCATGAATGGGACGAAATACGTAGTGGATGAGCAGGGGAGAAAAAAAGCCGTTCTCATGGATATCAAGGAATATAACCGCATCATGGAGCGGCTGGAAGAACTCGAAGATACGCTGGAGGTTGACACCGCCCGTCATAACCCGCAGGAATTCAGAAACTACAGGGAAATCCGGAAGGAACTGGAAAAAGAAGGAAAGCTTTGAATAATCCGTAGAACGGATAAAACAGTGTTACGTTTGCTAAGCCGGCAGAGGGTGTCGTAACTTCAAGCCTACCAGAATCCAGTCTTCAAGTACCGAGCGTAGTTCGGCTTCACATTCCGACAAAGAAACCCCGAAGGCAATCACGCCCGGGCAGGAAGGCACGCGGCCGCAGAATGAACATCCTCCAGATTGTCATAGACGCCTTCAGATAACGCCTGGAGTACGTAATCGGCTAAAATAAACTTTGTCCCCATCATCCCTGCTCCATCACCACGGGTTCTTCATCCGGCAAGGTATCTTCAGCTTCTTCGCCCTCGGCCTCCGCCGTTACCGGCCGCAGCTTCGCCGGATCGTCCAGGTGGTCGATGTACAGCACCCCGTCCAGGTGGTCTATCTCGTGCTCCAGCGCCTGCGCCAGCAGCCCCTCCGCCTTGATCCGCACTTCCTTGCCGTCCGGCCCCAGTCCCTTGGCGGTAACCTGCTCGGCGCGGGTCAATTCGGCGCAGTAGCCGGGAATGCTGAGGCATCCCTCGGTAACGGTGCGCTCGCCCTTTTTCTTGACGATCTCCGGGTTGATGAGAATGATGTCTTCCTCTTCTTCCGGAACGCTGATGACCGTGACACGGAGCAGCGAGCCTATCTGCGGCGCCGCCAGCCCGGCGCGGCCTTCCTCGGCATGAAGCGTCTCCTGCATATTATGGATAAGCTTCTTCACCGAGGCGTCGATCGTCCTGATGCGCCTCGTTTTCTGCCGCAATATCGGGTCCGGTACGGTCCGGATCGTTAAAACCGCCATCTTTTCTACTCCGGTCTGGGCCTCAACTTGAACTCTGCCTCTACACTCTCAGTTTACTGAAGTATACTCACCGGGTCAATATCGATGCTCCATCCCTGCGGAAACCGGATGCTCTCCAGGAACCCGGAAAGGCCGTTCCCCCGCAGGATGATATGCCACCGGTATTTACCCCTCAGCCGGCGAATGAAGACCGGCGCCGGCCCGATGGTCTCGATGCCCGCAACCCCGGCGCTCTCCATTTCCGCCCGCAACACGCCCTTCATCCGCTCCGTTTCCTTCTGGCAGGCTTCCTCGTTGGTATGAACATACACCAGCCTTGCCAGCCGCGCGAACGGGGGGTTCATGAGCTGCTTCCGGTACTCCATCTCCTGCCGGTAGAACGCCGCGTAATCATGCGCGGCGGCCGCCCGTACCGCGTAATGGTCCGGCGTATAGGTCTGGATGATCACCTGCCCCGCCGCGGCGCCCCGCCCGGCCCGGCCCGCTACCTGGCTCAAAAGCTGGAACGTCCTCTCTCCGGCGCGGAAGTCCGGCAGGTTCAGCGCGGTATCCGCGTTCATCACGCCCACCAGCGTCACCGCCGGAATGTCCAGCCCCTTGGCCACCATCTGCGTGCCGATGAGTATGTCCGCCCGGCCTTCTTTGAAGGTGCGCAGCAGTTCCTCGTGGGAGATGCCGTCGGTCGCGGTATCGCTGTCCCAGCGGAGGCGCCGCGCCCGGGGGAACGCCATCCGCACCTCCTGCTCCAGTTTCTGCGTTCCCATTCCCAGGTACTTCAGCCCCGGCGAGCCGCATTCCGGGCACTTTTCAGGGTTGATGGACGTCCGCCCGCACTGGTGGCAGGTGAGCCTGTCGATGCTGTTGTGATAGGAAAGCGGCACTTCACACCGGCGGCACCGCAGCACGTTGCCGCACCGGCGGCACTGGATGAACGTCGACCCGCCGCGCCGGTTGAGGAAAAGGATGACCTGTTCCCGCGCCGCCACGGCCCGGTTGACTTCCCGTGACAGAGAGCGACTGAACATGCCCCGGTTGCCCGCCTTGAGTTCTTCCCGCATGTCC
Organism: uncultured Dehalococcoidaceae bacterium; assembly: GCA_964589285.1. GTDB lineage: Bacteria > Chloroflexota > Dehalococcoidia > Dehalococcoidales > RBG-16-60-22 > DAOUEG01. Next base: position 1,551 of record CAZPSP010000188.1, on the reverse strand, counting down.
ACGACCGTAACCGACGGCATCGCCCCGCCGGCAACGGAGATCCGCTCCGGAAGCTCCAGCAGCTTGTATTCCCCCCGCTCGGCTTTATAGTACGACGCCACGTCCGGCGTGGCGCTCCCCAGGACGACTGCCGCCCCGGTCAGCCCCGCCAGCTCGATGGCGGCATCGCGGGTATGGTAGCGCGGGGAACTGTCCTGTTTGTACGTCCACTCGTGCTCTTCATCCATGACGATGAGGCCGAGGTCCGGCTGCGGCGCGAAGAGGGCGCTGCGCGGCCCGATGACCACGTCGAACTCGCCGTCATGGATACGCCGCCACTCGTCGTATTGCTCACCCAGGCTCAGCCCGCTATGAAGAACGGCCACCCGGTGCGGAAAACGGGCGGCGAAACGCTCGATGGTCTGCGACGTCAGCGATATCTCCGGCACCAGGACGATGCCCTTCTTCCCGAGCCGTATCGCTTCCGCCAGGGCCTGCAGATAGACCTCCGTTTTGCCGCTGCCGGTCACGCCGTGGAGCAGAAAAACGTCCGGCCGGCCGGTCTTGTCCGTTTTTCTCAACGAATCGGTGATCGGTTCCAGGGCATTCTTCTGCGCGGGGGTAAGCGTCAGAGGGAATGAAGGTACTATATTACTGTAAGAGATGGGATCGCGCGGCACTTCGACTTCCCCGGCGGCAAGCAGTCTCTTCTTGACAAGCTGGTTCAAAACCGGGCGGTCCAGGCCGGTCGCCTGCCGGATGTCCCCCCACATGGCTTCTCCCCCGTGGGCCCGGACGTACTCATACAGAGCGGATTGCCGGGAGGTCATTCCTTCGCCGGCTTCACCGGTCAGCTTCACCCGCAGTTCCGTCTTCGGCTTGATACGAACGGGAGACAGTTCATAACTCCGCTGCAGCTTTCCCGTCCTGACGAGTTGGGAAACGACGACTGAAGCGCGCTTCTTGCCAAGGGCTTTTTCTATCTCCTTCAGAGGCTTGCGGTTTATTCCGATAATATCGAAAACGAGCTTCTGTTCGTCGGTCAGCGGGTCCGGTGGAGCTTCATTGCCGGAGACGGAAAGGTAAGTGACCGGGCGGCGCTCGAAGCCCGGCGGGAGCATCAGGCTGACAGCATCGAAGAGCGGCGCCAGGTAGTGGCCGGATATCCACCGGGCCAGCGCCAGGTGCGGCGGTGAGATCTGCGGGACGTCTTCGATGATACCTGAAATGTCCCGGACGCCTTCTATCGAGGCAACATCGCTGAGTCCGAAGACGATCCCCTGGAGTTCCTTTTCCCCGAAAGGCACGTAGACTGCCTGCCCCGGCCGGACATCGAGGTCAGTAGGAATGGAGTAAGTAAACAAGCGGCGCTGGGCAACCGGCGAATTGACGCTGACTTCGGCATACCTCATCCCGGACTCCGGATGCCCTTCGGGCGTACTACCATGCCATCATGATACACCACTCATCCCGACCCTGTCGAAGCCTTTAACGCCCTGAACTCCGGGGATGTGAGCGTGTCACTCCCGACCTCGAATCGGGAAGACCGGTGGTTTTCTGTGGTGTTGGGAC
>CAZPSP010000187.1:0-4488 GCA_964589285.1 uncultured Dehalococcoidaceae bacterium | reverse complement strand
CACCCTATCCTACACTCTTTCCCTACACGACGCTCTTCCGATCTCGCCGAAGCGCTCTATGACCTTTTGGAAAACCAGGTCATACCCCTTTTCTATCGACGCGACCGTAACGACCTCCCACTGGGCTGGACGGACATGATGAAACGGTCGATACAATCGAACGCGCCGTTCTATTCCGCTCGCCGCATGGTAAAGCAGTATTGCGAACTCATGTACCTTCAGGCCGTCCGTGCTTGAGCGCCTCGTTGTTTTCGTCACCGGTATTTCCCTGCGATTGCTGTTGACTATCGCTTAAAAATACCTACAATATGCAAGAGGACTATGCCAGCGAAAGAACTGCCTATCCTGATAGTGAATAGCGACCGGCCCACATCGGCGGTCCTTGCTGAAGAACTGCGCGGTCTTGAATACAAAGTTGTTACCGCCAGCAGCCTGGAAGAACTTGACCGGATCATCGATTCCGGAGCCCGGTTCCTGCTCTCCGTTATCGACCTCTCCGGCTTCGACGACGAAATTTGGGAGCGTTGCGACCGTATCCGGGCCATGAAAACGCCATGCATCGCCATCGCGCCCCATCGCAGTGTTTCCACGCTCCGGGAGACACTCGCCCACGGCGCGGACGCACTTCTCGTTGCTCCGGTACCGGTAAAAGAAATAATCGAACATATACGCACGACACTCGGTGGTTGACTATGCCTCGACATGAACACAGGTTTTACAAACTCGATAACGATCCCCTCTGGTATAAAGACGTCATCATCTATGAGGTACACGTACGTGCATTCTACGACAGCGACGGGGACGGCATCGGTGATTTCACCGGACTGATCGAGAAGCTGGATTACCTCGAAGACCTCGGAGTTACGGCCCTCTGGCTGCTGCCTTTCTATCCTTCTCCGTTAAGGGATGACGGTTACGATATTTCCGATTACACGAGCATCCAGCCGGTCTACGGCACGATGGCCGGTTTCAAGACCTTTGTCGAAGAAGCACACCGGCATGGTATCCGCGTTATTACCGAGCTTGTTCTCAACCACACCTCCGACCAGCACCCGTGGTTCCAGCGAGCACGGAAATCTCCGCGGGGAAGCAGCTACCGTAATTATTATGTCTGGAGCGAGGACACCGACCAGTACCGGGAAGCCCGTATCATCTTCGGGGACTTCGAAACATCCAACTGGGCATGGGATCCCCTGACACGGGAATATTACTGGCACCGGTTCTACCACCACCAGCCCGACCTTAACTATAATAATCCTGCCCTGCGGCGAGCGATGACGAGAGTCATCGATTTCTGGCTGAAGCTCGGCGTTGACGGTCTGCGGGCTGACGCTGTCCCATACCTCTACGAGCGTGAGGGTACGTCCTGCGAGAACCTGCCGGAAACCCATACGTTTCTCAAGGAGCTCAGGGCCCACATCGACGCCCGGTACAAAAACCGGATGCTCCTTGCGGAGGCCAACCAGTGGCCTGAAGACACGGCCTCATACATACGTACAGCGGACGAATTCCATATGGCATTCAACTTTCCTGTCATGCCGCGCCTCTTCATGGCGCTGCGGCAGGAAGACCGCTTCCCCATCATCGATATCCTGCGGCAGACCCCGAGCATACCGGAGGAGTCCCAGTGGGCACTGTTCCTGCGTAACCATGACGAATTGACCCTGGAAATGGTCACCGACGAAGAGCGTGACTATATGTACCGGATGTACGCCGCGGACCCGACCGCACGCATCAACCTGGGCATCCGGCGGCGGCTCGCGCCACTTCTCGGTAACGACCGCAAGAAGATAGAACTGATGAAAAGCCTGCTTTTTTCTCTACCGGGAACCCCCGTTCTTTACTATGGCGATGAAATAGGCATGGGAGATAATTTCTACCTCGGCGACCGGAACGGCGTCCGCACTCCGATGCAGTGGTCTCCCGGCCGAAACGCCGGGTTTTCCAGGGCTAATCCGCAGCAGCTTTACCTGCCGCCGATCATCGACCCGGAATACCATTATGAAGCCATCAATGTGGAAAACCAGGCCAACAATACGGACTCGCTGCTCTGGTGGATGAAGCGGATCATCGCATTGCGGAAACGATACAAGGCATTCGGCCGAGGGAGCATCGAGTTTCTCAGCCCGGAAAACCGCAAGGTACTCGCCTACCTGCGGCGTTACGAGAACGAGACGATCCTCTGCGTAGCCAATCTATCCCACCTGGCCCAGCAGACCGTCCTCGACCTCTCGGAATTCACGGGATGTTATCCGGTGGACCTCTACGGTAATACCTCGTTCTTTCCGGTCACCGAACAAGGTTATCCTTTCACACTCGGCCCATATTCCTTTTTCTGGTTCTCCATGGAACGCGAACCGAGACTGGAAACGGTCCAGCGTAACCTGCCCGCGGAAGAAACCCGGGAAATCACGACAATAACGGAGACAGAAGATACACTTTTCCGGCACACCGAGAATTGGTTTATTCTGGAAGCCGTACTTCTGGCCTACTGTAAGACCAAACACTGGTTCCGCGGCAAGCTCCGTAACGCCTGGGGTACGGAGATACGGGACATCGTTCCTCTACCGCACGGTGACACCACGACCTATGTGGTGCTTCTAGAGATCAGTTATGAAGAGGGAGAATCCGAGATATACACCGTGCCTCTATGCACCGTTCCCGAAGCGGCATGGGACGCTTCTCAGAAAACACCCGGCACGATAGTGGCAAGACTCAAGCCGCGAGGCCGTTCCCAGACAATGCTGCTCGTCGATGCGATGGCGGAGAAAAAATTCGGAGGCGCCATCCTGCCGGCGATCAAAGGCCACCGCAACATCAAAGGACTGTACGGAGATATTGTTGGCTACCCGGCACGGCTGCTGAGATCGACAAGCACGGCGCATGCCGCTGAACTGGAAGCAATGCCCGTCAGGTCAGAGGAAAGCAATTCTTCCCTGATATACGGCAACGAATTCTTCTTCAAGCTTTACCGGATCGCCGAAGACGGCGTTAATCCGGACATTGAGATCAGCCGCTTCCTGACGGAAAAGACAGCATTCAAGAGCTTTCCTCCCATCGCGGGTTGCCTGGAATACCACCGTCGACGACGAAAGCCTATCAGCATCGGCATACTGGAACGTTATATCCCTAATGAAGGAAACGGGTGGGAGTATACCGTCGATTCACTGAGGCGTTATTATGACGAAGTCATAGCCCATCCGACGGTGGAAGTGCCACCGGTACCGAGGCTCGCGCTGCTGTCTCTTCCGAGAGAAGCGCCGCAGCTGGCCAGGGATTCTATCGGGGCCTACCTGGCCTCAGCCCAATTACTTGGGCAACGGACAGCTGAACTGCATACGGCTCTGGCTTCGAATACAGATACCCAGGAATTTTCTCCGGACCATTTCACCCTGATGTACCAGACATCCCTGTACCAATCGCTGCGCGGCTTTGCGATCCGCACCATGCAGCAACTCAGGCAGAAACTCAAGACGGTGGAACACGCCAACGTGGAACTGATCCAGTACGTACTGTCCCACGAAGCCGATATCATCGAGCGGTACAACCGGCTGAGAGAAGGAAAGATCCCGGCTGTACGCATCCGTTGTCATGGGGACTACCACCTTGCCAAAGTGCTGTATACCGGCAAGGACTTTATCATCACCGATTTCGAGGGAGAAGCATCACGTTCCCTCAGCCAGCGGCGGCTCAAACGTTCACCGTTACGAGATGTGGCTGGCATGATCCGCTCATTCCATTATGCAGCCCATTCCGTAATGCACAGCATCGTCCCGCTGCAGCCGAAGCCGGAACTGTCACTCCCCGTCCTGCAGCACTGGGCCCAGTACTGGTATCTATGGGTATCAGCGGAATTTCTCAACACTTACCTTGAAATGCTCCCACAGGCCCGCCTCGTTCCGGAGGACCCGAAACAGTTAAAAATCCTGCTCGATGCCTTCCTGCTGGATAAGGCAATCTACGAAGTGGGATTCGAGTTGGATATCGATTCGGAATGGGTCCACGTGCCGCTACTGGGAATACAGCAGTTACTTGAAGAAGAACCGGAGATATAGTTTCGTGATACTCTACCGGACGCGGTAACGGGTTATCCCGCCGCGCCGGAGTGCTTCCGCAGCCTGTCTATCTCATGTACTATCCGTACCACCTCATCCAGATGCCGTATCTCATCCAGACGGTAACGAGCCTTATGCCGCCAGTTTGCGTGTTCCGTGGTCGTCCCGGGGATGTTCTGATATTCCGTTTCCAGCCACAGGTCTTCCAGATTGACGAGCAAGGTCTCATCGTTTTCCATGGCCAGGTACTTCAGGCAGGCTTCAAGAACCTGGCGTGTGGCAGGTACAGTTCCGGACAGAAGCCCTCTACGGCGAAGGAACTCGACCAGCAGATATCTTATCCGGTCATGCTCCTTCTTTTCTTCAACAACCTCCCCTGCGCTCAGCAAACCGAGATTACTCCGGATATCGATGTCCCGGCCGCTCCAGAAGG
>CAZPSP010000186.1:0-4504 GCA_964589285.1 uncultured Dehalococcoidaceae bacterium | reverse complement strand
ACCGGGCTGAGATTGACAGCTTGCCGGGGCCGGACTCGGTGCCGGGAGCGATCATCAGCCGGACGATGCCGCTGCCGTCCCTCGCAAAGATGGACGCCGTGCGGGTAGCCCGCAGGAAGTCCGCCACGTTGACGATGACCCTCGTGGCATAGCTCTGCGGTATCAATTGTCCATAGTTCGGGAACGTCCCCTGGACGAGTTGTGAAACAAGCTCCGCGCTCTTGGTACGGAACAGCACCTGGCTCTTGCCGGGGTTCAGCGTGATGTCAATGGGCTCTTCCTGGTCGCCGACGAGCCGGTTCAGTTCAGAAAGCGTGCGGGCGGGAATGATGACCTCGGTGGTCTCCTTGACCTTATCGGCGAGGGGCAGCTTGTAGACGGCGAGCCGGAAACCGTCCGCCGCGGCCATGGTCAGGGTATCGCCTTCAAACTTGGAACTCACGCCGGTCAGGACCGGTCGGGACTCTTCCGTCGCCGCCGCGAAGACGACACGGGCAATGCCCTGCCGCAGTTCGTCAACTTCAACTTTGGTCTGGATGCCGTCATCGACGCCGGGAATGGGCGGGAAGTCCCGGGCATCCACGCCGCTGATCCGGGCTTCGAACCGGGCGCACTTCAGTCCAAGCGTCTTGGTCTGCTGGGAAAGACTGATATCGATCGTGTCATTGGGCAGAGTACTGACGAATTCCGTCAGCAGCCGGGCCGGAACGGTAATCGAGCCTTCTTCCTCCACCTTGGCCCCGATCCAGCAACTGATGGCCATTTCAAGGTTCGTCGCAACAAGTTTGAGCCGGCCTTCATCCGTCGCCAGGAGTACATTGTTGGTGATAGGCAAGGTCGTACGGGTGGCAACAGCTCTGCCGACGATATTAAGACCCCGGTTGAGGTTTTCCTGGAGACACGATAGTTTCATGTTACACCCCCAATGTACTTGGTGGACTAGTATACAACAATACGGCTTTGTGGTTCAAGGTTACGCACTATGAATGGTGATACAAACCTGAAGTTTTATTTCACGATGTGGTAAAAAAGTGCTATTCGAGGTCGATGGTACCGCTTTTCCCACCGCTCTTGTGCACGAGCCGGATATTTTCTATTCTCATGCCGCGGTCCACGGCCTTGCACATATCGTAGATGGTCAATGCCGTGACGGATACGGCCGTCAGGGCTTCCATCTCCACGCCGGTCTTCCCGGTGCATTCCACCGTGGCGGTGATCTCTATCGAATTTGTCTCGTCATCCGCCTTGAATTCTACCGCAACGCTGCCGAGTAGCAGCGGATGGCAGAGGGGAATTAAGTCCGGGGTACGTTTGGCTCCCATGATGCCGGCGAGCTGCGCCACGGTCAGGACATCGCCCTTTTTCACGCCGCCACCCATGATGAGCCTGAACGTTTCCGGCTGCATCCGCACCAGGCCTTTGGCGATGGCTATCCGCACCGTGTCCGCTTTTCCGGTAACATCCACCATGTGAGGACGGCCGGCGTCATCGATATGTGACAGTTCCGCCATGTTCAGCCCCCTATGTGCGAGAACGGTCTGCCCTGGTGCCCGTTGCCTTCAACAAGCTGGTGCCCGGCTGGCTTTGCCAGGATAGCTGCCTGGATGAGGTCCTTCAATTCATCCTGGGAGGCCCCTTCTCGCAGCGGTCCCCTCATATCCATTTCTGTGTCCCGGAGCAGGCACGGCATCAGTTTGCCGTCCGCGGTCAGCCGGAGCCGGTTGCACTGGTAGCAGAAGTGCTCGGTCACCGGAGTGATAAACCCGATGGTCCCGCTCGCCCCCGGCAGCTTGAAGTACTTGGCCGGCCCGTTGCCGAAATGGACCCGGAACGGTGTCAGATCACCGAGGGTCTCGATATGCCGGCGCATGTCCGCCACGGAGACAAGGTCACGCTCGGCATCCGGATCGCCGTTGACGGGCATGTATTCGATGAACCGGACGTTCCAGCTGTCATGGATGGTCTTGCGGGCGAAATCCACAATCTCATCATCGTTAACACCGGCCATAACGACCATGTTGATCTTGACCGGCTCCAACCCGGCGGCGTGGGCGGCCTCAATGCCGCGCAGCGTGTCTTCCAGCTTGCCGCACCGGGTGATGGCATGAAACCGTTCCGGCCTGAGGGTATCCAGGCTGACGTTCACACGGTCCAGTCCCGCCTCCTTGAGTTGATCGGCGTATTTGGCCAGCAGTATGCCGTTGGTTGTCAGGGAGATGTCATTGATGGTGTCTATAACGGCAAGCTGCCTGACGAGTTCGGACAAGCCCATTCTGACGAGCGGCTCGCCGCCGGTCAAACGTACTTTATTGATCCCCAGTTCCGTGGCTGCTTTGACCACGGCGACGATCTCCTCGTAGGAGAGGATGTCCGCATGGGCCATCATGGGCACGCCGCCCTCCGGCATACAGTAGACGCACCGCAGGTTGCAGCGGTCCGTCACGGAGATGCGGAGATAGTTGATGGGGCGTTGAAACGTATCACAAAATCCGGTCATCTTGCTTCCTCACCTGTATTATACAGGAAACAGAGGCGAAGACGCGAAAAGGGAGAGTACAAGCTTCAGATTCTGCCGTGCAAATCTGGTACTCATCCACAGAAAACAGGGCAAACGACCCCCCTCATCCTAACCTTCTCCCGCGACCTCACCCCAGCCCTCTCCATGACGGAGAGGGAGTAAATAGGGTCGAGATTTTTAGGGAGAAGAACCGAGAAAGGGACTCGCGGGCAGAAACGCCCTGCTATGGGTTATAAGCGGCGGGTGCGGTGGAAGCGGATCATATGGCACGCAAAAATGAAAATGGCAATGAATATTGCTTTTAGTGGGAGAACAACGTTAAATGAAAACTGGTACAATACAACGGACGATTCACGGGTAACATGATGAAAACTGATTTTGTTCTTGTGGAGGCTGCAACCGCGCTATGTCTGAGTACGGTGGCGGGTGCGGCGGAGCCGGATCACCCCATGGACGGCTATGTATGTTATTATACTATTGAAGAATATCCGGGAGGCATCGGATATGGAAACAAAATTGAGAATGATTTATTGGAAAAGCGAAAAATTCTGGGTCGGTAAGTTGCTGGAGTATCCCGATATCATGACCCAGGGTGAGACGCTCGAAGAACTCGAAGAGAACATGAGGGATGCTTACTTGCTCATGGCTTTAGAGGATGTGCCCGATAGTCATGAAGTCAAGTATCTAGACTTGAAAGTATGAAGCGTAAGGAGCTTCTTCAAAGGCTTATTTCCGCAGGTTGCATTTTTATACGGCATGGCGCCCGCCATGACCTTTACCATAATCCTATAACGGGAAACAGGCAAGCTGTCCCCAGACACGATGAGATTGACGAAAATCTAGCCAAACACATACTAAAGAAACTCACTTAGTCCATGCCTCAAACCAATCCCGCCCTGCTCATCATCGATATGCAGCCACGATTCTTCCTCAGGGAAGAATCAAGAATAAAATTGCCGGGACTGCTGGCCGGCATCAATGAACTGGCGGACTTCTTTCAAGCCAGTCACCTGCCTATATTTCACGTCCTGACCGAATACCAACCGGACGGAAGTACCGGCGAGGACGGGGAGCTGCCTGAACTCCACCGGTCAGAGTCCGATATCTTTATCACCAAAACCCATCACAGCGCCTTCGTGCGGACGGGGCTGGAGGACCGGCTCTAGGATCTGGACGTGAATACCGTGGCGCTGGCGGGTTTTTTCACTAATGCATGTATTGGGCTGACCGCCATCGATGCCTATGAACGGGACTTCATGCCCATCCTGGCGGGTGATGCGATACTGGGCATCGACCGGGGAGCTAGGGTAGGACATACTGCGGGTACTGGAGCGTGAGTACGGCGTTTGCCGGTGAGTAACAACAGGGTGAATGAGATACTGGGAAAAGGGTGATCTGGTATGAGTTCACCCCTAATCTATCGAGAAACGTTCGCTCAGTAAATCCCCCTCGGTCCCCCTTTATGAAAGTGGGACGAACCATGAGTATTTATTCCCAGATATCCGGCGAAATCAAAGGACCGCTGCCGGGTAAATAGAATCCCGATCAGGTCGGGAATGACGCCACCCCTGCCCTAATCCAGTCTTTCCGCCTGCTCTTCCGCAAGGTTTTCCAGGAGGACGCGGGCTTTTTCCGCGGCGCGGGCGCGGTGGCTGATCTGGTTCTTGATGTCCGGCGGGAGTTCCGCCATCGTCTTGTTCAATACCGGGATGAAAAAAACGGGGTCGTAGCCGAAGCCCTGCCCGCCGCGGGGTTCCAGAGTTATCTCGCCTTCACATTCACCGCTGGCAAGTTCCACCCGCCCGCCGGGGAGCGCGATGGCGATAACGCAGCGGAAACGGGCCTGGCGCAGGCCTTCCGGTACGTTCTTGAGCTTTTTCAGCAGAAACGAGACTTTCTGGGCGTCCGTGGCATTGGGTCCGGCATACCGGGCAGAGCGCACGCCGGGTTCGCCGTTGAGGGCGTAGACCTCCAGGCCGGAATCGT
>CAZPSP010000185.1:0-4540 GCA_964589285.1 uncultured Dehalococcoidaceae bacterium | reverse complement strand
GAGCGGGCGCTGATGAGGGTGTACACGGGCGTGGAGCGGGTATCGGACTGAGGGGCCGACGTTACCGTGGGTGGAATCGAAGACGCCAGTCGAGATGCAACCCACCATTCTTATGTTCAACCTTTTTTGCTGAGACGGAATGACAAAGACCGGTGGGTTACGCTGCGCTGCATCCACCCTACTTATCCGCACTAATACATACAGGGTAGCGCGGGCGTCTCGCCCGCGGACCGGCAGGGACGCCGGTCCCACCAGATGTTCATCTGCACAGGTCCATAAGTCACACTGAAAGATCGTTGTTTTAAAGCGACAAACCCACCCCACCTCCCTTTCATGTATGGACTGGACACATAGTATACCGGGTGTTTCGTATTAATTCCGGCAACCCAGGCGGGTAACCCGGGCAAGTCAGTAGAACATTGTTCCAGTCCAACCTGTAAATACGGAGCGAGATGCGCTAGAATAGAGTATGAAAATGAACTATCCACCAGGGTCCATCGAGGCGCGCATCCTCGAACTTGCCAGAGCCAGCAACGCGGTCATCATGGCGCACAATTACCAGCGCGGAGAAGTACAGGACATCGCCGATCACACCGGGGATTCTCTGGAACTGGCCCGCCTGGCGGCCGGGACCGATGCGGATGTCATCGTCTTCTGCGGCGTGCACTTCATGGCGGAAACGGCTTCCATCCTCAGCCCGGACAAGACGGTACTCCTGCCCGACCAGGGGGCCGGCTGCCCGATGGCGGACATGATCACAGCGGAGGAACTTATCGCCAAGAAGAAAGAACTGCCGAACGCCACCGTAGTCACCTATATCAATTCCTCGGCGGCGGTCAAGGCGGAGTCCGATTACTGCTGCACGTCCGCCAACGGCGTCAAGGTGGTGCAGAGCATCGATGCGGAAGAGATCCTCTTCGTACCGGACCAGTACCTGGGCGATTTTATCCGCCGGAAGACGGGCAAGAAGATGACGCTCTGGCCGGGCTACTGCCCGACCCATGCCCGGATACTGACGCAGGACATCATCGCCCGCAAGAAGGAACACCCGAACGCGAAGATCGTCGTCCACCCGGAGTGCCGGCCGGATGTCATCGACCTGGCGGATGAAGCGCTCAGCACGAGCGGCATGCTGCGGTATGCCCGGCGGGAAGACGTGCAGGAACTCATCGTGGGCACGGAAATCGAACTACTGCACCGGCTCAAAAAGGAAAATCCGGGCAAGACGTTCATCCCGGCCACGGAAAAGGCCGTCTGCCCGAACATGAAGAAGATCACGCTGGAAAAAGTGCTTCATTCCCTGGAGACGATGTCTCCGGTCATTAAAGTCCCGGAGGACATCAGGATCAGGGCGCTGGCCGCGGTGGACCGGATGGTGGCGATCGGGTAATTAATGAAACAACCAACCAATATTGTCGTCTTTGTCACCACCAGCGGACCGGACGAATCAACCAGCATTTCCCAGGCGCTCCTGGAACGCCGCCAGGCAGCCTGCGTCAATAGCGTGTCCGGCGTTTCCTCGCGTTTCTGGTGGCGGGACAAGCTGGAATCGGCGGAAGAGGACCTGCTCATCGTCAAGAGCAAGGACAGCCTGCTGCCGAACATCATCGAGACCGTCAAACAATTCAGCCGCAACGAGGTCCCGGAGGTCATCGCCATGCCCGTCATCGGCGGGAACCAGAACTACCTGGACTGGCTCAACCACGAAACAGCCTAGCAAGCGGAGGTGGAGACCATGTTGAACGACGCGGAACGGCAGCGGTACGACCGCCAGATGCTGATCTACGGGTTCGGGGAAGAGGGGCAGGAGAAGCTCAAGCGGGCCAGGGTTTTCATCGCCGGGGCGGGAGGGCTCGGTTCGCCCATCGCGATGTACCTGGCGGCGGCAGGCGTCGGACGGATACGCATCGTCGATAACGACAAGGTCGACCTCAGTAATCTCAACCGCCAGCTTCTGCACTGGACAGCCAATACGGGACAACTCAAGGCAGATTCAGCAGGCGACAAACTCAGGCAGTTGAACCCGGAGATCATCATTGAGACCCTGGCCGGGACCATCAATGAAGGAACGGCCGGCGACCTGGTGGGAGATTCAGACTGTATCATCGACGCCATGGACAACCTGCCCACCCGCTACCTGCTGAATAAAACGGCCATCGAACGGCGGATACCCTATTTCCACGGGGCGGTGTACGGCCTGGACGGCCGCGCCTTGACCGTCATTCCCGGCCAGAGCGCCTGTCTTTACTGCCTGTATCACGGCGTGCTGCCGCCAAAGGAAAAGTTCCCCATCCTCGGCGCCACGGCGGGAGTCATCGGTTGTGTCCAGGCGAGCGAGGTTATAAAATATTTTACAGGGATAGGAGAACTTCTGACCGGGAGGCTGTTCAATTACGACGGCCTCAGTATGAAGTTCTCCGAGTTCAAGATCAACCTGGACCCGGCGTGCGAGCACTGCGGTCCGGTACAAAATGAGCAGAGGCAGCAGGTATGACCATCAACATGGAAATAGCATCCGTCTTCAAGCGGTATACGGGCAACCAGTCCAAAATAGACGTCAGCGGCAAGAACATCGGCGAGGTGCTACAGGACATGGCGCGCCAGTACCCGGAGACAAGGAAGGTATTCCTGGACGAAGAAGGGCGCCTGCTCCGGAGTTACGATATCTTCATCAACGGGAAAAGCGTTTATCCCCTCAAGCCGGAAACTCCTGTCAAAGAAGGAGACAAGCTGGACCTCGTCATGATCATCAACGGCGGCTGATCAACCTCAAAGGCGCAGCGCCGCACACCGGATGACGAGCATCCCGCCAGCCTATCTCAGATACAACAGCAACCTGCGGGAACCGGTCTACCAGGTGGGCGGGATGGACGCTTTGATCTTGGCCCAATCGAAATCCTTTTTGCAAACGGGGCAGGCCTCTTCCAGTTCCATTTCATGGTGGCAGTCCGCGCAATGGTACTTGCCGTTGGCAATGTAGACGCCGTGGGCAACCGGGGACCTTTCTTCTTCGTTCGGCATATTCCTATCCCTCAACCCTGAATCGAGCTATATGCGGCAACTAGCGGCGTGTCTCCAGGAAGACGCGGTCCCAATCGATATGCTTCTTGCAGTTGGGGCAGTCCTGGTGTATGGGTACTTCGTAGTGGCATTCCTCGCAGTGATAAGCGCCATCGGTCTCATAGATGCCATGGCCGTCCGCGATCCGTTTGCCTTTTTTATCTCTTTCCACCATCAGCCGACCTCCATAATCAGTCTAAGAGGTATTGTATCAGCCGATGCAAGGGAGCGTAAGTGAGAAAAGTCCCCTTTTGGGGGATTCCTGACCGTTTTACTAATTTTCCCGCGATTCAATCCACTTCTGTTTCTGATTGACCCGGGTGGCTTCATCGGTGGGTCGGTAGCGTTCCAGGAACCCGCGGCTGAAATACGCAAAGGATCCGTTGAGGACCGAATCCCGGATGTCCGCCATGAGGCGCTGGAGAAACCGGAGGTTGTGGATGGTGGCCAGGCGCAAGCCGAGGATTTCCCCGGCGCGGAAGAGGTGGTTGAGATAGGCGGCGGAGAAATGACGGCAGGTATAGCAGTCGCAGGAAGGGTCGATGGGCGAGTCCTGCCGGGCGTATTCCGCCTTGCGGATGTTGATGCGGCCGGTTGCCGTGAACAAAGCGCCGTTGCGGGCGACGCGGGTCGGCAGGACGCAGTCGAACATGTCCACGCCGCGGGCTACCCCGGCGACGAGGTCTTCCGGCGAGCCCACGCCCATCAGGTAACGGGGTTTCTCCGGCGGAAGGATACCGGTGACCACCTGGAGCATCTCGAAGGTCTGGTCCTTGGGTTCGCCGACGCTCAGCCCGCCGACGGCATAGCCGGGGAAATCGAGGCCGGCGAGGAACTCCGAAGAAGTGCGGCGCAGGTCCGGGAACATCCCGCCCTGGACGATGCCGAACAGCGCCAGGTCGTCCCGCGTCCGGGCGGCCAGGCAGCGTTCCGCCCAGCGGTGCGTGCGGCGCATCGCCTGTTCGACCTTCTTTTCACTGTCTCCATAAGCGGAGCACTCGTCGAGCACCATGATGACGTCCGCTCCGAGCTTCTCCTGGTAACGCACCGCGAGTTCCGGGGTGAAGAAGTGTTCCGAGCCGTCGATATGGGACCGGAAAGTGACCCCTTCATCGGTGATCCGGCAGAGAGGCGCCAGGGAGAATATCTGGTAGCCGCCGCTGTCCGTCAGCATGGTGCCGTCCCAGTCCATGAACCGGTGCAGACCGCCCAGCGATTCGATGACATCTATGCCCGGCCTGAGGTAGAGATGATAGGTATTGGCAAGTATCATCTCAGAGCCGGTGGCGTGAATTTCCTCCGGCGCCAGGGTCTTGACGGTGGCCTGAGAGCCGACCGGCATGAAGACCGGCGTTGGAATGACACCATGAAGGGTGATGAGTTCACCCGCGCGGGCAGGGCCGTCCGTCTTGATCTGCCTGAAACGTTGGGGGGTCATGGTTTCATGATACAGGGCAGGAACGCGGCAGCACAAGCGCCT
>CAZPSP010000184.1:0-4556 GCA_964589285.1 uncultured Dehalococcoidaceae bacterium | reverse complement strand
GGGAGATCACGCACCCGGAACTTGGCTGGAAGATACTACAGCGTATGGCGGAGACACTAAGCGACGTAGCCGCGCTGGAGAGAAAACCGGTCATGGAGGGCAGGCGCATGGACATCGTCCTGACGCCGGCCGCCGCCAAACCGGAAAAGAAAACGGAAACGAAAGCCGCAGCACCGAACGACGGGAACCAGGAAGCCCGGGCAGAAGCCGGCCCTCCCCCGAAAGCGGAAGGTCAGACGGCCGAGAAGGAAACAGAACATGCCAAAGCTCAAGACGCATAAAGGCGCGCAGAGCCGGTTCCACATCACCGGGACCGGTAAAATCATGCGTATCAAAGGGCCCAAAAGCCACCTGCGCGTTCACAAAGCCAAACGTGTACGGGCGATGTTCGACAGCAAGATACAGTTGAACTCCCGGGACCGCAAACGCATTTCACGCCTGATCCCCAACGGGGTCAGTAGATAGAGGAGGACGAAGTTGCCGAGAGTCAAGAGAGGGGTCACCTCCCACCACCGTCATAAGAAGGTACTGTCCCTGACCAAGGGGCATCACAGCACGAACCACCGGCTCATCAAGCGGGCAACGGAGTCCATGCTCCATTCCCTGACGTACGCTTATTTCCACCGGCGAGAGCGCAAGGGAGATATGCGGCGTCTCTGGATCACCCGCATTAACGCGGCCTGCCGCGCTGAAGGCACCACCTACGGCCAGTTCATGGACGGGCTGAAGAAGAACGGTGTGGACATCAACCGCAAGATGCTGGCGGACATGGCCGTCAGGGAGCCGGAGAGCTTTAGAAGCCTGGTCACTCTCGCCGGAGGGAAAGGCCAGGCCTAACGACAGTCCAGAGCAGTCAAGAGTTACAAGGATAGTGTTATTAATCCCCTTCCCTCCATTATGGAAGGGGATTTTTTTTTGAGAGGAAAGTGCAGTAAAATTGTGCGTTGTCATTGCGAGTCCCCGATTCTATCGGGGCGAAGCAATCTCGAACATGGCCATAACGGGAGATTGCCACGGCACCCTGAGGATGCCTCGCAATGACAGACTGAAGGAAACGGAAAAATGCTGGAGCAGATAGAAAGCATCAGGCAGGAAGCCGCCGGGGAATTGGCCGGCATCAACGACGTCAAGGACCTGGAGGCGTGGCGTGTCAAGTACCTCGGCAAGAAAAGCCCGCTGACGCAGATACTGCGGGGGTTGGCATCTCTGAGCATCGAGGAGCGCAAGGCGGTCGGCGCCGCGGCCAACAGGGCCAAGGCCTTCCTGGAAGAGCAGTCCGCAGTCAAAACAGAGTCTCTCCGGACGGCGCAACTGCAATCCGCCGCGATGAAGGAAGCCATCGACATATCGCTGCCGGGACGCCCGTTTCCGCCCGGCCGGGTGCATCCCATCACCCAGGCCATCCAGGAAATCTGCGATATCTTCATCTCCATGGGTTTCCAGGTAGCGGAAGGCCCGGACGTGGAATGGGACTATTACAACTTCGAAGCGCTCAACATTCCGGAAGAACATCCATCCCGCGACAACATGTCCTCCTACTGGATCGATTACCCCAACAGCGCCGGGCAGCGGAACATGCTGCTGCGCACGCACGGGACGGCCATTTCCGCCCGCATGGTGGAGAAGCTGGAACCGCCGATACGCGTCATCGAGCCGGCGCGCGTCTACCGTTATGAGGCCACCGACGCCACCCACCTGAACATCTACCACAATGTGGACGCGCTGGCCGTGGACCGGGGCATCACCATGGCGGACCTGAAGGGGATGCTGTTCGAGTTCGCGCGGCGATATTTCGGCGAGGACCGGCAGGTACGGTTCCGGGTAGATTATTTCCCGTTCGTCGAGCCGGGGCTGGAGATAGCCATCGACTGTCTTTCCTGCCGGGGCAAGGGCTGCCGCATCTGCGGCAACACCGGCTGGCTGGAGATCGGCGGCGCGGGCATGACACACCCCGAGGTATTACGGCGCGGCGGCATCGATCCCGAGGTCTACACGAGTTTCGCCTTCGGGATGGGGCTGGAACGGCTGCCGATGCTGAGATACGGCATCGACGACATCCGGCATTTCTACAATAACGATTTGAGGTTTTTACGGCAGTTTTAGTTGACCCGGTCGCTCATCCTTCGACAAGCTCAGGACGAGCGGGATTAAAGGCTAAAACATGGTGATGATGGTCGCAGCGGGAGTAAAAGTTTTACCCGCCCTACGAAGCCTTCGACAGGCTCAGGATGAGCGGCAAAATAGCAGTCCGCGCCGATGGTTCGACAGGCTCACCATGAGCGGCGCGGATGTAAGTATCGTGTAAGGACAGGAAAATGAAAGTACCGTTGAGCTGGCTGAGAGATTACGTTGATATCAAGATACCCATTGACGACCTGGCCAGGAAACTGACCATGGCCGGGCACGAGGTAGCGGAGGTCATCTTTACCGGCGGCGAGTGGGAACATGTCATCGTCGGGCAGATAACCGCGATAGATCCACACCCTAACGCCGACCGGCTCCGACTGGCGACCGTGGACACGGGCATCGAACTTCATCAGGTGGTCTGCGGCGCGCCCAACCTTACAGTTGGGGACAAGATAGCCTTTGCGAGCGTCGGGGCAAAATTGCTGAACCCGCATTCCGGCAAAGTGGAAGAACTCAAGCCGGCCAAGATACGAGGGGTCGAATCCGCCGGCATGATCTGCTCGGAGAAGGAACTGGGTCTCTCGGAAAACCATGAAGGCATCCTCGTCCTGAATCCGGACCTGGAGGTCGGCAAACCGCTGGCCAGCCAGCTCGGGGACGTGGTCTTCGATTTCGAGATCACGGCCAACCGTCCGGACTGCCTCTCCGTCATCGGCATCGCGCGGGAGGTAGCGGCGCTGACCGGGGAAAAGCTGCATATCCCGGAAGTATCGTATGAAGAAGCCGGCAAGCCGATAGAAGAATGCGCCAGCGTGGAAATCGCCGATCCGGACCTCTGCCCGCGGTACTGCGCCACGCTCATCACCGGCATCAAGATAGCCGAATCACCGGCCTGGCTGCAGGAACGCCTGACCAACGCCGGGCAACGGCCCATCAACAACATCGTCGATATCAGCAACTATATCATGCTGGAATACGGCCAGCCGCTTCACACATTCGATTACGACCGCCTGGCCGGCCACCACATCGTAGCCCGGGCGGCGGGAGACGGCGAGCAGTTCATCACGCTGGACGACCAGGACCGCTTGCTGGACAGCAAGATGCTGGTCATTTGCGACGGGGCACGGACAGTCGCCATCGCCGGGGTCATGGGCGGCCTCAACAGCGAGGTGACGGAGAGCACGACGTCCATCCTTGTGGAAGCAGCCAGCTTTAAAGCGGCCAGCATTCACTATACCAGTCACAAGCTCGACCTGCGGAGCGAGGCAGCTACCCGCTTCGAGCGCGGTATCAGCGCCGAGATGACGATTCCCGCCATCCGACACGCCACGCAGCTCATTGCGGAACTCGGCGGCGGCACCGTGGCGAAGGGCATCATCGATGTCTATCCCGGCAGGAAAGAGCTGCCGACCATCAGCGTGACCGCGGAGAAGACGCAGCGGGTCATCGGCCTGCATTACACCGAACAGCAGATGCTCGATTCCCTGACCGCGCTCGGTTTCACCTGTGAACTCAAGGACGGGAAGGTCTACGCCACGGCCCCGTCATGGCGGAGCGACATCAAGTATGACGTGGACCTCATCGAGGAAGTAGCCAGGGTAGTCGGGTACGACAAGATACCGATGACCCTGCTCGGGGAACCCATCCCGCACCAGAACCCGGACCCGCTCCAGGCGCTGCGGAAATCGGTCCGCCATGCGCTGACCGGCTACGGCTTCCAGGAGATCTACACGTATACCCTGACCAGTCTGGAGACCCTGCAAAAGCTCAGCCCGGACCGGGCGGCGCCGAAGCAGGCGCCGGTGCGCGTAGTGAACCCGATGACAGCGGACCAGGAATATTTACGGCCTACCCTGCGCGGCGGATTGCTGACCACGCTCGCCTCCAACCGGCGGTATGAGGACGGCGGCATCAAGCTGTATGAGCACGGCAAGGTATTTTTCCCCAAAGAGGACGACCTTCCGGCGGAAGGCGAATGGCTGGCCGGCATCATGAGCGGCGCGCGGACCGAGCAGTCATGGCTGGGCGGCGACGGCGCCTTCGGGTTCTACGACGTGAAGGGCCTGGTGGAAGGGCTCCTGGAGCACCTGAAGGTCAAGGCATATTTCGAGAAGAGCAGCGATCCCGGACTTCATCCGGCCCGGCAGGCCGCGGTAGTCATCGAAGACAAGGACCTGACGATCAAACTCGGCGTTATCGGCGAGGTGCATCCCGCCGTGGCGGACGCCTTCGAACTTGAAGAAACGGTATGCCTGTTCGAGCTTAATGTCGCGGAACTCTTGCCGTTCACCATCGGGCATGCCCGCTACCTGTCTATTCCACGCTTCCCCAGCACCATCCGGGACCTGGCGCTTGTCGTCAACGCGGATGTCAGTCACCGGAGCATCATGGAAATCATGGATGCCTTCTCGCTGGTCAGCGAGGTCAAG
>CAZPSP010000183.1:0-4563 GCA_964589285.1 uncultured Dehalococcoidaceae bacterium | reverse complement strand
GTCGAAGCCACCACCCAGATCGGCCTGTACGGGGCGGAAGTGCTGCAGGACGGCTGGACGGTGCTGACCCACTGCAACACCGGCCCGCTGGCGGCCCCGGGCTTCGGGACGGCCCTCGGGGTCATCATCATGGCCTGTAAACAGGGAAAGCATATCACCGTTTACGCGGACGAGACCCGTCCCCTGCTCCAGGGCGCGCGGCTGACCACCTGGGAGCTCCAGAAGGCGGGTGTGCCGGTGACGCTGATAACCGACGGCATGGCCGGGTATTTCATGAAGGCTGGAAAGATACAGTGCGTCATCACCGGGGCGGACCGCATCGCCGCCAACGGTGACTCGGCCAACAAGATCGGCACCTACACCGCAGCCGTGCTGGCGAAGGAGAACGGCGTTCCGTTCTATATCGCCGCGCCCACAACGACGTTCGACGTATCACTCAAAACAGGCAATGAGATACCCATCGAGGAGCGGAGCCCTCAGGAAGTGACCCACGTCCGGGGCGTACCGCTGGCGCCGGAAGGAACGGCTGCCGCCAACCCGGCCTTCGACGTGACCCCGGCGCGGTACATTGCCGGCATCATCACGGAAAAGGGCATTCTGTACCCGCCATATGAAGAAAAGATAAAGAAAATGCTTGAAACGGCCCCTGTGTAGAACCTGAACTCGTCGAAGTTCGCTCATGGTGAGCCTGTCGAACCATGAAGCCCAAATATCGGGTGCGCCGCTCCCATCCCGCCTGCCAACAGAGTCATCCTGAACTCGGTTCAGCCATCACCGATGAGCACCCATGTGCCGGTCGCAAAGCAAACTTCGCCATGAAACAGCGGTTCGAAAGTTCCCCTCGCCTACCGATAAATCCTCCGCCGGTCACCAGTTTTTGTTTTGAGATCTACTCTTTGCTTTCCTGTATCAGTCCAGCCAGGCCTGGTAGTAATGCACCGGCATGTTGTTGTCCGTCGGGTACCAGCTTTCATGCAACTGGAGCTTCGTGCCGTTGGCCTGGTTATAGTCCTTCATCCAGTCCGCCACGCCCTTGTCCTTGTATTCGTACACGTTGCCGCCGGTGGAGTGATGGAGAAAGATGATATCGACGCCCTCCGCTGCCTTTTGGTCCCCGAAGAACGCCGCGCTCTCATCCGCGATGAACTGGGCGAAGATCGGCCCGGCGTAGTTGTTGGCGGCATCGTTGGGGTGCGAGTCCGAGCTTTCGTGATCGCGCTCGAAGTCGTACTTCAGGAAATTGTCCGCGGGTTCCATGACCAGGCTGCGGAAATCGAACACGCGGATGTTCGGGTGCGGGCCGCCCTCGGTAAGGAAGTCCGTCTTCATCCATCCGGAAAACTCGGTCGCGCGGGCGGCGTTGGAGTCCCTGTCACCCTGGGAGGGCGAGACGAGCCGGTGCAGGGGCGGCAGCGTCCAGAGGATGAAGAGGGTATCCGGACTGGCATCGAACCTGTCCCGCAGCAGCCGGTAAACCGCTTTGTAGTTCTCCAGGCTCTGCCGGGACGAGGAGGGATCGGCGTTGCCGGTATCCGGTAGTACCGCGCTCGCCGGGTAACAGTGCTTCATGATGATGACATCGTATTCCTGCGTCAATTCCGTTAAGGTCTGTTCCGGTTCCGATTGCCCGCAGGCCGCCAGCGGCAGCACCAGGCCGGCGAGCAGCACCAGGCAGCCACAGAGGCGCCATAGCGATGAATTCCGTCTCATACCGTATCACCTTTCATCGACTCCATTATAGGAGCGCATAAAGCAAGCGTCAAAAGTCTACCGCTCATCCTGTGCTTACTGAAAGATGACCCGGCGTGACGGAATGTTCATTTGCCATTCCTCCTCCCACACCGCTATCATTAGAGCTAAACATACCGGAGACTTTTCCATATGAACGATAATGAGAAGCGGCTCGTCCTCATCGGGGCGCACCCGGACGATGAATCGTTTGGGATGGGCGGCACATTAGCTCAATACAGTGCGAAGGGCGTGAAGTGCTGGTACATCTGCGGGACGCGCGGCGATCTCGGCATCGACGATCCCAACCCCGACCTCAAGGGTTTCGGTTCCGTGGGCGAACTGCGCTGGCACGAACTGGAGTGCGCCGCCGCGATACTCGGGCTGGCCGGTATTTACTGGCTCGGCTACCGGGATTCTGGCATGCCCGGCCTGCCCTCGAACACCGCTCCCAATGCCTTCGCCGCCGCGCCCGTAGAGGAAGCCGCCGGGCGCATTGTCAAGCTGCTGCGGGAGATCAAACCGCAGGTGGTCATTACGCATGATCCCATCGGCGGGTACCGTCATCCGGACCATATCGCCGCGCACAATGCCGCTGTCAGGGCCTACTACGCCTGCCCTGACCCCGCGCAGTACCCTGAGGCCGGCCCGCCCTGGAAACCGGACAGGCTGTACTACCAGACGATGCCACATACCATGATGAAACTGGCCATCAGGCTGATGCCGCTCTTCGGGCGCGACCCGCACAAGTTCGGCCGGAACGGGGACATCGACCTCACCAAACTGGTGGAGACCGAATTCCCGGTCCATGCCGTCATCAGGATATCGAAGGCAGCGGAAGCAACCCGCGCGGACGCGATCCGCTGCCATGCCAGCCAGCTCGGCGGAGAACCGCCCCGCCGCGGTATCCTGGGCATCATCCAGCGGTTTCAGAAGCCGCAGGACCACTTCATGCGGGCGGACCCGCCGGTCAACGGCCGGGTTAAGGAGAGGGACCTGTTCCAGGGCATCGCCTGACAGCCGTCCCATCCAAAATACGTATCTGCGTATTCTTTTCGCTACGCTTGAAACAGGGTTGTACTAGGTACCGCGCTAACTTATACTTAGGTGGGCCTGTTCCCGGTCCCCAGGATAAGTTGCATGAAAAACCTCGATAAACTACAGGATCTGCACCAGCTTCTCAAGAGGACCCGAGAAAATTCGTTCATCCTGAGAGCGATTGCGGACCTGCTGGATTCTCCGTACAACATAGACCTCCAGATCAATGCCGCCGGCCTGGCCCATGCGGATACACTGCCGCCGGGACAGAAAATACTTCTCTGGGAAAGCCTTGAACGGGAGCGCCCCGAATGGACGAGCGCCTGCATCGACAAGATCGTCGATCCCGGCGACGACCGCCGCATTCCCTGGATCGCCGCCTGCGCCCTGCTCGACCTCGATCCCGCGCCGGTGCTGGAAGAGATCCGCAAAATCTCCCCGACGCTGGTCGGCACCTGGGACATGGAAGGCGCCGATTCCTGCGGCCTGATGCTGGCCCGCCCTGAGGCCGGCGCCTTTGACTGCTGCTTCTATGTGGGCTGGGGTCTCCGGCCTGAAACCGGGCGCATCGTGCGGCTCGATTTCATCGAGTCCGTCCAGCCGATAACCCAGCCGTATGAGACCTGGCTCAGCCGCATCCGCAGCGAATGCCTGGTCCGCGATTCCTTCTGGGCGGCGCTGCCAACAGGCTGGGGCTACACGAACAAGGAGTGGAAGTCTTTCTGGGTGGAAAAGCCGTTCTACCACGACCCCTTCGGGTTCGGATACACGAAGGACATCCGGCGGAAGCTGGGGCTGTCTTAGGAAACGCAAAACTCAGCACTCAAAGCTCAAAACCACAATGACCCGGGCGATGCTATCCGATAAAGGCAGTTGCTGTAGGGCGGACTGAAAGTCCGCCGGACCAAACAATAAAACCCATTAAAAGCCCGTTCAACCAGCCGAGTCTCAGCCATCCATCTGTCTATTCCTCTACTCTTTGTTCTGTCTTTGATTTTTACTCTTTACTCTCACCATTCCCTCACCCGCTTTCCTTGCATGGTTCCGGTCCTTTTCCCTATACTTGAGACGTCATCTCTACTGTGAAGGAGGCCCACCATGCCCACGGCTAAACTCGGCGTTATCGGGGGAACGGGACTTTACCAGATCGAAGGCGTGACGGACCTGCAGCAGGTGGACATCGAAACGCCGTTCGGGAACCCTTCGGACAGCATCGGCGTGGGTACCGTCGCGGGCGTGGGTGTGGCCTTCCTGCCGCGCCACGGCCAGGGCCACCGCATCTCCCCGACCGAAGTGCCTTCCCGCGCCAACATCTGGGCATTAAAGAGACTGGGCGTGGAGCAGATCATCTCCGTGAACTCCTGCGGCAGCTTCAAGGAAGAACTCAGGCCGGGACACCTGCTCATCCCGGACCAGATCATCGACCGCACCCAGAAGCGCACCAACACGTTCTTCGGGGACGGCATCGTGGCGCATATCCAGTTCTCTGACCCGTTCTGCCCCGCCCTCAGCGACGTTCTCTACCGCGCCGCTCTCGACGCCGGGGCGGCCGTCCATAAGGGCGGCACGTTCATTGCCATGGAAGGGCCGGCTTTCTCCACCCGCGCCGAGTCCCGCCTCTACAAAAGCTGGGGCGCTGACGTCATCGGCATGACGGTCCTGCCGGAAGCCCGCCTGGCGCGGGAGGCCGAGATCTGCTACGCCTCCATCGCCTGCGTTACGGATTACGATTCCTGGCACGCGACCAACGAGGCCGTGACCGTCGAGGTCGTCATGACGACGCTCCGCAACAACATC
>CAZPSP010000182.1:0-4620 GCA_964589285.1 uncultured Dehalococcoidaceae bacterium | reverse complement strand
CCTCCGTCTTCTTATTGTACCTGACTTTGGTGTCCGTATTTCACATCTTACCTCACCACGCCCGGTTTTCACTTTTGACCTGTAGTTTTGACTTTTGACCTTTGCCTTTTGACTTCCCACTACATCGGGATATTGCCGTGCTTTTTCCAGGGCCGCGTTTCCTGCTTCGTCTTGAGCGCCTCCAGCGCCGCGATTACCTTCGCCCGCGTCTGCGCTGGTTCCACCACGGTGTTGATGTAGCCCATGCTGGCCGCCACGTAAGGATTGTAGAGCAGTTCCTGGTACTCGCTGACCTTTTGCTCCTTCATCGCCTTCGGGTCCTCCGCAGCCTTGATTTCCTTGCTGAAGATGATGTCCGTGGCCGCTTCCGCGCCCATGACGGCTATCTCCGCCTGCGGCCAGGCCATGGTGTAGTCAGCTCCGAGCCCCTGGCTGCACATGGCGATGTACGCGCCGCCGTACGCTTTGCGGGTGATGAGCGTCACCTTGGGTACCGTGGCTTCCGCATAGCACCAGAGCAGCTTGGCCCCGTGCCGGATGATGCCGCCCCATTCCTGGTGGCTGCCCGGCATGAACCCCGGCACGTCCACCAGCGTCAGCAGGGGAATGTTGAAGGCGTCGCAGAAGCGGATGAACCGCGTCGCCTTGTCCGAGGCGTTGATGTCCAGGCACCCGGCGTAGAACTTGGGCTGGTTGGCGATAATGCCGATCGTCTCCCCGTTCATCCGCGCGAAGGCCGTCACCAGGTTCGGCGCCCACTGCCGGGACGGCTCCATGAACTCGCCGTCATCCACGATGGCCTTGATAACTTCCTTCATGTCATAGCCCTTGTTGGCGTTGTCCGGCAAAACGCTGTTGAGGGATTCCTCGGCGCGGTCCGGCCTGTCCTTCGGCTCGACCCTCGGGGCTTTCTCCGTGTTGCTTGAAGGAATGTATGACAGGAGCTTCTTGATCTCCTCGATGGCTTCCTGGTCGCTGTTGCAGGCGAACTGCGCCACGCCGCTCTTCGTCATGTGCGTCACCGCCCCGCCGAGCGATTCGTTATCGATCTCCTCGCCGATGGAGGTCTTGACCACCGCCGGTCCGGTGATGAACATGTAGCTGGTCTTTTTGACCATGAAGATGAAGTCCGTCATGGCCGGAGAGTAGACCGCGCCGCCCGCGGACGGGCCCATGATGGCGGATATCTGAGGGATGACGCCGGAGGCGCAGGAGTTGCGGTAGAAGATGTTGCTGTAGCCGTCCAGGGAATTGATGCCTTCCTGGATGCGGGCGCCGCCGCTGTCGATGAACCCCACCATCGGCGCCTTGATCTTCATCGCCAGGTCCATGATCTTGCAGATCTTCTTCGCGTGCATTTCTCCGAGCGTTCCCGCCCGCGCCGTGAAGTCCTGGGCATAGGCGCAGACGGTGCGCCCGTTGACCTTCCCGAAGCCCGTCACCACGCCGTCCGCCTGGATGACCGTCTTATCCATCCCGAAGTTGATGGCCCGGTGCTTCACGTGGAGGTCGATCTCCTCGAAGGTGCCCTCATCGAAGAACAGGTCCAGCCGTTCCCGGGCGGTCAGCTTGCCGGATTCGTGCTGCTTGTCTATCGCTTTTTGCCCTCCGCCGGCTTTGAGTTCGCTTTCAATGGCGCTGAGTTTTTCTATCTTTTCGTTCAAGACGCAATACCTCACTGGAAAATTGAAATTAAGTCCATCTTATCATACGGGATTACGGACGGGCAAATACGAACTGTGGTTCGTATATCAATCGAGCTTGCGGAGCCGCGGAGAAAACATCATCGACGCTACAGAGATGAAGAGGAAGGTTGCGGCAAGTCCTCCGATGGCCCACTGAATACCCAGGTATTCCGCCATGATGCCGGCAAAGAACACGCCCAGGCTGGAGAAGCCGATTTCCATCATGAAGAAGCTCATCACCCGGCCCCGGTATTCCGGTTCGGTGTAATACTGTACCAGGGTGTTTCCGGCGGTCCGGTAACCGGTCTGGCCGAAGCCCACCAGCACGACGGCTGCCACTGATACCCACCACCAGACCGAAAAGCCGAAGACTATCAGGCCGATAGCCATCACGCCGCCGGCGGCAAGCATGATAAAGCCGCGCCGCTTGTTCGGCGCGGAGGCCAGCAACAGTGAACCGATGATGGCCCCTCCGCCGGATATGCTCATGAGGATGCCCATTCCCACTTCACGGACCTTGAGGATATCATCCGTGATCATGGGCATGAGTTGGATGAAAGGCATGCTGCAGACCATGCCGAACAGCGTGAAAGCGAGGATATAGAACGTCGTGCGGTTGCTCTTGATATACTTGATACCGTCGATGATATCTCTCACCGCGCTCTTCCCTGACTTGACAACGACCGCGGTCTTGGGGAGGAACGCCATCGCCACGGCAGCCAGGGCGTACATTCCGGACGATATGAAGTAAACGACGGGGAAATCGAACGCGGCTATCAGGAACCCGGTCGCCGCCGGCGCGAGGATACGGAAGGCGTTCATGCCCATCATGTTCAGTGAAATGGCATTCATGAGCTGCTCCGGTTCGACGATGTCCGAGATAATCGACTGGCGCGCCGGCATCATGATGCCCATTATCCCGCCCTGCAGCGCCGAGGTGATGATGAGTATCCACCAGGAGCCGGGAACGTCGGCGCTCAGTATGCCGAACACGAGCGTCAGGGCCACGGCCAGCGAAACCAGGCCCGAAGCAAGCATGCTGAAGAGGAGGATGCTCCGCTTTCTGACCCGGTCCGCTATGGCTCCGCCCCAGAGGGAAAAAACGATCATGGGAATAGCATTGGCGAGCGACGCCAGACCCAGTATGGTGCCTGAATCGCTGATGCGGTAGACGAGCAGGGAGCGGGCCACCATCTGCATGTTCATGGAGGTCCATTGGCCTACCATGCCGGTGAAATATATCCGGTAGATGGAGTTCCCGAGCGAACTGAACGTCTTGATGTCCGGCATCCGGCGGCGCAGGCCGCCCGATACCGGCAAATTCTCTTTAACCTTTGTCATTACCGGGTTCTGGATTCACGTTTCTCGTAATAACCTATCAGTGCGGCAGCAGCAGCATGTCCGATGCATTGCGCCAGAATATCTGTTGCTTCTCGTCTTCCGGGATGTCCATGCGGTCGATGGATTCGGCGGTCTCACCCGTCATGCCGAACTTCGGGCCCAGCGGCGCGTCCGTCCCGTAGAGCATGTGGCCCGCGCCATAGAAGTCGTACCCGCACATCAGGGACGGCGTGTTGCCGTACACGGCGGTATCGACGTAGAACTTCCGGAAGTGCTCCTCCGGCTGCTTGAGGTCCGGAAACAGGTTCGGGACGAGGGAAAGCACCCACTTGATGCGCTTCTGGAAGAACGGCGCCATGGCCCCGCAGTGGTGGACGATGAACTTGATGCCGGGGTACCGCTTGAGCACGCCGCCGGTGACCAGCCGGAACATGGCGGAGGACGTCTCGAACGGCCAGGAAAAGAGGCCGATGTCGTTGTCCAGGTTGTCATTGGTAGCCGGGTGTATCCAGATGGGCAGGTCGTGCTTGACCATGAGCTGCCAGAGCGGCTCGAACCTCGGGTTGTCCAGCGTCTCGCCGTTGATGCGGGAGTATATCTGCACGCCCTTGAGGCCGAGGTCCCTGATGGCGCGGTCGGCTTCCTTGCAGGCCTCGTCGATGTCATTCATCGGAACGGCCGCCACGCCGGCGATGAACCGGTCCGGGTAGCGCTCGCAGAGTTCGGCCAGTTCCTCGTTGGCGGTCCGGGCCAGGTCCACGGCGTCCGCCACCTTCGGCGCGAAGGTCTCCAGCGGGATGTTCGCCACGGTCAGCACCTGGAGCACGTCCGGGTAGCGGTTCATGAGGCGCAGCCGCACTTCCAGGTCGACAACGGCGGTGCTGCGGAACTCCACGCGCTTCTTGATCTCCGGATTGAGGGCGGCGTACTTTTGGGTATACTTCTCCGTCATGATATGAGAATAAATATCTATCTTCATCACGGCCTCCACGGGGTTTGGTATCCAGGCGATATAACGGGTTATATCGGACAATTATAGGCTTTTTTCGGGTATTTCAGCAAGCAGGAACTCCGGGAATAACTCAAAACTCAGAACTCATAGCTTAAAACCACAACTCAAAGGTCAAAAGTGTGCCCGCAAAGATGTTGTTTCAGTACCGTAGGGCGGCTCCCGCCTCGCGGCAGCCGCCGTCAACACGGTTCTTGTAAGCCCACCTTAAACGGGTAGCGCGGGCGTCCCTGCCCGCGGCCTCCTTTTCCCGTCCCTTCTCCCGCCCCCTGTCATTGCGAGACGTCCGCCAGGCGGACGTTGCGGCAATCTCGATCTTGAATTACCCCCGGTACGAACTCCCAGACCAACTTCCTGCCCTGTGTCATTCCCGACCTGATCGGGAATCTATCGTTGGTTTGCGAAGTGGTATACGGGTGTGCGGAGACATGGTATACGCCTCAATCCCAAAGGGCGGCTCCCGCCTCGCGGCAGCCGCCGTCAACACGGTTCTTGTAAGCCCACCTTAAACGGGTAGCGCGGGCGTCCCTGCCCGAGGGCCTCTATTCGATTTGTAAAACAGTTTTTGAAAATCTTTCTCCTTTT
>CAZPSP010000181.1:0-4657 GCA_964589285.1 uncultured Dehalococcoidaceae bacterium | reverse complement strand
AAAGTGGAAGCCGCCGTGGTCAGCATCTTCGCCATCGTCCCCGATACCAAGAACGCCGATTCGATCTGGGCCAATCAGAAGTTCCGTGAAGCCGTGGAATACGCCATCGACCGCGACGCCATCGCGGAACGCATCGGCTACGGCTACCTGCAGGCTCCCAACCAGTTGCCGCCGCGCGGTAATCCTCACTATGATCCAAGTTACGTCGGCAGGCCCTATAACCCGGACAAGGCCAAAGAACTGCTGGAGGAAGCCGGTATTCCCAACGGGACGACGGTCAAAATCATCGTATCTTCCCTGGCGCCCAGCAAAGACGCCGTCCTGGCAGTCCAGGCCTACCTTAAGGCTGTGGGCATCGAAGTGGAGCTTGATTTCCCGCAATGGTCCAAGTATGTTACCTACCTGAGAGGCACGTGGGAAAACGCCGCCCTCTTCCAGGTCTTCCCGGCCATCGGCGGGGCCAACTACAATGCGACACTCAACTTCTACTTCAGTTCCACTACCTCGATGCTCCAGAGCTGGGAGCGGACTGAAGAGTTCACGCAAATGCTCGATGAGAGTTCCCTGGCGCCGCAAATGGATCCCCAGTTGATCCGCGCCGTCCTCAACTACATCCAGGACAATGCGCTGATCATCCCCGTCCATGAAGCCGGACGAAGCTGGGCTTATTCCCCCTACATCGAAGGCGGTGAATTCCTCGACCGGTCCATGAGCTCATGGAAGAGCGTCGATACGATCTGGATAAACAAATAACCCGATAAACACCCATTCTTGAACGGAACACACCCCGGACTTCCGGGAAGCTATCCGGGAGTCCGGGGTGTGGCTGGGACCCCGTGAAGAAAACAACCGTTTACTAATACTCTTTGCTGGAAAATAGCGGATAATGACAACTTTTTTAATGCGTAGATTGTTTCAGGCCCTGATCGTGCTGCTGTTGGTCACGGTTGTCGTCTTCTTCGCGATGCGACTGCTTCCGGGAGACCCGGTGCTGATGGTGCTGCTCTCCACCCAGATCGAGGAGATCACACAGGAACAGCTCGATATCCTCCGCCAACAGCACGGTCTCGACAGACCGATGATCGTCCAGTATTTCGACTGGCTGGGAGGTGTCATCCGCGGCGACCTCGGGGTCTCCATCCTGCAAAACATCCCGGTCAGCGGAGAGTTGATGAGACGACTGCCGATAACCCTCCACCTGGGAATACTGGCCTTCATTATCAGCGCGTTCATCGGTATACCGGCCGGGATAATCTGCGCCATCCGGCGCGGGACCTGGATCGATACGACAGTGACGATTTTAGCCAACGTGGGCATAACCGTGCCGACATTCTGGCTGGGGATCATCCTTATCTACTTCTTTGCCCTCAACCTCGGCTGGCTGCCGGTCATGGGGTATACCTCGCCGTTTGAGGACTTCTGGCTGAGCACCCGGCAGATCATCATGCCGGTCATCTGCATGGCCGTGTTCCCCATCGCATCGGAAGCGCGGCAGACCCGTTCGAGCATGCTGGAAGTCATGCACCGTGATTATATCCGGACCGCCTGGTCCAAGGGAATCCGGGAACGCATGGTGGTGATCAGGCACGCCCTGAAGAATGCCCTGATACCGGTGATAACCCTCAAGGGCATGTCCATCGGCATGATTATCGGCGGCGCGGTCCTGATCGAGACCGTCTTCAATATCCCGGGCATGGGCCGCCTGGCGGTATCCTCGGTATTGAACCAGGACTACCAGTACGTCCAGGGCATCATATTGATCGTTGCCGTGGTCATCGTCTTCGGCAATCTGCTCGTGGATATCGTCAACGGCTGGCTGGACCCCCGGATACGTTACAACTAGGACAGTGATAAATGGAAGAGTTGCAGAGAGACGCAGCCATACATGAGTTCCAGGAGGCGCCGCCGCGCGTCAACGAGTTCAGGCGGTTTGTCAGGATTTTCTTCGCGCGCGGCGTGGTCATCTTCGGCCTGGTCGTCATCCTGGCAATGATAATTACAGCGATCTTCGCGGAAATGATCGCGCCGTACGATCCCTATGAACTCAATATGAGGGACGCCCTGGCGCCACCCAGCGCCGCTCATCTGCTGGGAACGGACACCATCGGACGGGACACGCTCAGCCGCATTATCTACGGGACCCGGACTTCCCTGGAGATCGGGCTGATCGCCATCGCCATAGCATCCGCGCTCGGCATGACTCTGGGGCTGATCGCCGGTTTTTACGGCGGCTGGGTCTATGTCATCATCATGAGGTTCATTGATGCCCTCATGGCCTTCCCCATGATACTGCTCGCCCTGGTCATCGCATCGCTGCTCGGAGGCGGCGTCGTGAATGTCATCATTGCCCTGGGCATCAGCCAGATGCCGGCCTATTCCCGGTTGATGTGCGCCCAGGTGGTTTCCATCAAGGAAACGGACTACGTCATGGCGGCCCGCGCCCTCGGTTCGAACGGTATCCGCACGATGCTCCGGCACATCGTTCCCAACTGCCTGCCGCCGCTCATCGTCCTGGTCACCATGATGCTCGGCGCCGTTATCCTGGCTGAGGCCGGCCTCAGCTTTCTCGGAATCGGCATCGAAGCCCCCACGGCGGCCTGGGGCGCCATGGTAAGCGACGGCCGCGATTACCTGTTGTCCAACCCGATCCTGTCCTTTGCCCCCGGTGTGGCTATCATGCTCGTGGTGTTTGCTTTCAACATGGTGGGTGACGGGTTGAGGGACGCGCTCGACCCGAGCCTGAGAGGGGTACTTTAGTGAAAGACATAGTTTGCCGTCCGAAACGGGTAACGAGGGGTAACCATGCTTGTACGCAAACCGACCAACGAGAGAGTCTTGCCTGTCAGTAAACCGGCGCTCAGGAAAAGCAAGGAAACAGTACCTACCAGCCTGAAAGCCGTGTATCGCGCGGCGGACATCATCCGGTGCCTGCAGCGCGGACCGATGACCCTCTCGGACATCGCCGGTGAACTGGACGTCCACAAGTCCACGGCGCACCGCCTGCTTCAGGCCCTAAAAGATGCGGCCCTGGTAGTCCGCAGCAACCTCGACCGCCGCTATTATCTGGGTTCCCTCATTTCCGAACTCGTTTCCGATCCTGAGGTTACGCACCAGTACCTCGTCTCCTGCGCCCTGAACCCGATGAAACAGCTGGCCAGGTTCACCGGAGAATCCATCGGCCTCAATATTCTCATCGGGTTGTCCAACATATTGCTTTTTGAGATACCGAGCACCCACAATCTCCGTATCGTCGCTAAAAAAAAGGTCGTCAACAACCTCTACGCCGGTTCCGGCTCCAAAGTCCTGCTGGCCCAACTGGAACCCAAAGAACTGATGATAGCAGTGTCCAATCTCGATTACAAACCTCTGACGGAACGCACCATTACCAGCAAAGAAGAACTGCTGGCCCAGGTAAACCGGATCAAAGCGCAGGGGTACGCCATGTGCTACGGTGAACGGATCGCCGGCGCCATGAACATCGCCATTCCGGTCCGTAATTACTTCGTCCCTTCCGCCGTTGGCATCCTGGGCCTTGAAAGCCGCATGAAACCGAGAACGGAGGAATACCTGAAAGCGCTGCAGGAAGCAGGGGCCCGGATAGAGGACAACATATCGTCGACGCTTTTTTAGCCGATCGCGGATTGAACTGAAACAAAAGACCCGGACTGGAATCCGGGTCTTTGTGTTTGCCGCGACCGGTTATTTCTTGGGCATTGGGAAGGTACGCAGGTTAACGGGCCCTTCCCAGTCGAAGTTAGCTTCGTCGAAGTCCTTGACACGGGCGGCATCCAGGCTCGGCCCCAGGTAGAGCGCGTGGAAAAGGAGCGGTTTCCGGATCACCCGGAAATTCAACGGGCAATGCAGGACGCCTTTGGGAATGTAGACGACGGTGGTGGACGAAATGGTGTGCTTTTCCAGTTCCGGTCCCATCCACAGGTCTACTTCCGCATCGAAGCTGCTGCAAAGATCGGGCAGTTCTCCGCCCAGGAAGATCAGGAATTCATCATACTTGTGAGCGTGGGGCACCGTTTCCCAGCAGACCGGGGCGGTGAACACCTGCCACCCGATGGTAGCGGTGGCTCCCGGCAGGGCTGAATCTCCCCGGAAATAGGTTTGCGGGCTGGCGATCTCCGGGAACGGAGGCAGGCTGTTGAGGGAAACGAAATCATTGGCCTTGGGTTCCGAACCGTCGTAGCTCAAAAAAAACTTGTCATACTTCTTGTCCGCCATGTGGACCTCCCGATTTTATTCATCGATGCGCTCTTTTAAACGCGGGCTTTATCGATAGGCCGATTATACACTTTTCCGTGAACAGGCTACAAACGGCGCTCCGGGCGGCGGCGATTAACTCGGTCATCTGAACTCATATAAAAAAGCCGGGCGATGCATCGCCCGGCTTTTTTGTTGTCAATAGAATGTCACTTTTCGGGAAGGGGTGAACAGCCCCCGGGACCACTTTGCCTGGTGTATTACCGGTAGCTGTGAAACGAACCCGGTTAATGCTCCATGTTCTTATATTTTTCGGGTACGTCTCCAACGAATTTCAGCGGCCAATCCGGGGGGCCGAACCGGGCATCGATGAATATGAGGGGCTTGCCTACACGGAGGATCTTCAGCGGTTCGTGGCTCATGCCCGCCGGGATATAGGCGTAGAAGG
>CAZPSP010000180.1:0-4676 GCA_964589285.1 uncultured Dehalococcoidaceae bacterium | reverse complement strand
GGCCTTGTGCGTGGAGGCGGCGCGGGGGTACCGGGTGCGGCGGGCGAGGGGGTAGAAGAGTTGCGAGATTGTGGACATTTAACTAAAATGTAGTCAAATCAGAACTATAGGGCTAGTATGAAACTCGAAAATCAGTTATTCCAGGGCGATTGTGAAGAGATTGTTCGTGAATTCCCGGAAAGTTCATTTGACCTCATATTTACTTCACCTCCGTATGCCGACCAGCGAAACGGTACATACGGGGGCATCAAGCCTGACAAATATGTCGATTGGTTTCTTCCGAAAAGCGAACAATTTTTAAGAGTTCTCAAGCCAACCGGGACGTTTATCTTAAACATTAAAGAACGTGTTGTGAATGGCGAAAGACATACCTATGTCTTAAACCTTATTCTGAAGATGAGAGAGCAAGGTTGGTATTGGACCGAAGAATTCATGTGGCATAAAAAGAATTCATATCCGGGGAAGTGGCCAAACCGGTTCAGGGATAATTGGGAACGATTACTCCAGTTTAACAAAACCAAAAAATTCAATATGTATCAAGAAGCTGTCATGGTTCCTGTGGGTAAATGGTCGAAAGATCGATTGGCGAACTTGAGTGAAACAGATAAGAAACGAGATGAATCAAAAGTAGGTAGTGGTTTTGGAAAAAATGTATCCAATTGGGTCGGTCGTGATCTGGTCTACCCTAATAATGTGATTCATATGGCGACGGAATGCGCTAACCGTAATCATAGTGCAACATTCCCGGTTGAACTTCCAAAATGGTTTATTAAGTTATTTACTCAGCCAGGAGATTTGGTACTTGATCCATTCAACGGGTCCGGTACAACCTCTGTCGCTGCGCTTGAATTGGATAGGAAATTCGTAGGAATAGACACAAATCCTGAATACATCAAATTGGCTGAACAGCGAATAGAATACATGTATCCGAAAAAACGATACCAGTTTGTGTTATTTGATAAAGCGGCTAAACATCAGAAATGGACGGTATGAACGAATGAATAAGCTTGTCCTCAACGAAGTGAATGAATATGTAAACGAGAACATCGATATTTTCCATGACAAGCGTATTTCAGCCATTCAGAATATGACCCTCAACAAGTTGTTGAAGAAAAATCCATACTTATTTAGAGCAAAAAATATCCTTAACGCAAACGAACTTGTGACCGGATTACTGGATGCTTTTCTGTCTTCTTCCGAAGAAAAGCTGTTCGGAGATTTTCTGGAGTCCCTGGCTATTTACGTCGCTGAAAAAACTTGCGGCGGGAGAAAGTCTGTTTCACAAGGAGTTGATCTGGAACTCGAAAATGATGGAACACTTTACGTTATTTCCATTAAATCAGGACCGAATTGGGGAAACAGTTCTCAACATCGGGCTCTCGAAAGAGATCTCCAAAACTGTGTCAGAGTATATAAACAGGGGAGTAGCAGCCTTAATATCCAGCCTGTTTTGGGTATTTGTTATGGAAAAACGAGAACCAGCTATTTACACGGATATATGAAGGTGGTCGGTCAGAGTTTTTGGTATCTCATAAGTGAGGATAAAAACCTGTACACGGATATTATAGAACCCATTGGTTATCGCGCAAAGGAACATAATGAGGCCTATCTGACACAAAAAAACGCTCTGATCAACAAATATACTCAGGAATTCGTTAGCAGGTTTTGTGATAAAAAAGGTAACATTCAATGGGTTAAGGTAGTGGAATTCAACAGTAAGAACCTGGACCTCAACAAATAAGTCATGAAACTGAAGTATGATAAACAGGCGGATGCCATTTATATTCAACTAACCGATACCCCCTACGCCTACGGTAGAGACCTGGATGATGTCAGGAGGATCGATTACGATTCAACCGGTAACCCTCGCGGAATAGAGCTATTATGCGTGAGTGAAGGCGTCGTCACCGACAGTCTCCCGGAACGGCCGGAAATAGAAAAACTCCTCGGCGAAAAAGGCATCCGTATTTTCGCCCGCTAATTCCGGCAGTTCCACCAGCACAAACAAACTTGACTAATAACGCACTAACTCCTAACGTATTCCTGAGTAATCTACAAATCAGGAGTGCGTTTCATGAAACTAGCCATCATTCGCTGCCAGGAGACCGCCAACACGTGTGCCGGGTGGAACTGCTTTCCGTCGCTGCGGGACAGGACCGGGGAATTCGCCCGGTATGACGGCATTGAGGTCGTGGGATTCGACACGTGCGGCGGCTGCGACAAGGGGAAGACGGACAAGATCGTCGCCAAAGCGAAGGAACTCACCAAGCACGGCGCGGAGGTCATCCACCTGGGCAACTGCCTCGCCAGCGGCTGCCCCTGGCGGAAAAAATACGCCGGCGCTCTCCGCAAGGCGGGCTATAACATCGTGGAGCGCACGCATCCCAGCGCCAGCCCGGAGATGCAGGCGAAGTTCCGGGAAATGATGAAGGAAAAGAAGAAGGAAGAGGCCCGCAAGAAGAAGGTGCTGCTGGCCGCGGGGTTCAAGCTGGAGGACTAGTTAAGGTTCACCCTCACCCTGGCCCTCTCCCATCGAGGGAGAGGGGAGGGAACGGGAGAAGCTGTCCACAGTCCCTTTACCAGTCTCTTCTCCCCAAAAATCTCGACCGCTTTACTCCCTCGCCGCTACCGGAGAGGGTTGGGGTGAGGATGTGGGAGAAGATTAAGATGAGGGGCACTCTCAGGTTGGCTAGCCGTCAGAATGGTGAACCCTACTCGATGATGATATCGAAGCTGTCCAGCAGCCCCAGCACTTCCGGCAGGGAAAACTTCGTCTTCTTGAGCGTGTTCTGGGCCGGATCGATGGAGTAGTTGACCGCCTCGCGGAAGTCCGCCTCCGCCAGGTTGGAGTGGAAGAACCGTGTGTTCTGGAAGTCCGTTTTCTTCATCACCGCGCCCTTGAGGTCGGCTTCGATGAAGTCGGATTCCTTGGCTTCGCAGTTGATCATGGACAGGTCCGGCAGCTTGGTGAAGCGGAAATTGGAGTAGTTGACCTGACTGTCCTTGAAGCGGAGCTTGCGGGTCTCCATGGCCCTCGTCCAGTTCACGCCGATGGCCTTGCAGGAGGTGAAGGTAACGTCCTCGAATCGGGTGTTGGTCGGGGTGACGGCGGAGAGGATGCAGCCGGTCAGCTTGCAGGTAAGGAAGCGGCACCGCTCGAATGCGCAGGTGATGAACGAGCAGTTCTCGAAGGTACACTCCTCGAACATGACTTCTTTGACGGTCTCGTCCGCCAGGGACAGGCCGGTGAATGTTTCGCGGAAGTACGATTCTTTATCGAACATATTTGGGAACCCTCTAGATGAGCTGTCTTTTCATCCTCACCCTGCCCTCTCTCATCTAGGGAGAGGGGAAACTACGGCTGGGTATTTTGTAAGTTCGCGCAATGATTTTTAACGCTTTTTCAGGAGTGCTTAGATGACCCCGACGACGAGCAGTATCCCGATGACCAGCACGACGGCCCCGCCGATGAGCGAGCGCAGGCGCAGGGACTGCTTCATGCCCGGCCTCGGCGGTATGAGTCCCACTCCGAAGGCGAACACCCCCACGACCAGGCAGATAATCCCGATGGTTGTTGAAGACATGAGTTA
This sequence comes from uncultured Dehalococcoidaceae bacterium, assembly GCA_964589285.1. Classification (GTDB taxonomy): domain Bacteria; phylum Chloroflexota; class Dehalococcoidia; order Dehalococcoidales; family RBG-16-60-22; genus DAOUEG01. The sequence continues at coordinate 1,086 of CAZPSP010000180.1, read as the reverse complement.
CTCCGGATATCACGAGTATTATAACACAGCGCTTTTCATCATTACTGCTTTCGCGGTACAATCGTAGGAACTTGATTCAGTAAGGAGTTCCCTCATGAAAGTGAAAGCCGCCGTGCACTACGAATACCACAAGCCGCTCGTCATGGAAGAGTTGGAACTCGACCCGCCCGGCGACGACGATGTGCTCCTTAAAGTGACCGCGACGGGCATCTGTCATTCCGACATCCACTGCAAGCACGGGGAGCACGGCGACCGGCCGTTACCGGGCATCGGCGGGCACGAGGTCTGCGGCATCGTCATGGAGACGGGGAAGAACGCGAAGTACGTCAAACCCGGCGACAAAGTGGCGGCGAGCATCATTCCCGCGGGCTGCGGGCACTGCTATTACTGCACCATCGGCGCGCCCGGCCAGTGTGAAAACAACGTGCTGGCGCTGGTCATCCCGAGCCGGTTCACCAACCAGAAAGGGCAGCGGCTGACCAACTGGCAGGGCCAGGTGGCCGGCTTCGCGGAATACACGGTACTCAAGGAGACAAACGTCATCAAGGTGCCGCCGGACTTCCGTGACGACCTCGCGGCGCTCATTTCGTGCGGCGTCATATCGGGTTTCGGCGCCGTCCTGTACCGGGCCAAAGTCCAGCCTAACCGGAGTTGCGTCGTCATGGGGACTGGCGGCGTCGGTCTCAACGCCATCCAGGGCGCCAGGTTCGTCGGGGCGTACCCCATCATCGCCGTGGACGTGCTGGACAGCAAACTGGAAGTGGCGAAGGCCTTCGGCGCGACGCATACCATCAATGCCAAACAGGTGAAGGACCCCGTCGCCGAAGTCAGGAAGCTCACCTACAATCGCGGCGCGGACTATGTGATCATCGCCGTTTCGGGCATCGACGTGCTGCGCCAGGGCTGGACCATGTCCAATCCGGCCGGGACGACCTGCATCATCGGGCACGGCTGGGGAGAGAAGATGGAAGCGTGGATGCCCGTCGAATTCTGCGGCGGCCGTACCCTGATCGGCAGCGCCATGGGCGCCGTCCATTCCCGCGTGGACATCCCGCGCATCATCGAACTCTACCAGGCCGGCATCCT
>CAZPSP010000179.1:0-4681 GCA_964589285.1 uncultured Dehalococcoidaceae bacterium | reverse complement strand
CTTTTTTACTCCGCGCTGCTTTCACTCTCGCGGTTACCTGGCGGCAGATTTCCCGGGGGTCGTAAAAAGCTTCCCGTTCATCCATCAGGTCCCTCGTGACTCCGACCTGGCAGTACACGCAGGAATAGGAGCATTTCTTGGGAGGTATGTTGTTGATGCCAAGACTGCGTCCTAATCTCCGGGAGGGCACGGGACCATAAGCGATAGAGTTACTCAAGCAAGCCAACCTGCCTTATTTTAATGATATGTTTGCAGAAGGGGTCGCCGGCGGGGATGGACCGCGGGGAGGGTACCCACGGAACAGCCATAGCGCTGTCGTGAACATTTTCCAGATTTCTCGTATCTTCATCCGGCATGTCCTCTGCTCCTTACAGGCTCCCGCGGTGATCAATCTTCGCGGAACTGCCAGCGGCGGCATTGCCCGCCCTGGCGGCGCCCACAGCCCCACGGTTTGCCCCAACCTGTCCCTCTCATTACGGAACTTCTGCCGGCCATTCTGCGAAGCATCTCCAGGATATCGTCCGTTTCGGCGTCTTCACTCCATGTATCTTCCGCAGACCTTGCCGTTCGCGGATAGCTGGAGAGAGCGGTTACCTGGTCATAGTGCCATCTTTTCTGCTCATCGCCGAGGACTTCAAAGGCCTCGTTGATCTCCTTGAATCTTTCATTGGCTTCCAGGACATTCTCCGGGTTATGGTCGGGGTGGTGCTGCAAGGCCAGCCGACGGAACGCTTTCTTGATGTCCAGTGCGTTCGCGTCCCGGCTGACATCGAGGATCCGGTAGTAGTCTTTAAACTGCATCCCACCCTCCTCAATACTGCCGATAAGCCTTTTTCCAGGGGTCTCTCTTCATGGCGATGCAATCCCGGATAGCTGCCTTGAGCGTATTCGATGCCAGGAGTGCACAATGCTCGCTTTCTTCCGGTAATCCTTCTAGGGCATCCAGAACGTCCTGCTGGCCGATCATCTGGGCTTCAATCAGGCTCTTCCCCTTTGCCATCTCCGTTATCATGCTGCCCGAAGCAATGGTAGTGCCGCAGCCGTCCGTTGCGAAGCCGGTCCTCACGATAGTATCTCCGTCTACTTTCAGCCATATCTCCATCGTATCACCGCACGGTCCGGTGACCCGGCCGAAGCCATCCGCATCCTTGAAACTGCCTAGGTTCCTCGGATTGAGATTGTGCTCCACGACGGGGGCCGAGTATACTTCCAGCATCTTTTCCCTGATTTGTTCCTGTAGTTTGTCCCAGGCAGAAGCCACTGGATACCTCCATGCTTACAAACTGTTAGATTCTCTTAATCAACCGCTGCTATTGAGATAACCTTATGGATGGATTCGGCGAGGTCCTTGACAATAGCACCGTCATAACGCTCGATTTCTCCGGCATCGCAGAGCTTGGCGAGTTCAGGGTCTATGGGAATCCGGGCCAGGAGCGGCGCTTCAGAAACCTTTGCCAGCTCTTCCCCGCGGCTTTTACCGAAAAGCTCGATGTTCTTGTCTATTTCCGGTACATACAGGTAGCTCATATTTTCAACGACGCCGAGCACTCTTTTTTGCAGTTTCCGGGCCATTTTCACGGCCTTCTTTACGATCATATCCACGAGGTCCTGGGGCGTTGAGACGATAACGACGCCGGAGATAGGGAAGGACTGCATCAGGGTGAGAGGAGCATCAGCCGTGCCCGGAGGCAGGTCGACGATGAGGTAATCCAGGTTGCCCCAGAGAACATCCTCGCCGAATTGCTTGATAGTGTTTGAAATAAGCGGTCCCCGCCAGATAACGGCTTCATCCTCGGAGGGAAGCAACAGGTTGATAGACATAATTTCGATGCCGGACTTCGCCGGGACCGGCAACATGCCACGCTCATTGCCCATGGGCGGTTCCTTGATCCCGAACATCCGGGGGATACTGGGACCGGTGATATCCGCATCCAGGATACCGACTTCATACCCCTCACGCTTTAATGCGACGGCGATCAGGCCGGATACCAGGGACTTGCCGACGCCGCCCTTACCGCTCATCACGGCGATTATCTTATCGATGTTATTGAGGTCCTTGGCTTTTTCTTCACTGGCCCTTATCTCGACCTCCGAAACACCGGGTAGCTTTCCAATGATCTCCACGGTCTTATCGGTCACCCATTTCTGAGCGTCCGGCGAAAGACCCGCATCCGCCAGGGTGATCTCGACACAGCTATCGGATATTTCGATGTTCCGCAGAAGGTTAAGTCCCACCACGCTGCGTTTGGCAGCCGGCACCAGGACCGCCTCAAGACTTTGTTTTACCTGTTCCTTGCTTACCATCCGGTTTGTATCTCCATATGAATTATTTCTCAGTACTTGGAAAATCCGGTCGTTCTGATACCCGTACCGGCTAACTTAAACAACTTCCCCCTCGTCACCCGGGAAATAAGGTCAATCTGGCCCAAGTGATGATCGGCTACGGAAAGGCTGCCATCCGGCTTCATTACACGATGAAGTTCCGCCAGTACCTGCTCTGAGTTCTCCAGTTCGTGGAGGACATCATAAAGTAAAACGACATCCACGCAGGAACCTGGCAGACCGGTCTCACAACCCGAAGCTATCGTCGATACATTCCGGAGGCTGTATTTGTCTATCCTTTTCTGTACAGAGCGGATTGCCATCGTATTGATATCGAGCGCGTACACTTTCCCGGAGTCGCCGACCAGCTTGACAAGCGGCAGAATGTAGCAGCCTGGCCCGCAGCCGAAATCTAGGACGGTATACCCTTCCATAATGCCAGCTTCCTGTAAGAGAAGGTTCCGGGGACGAATGAAATCTCTGAGCTTAAAGGCTGCCGACATCAAATTATAATGCAGGCTCGATTGTATTCGGCCTTTGCTTTGTCCGGACATGGACCACTCTCCTTTTCCGTTTAGTGGTCGCACAGATTTGGGACAGTCTTGAGGGCTCCTTTCAAATGGCTCAATACTGCCTTTTCAGGGTCCTGCTCCGTGACGCCGGTGAGAACGGTAATCCCGTTCTGACGGAAGAGGTCCTGCGCGCGGGACCCCATCCCGCCGGATATCACATGGCTGACACCCTTACCGGCGAGCCACCGCGGCAGAACTCCGGGTTCGTGACCGGGAGATCTCACGATTTCCCGGGATGTGATGTTCTCGCGCTTCGTGTCGATATCGAACAGTGCGAACTGCTCGCACTGGCCGAAGTGAAGAGACACCGTTCTTCCGTTGACCGGGACCGCATATTTCATTGCGCGTTCTCCTTCTTCTTATTACCTGTTAGATGCATGAGGCTGACCGCCTTAGCGAGCGATGCTTCAGCCGGACCCGCTGGTGGAACAGCCGGACGAAGATGTTTGAAACCTGGATATGGCCCGGCGCGTTTCACCGGCCCCGCACTCCGGGCAGAGAACATCGGCATCATTGTCATTCATACTGCGGCGCAGTTCGAACCTTGCGCCGCAGGAACGGCATTCATACTCGTATATGGGCATTGTTTTCCCTCAATTTTTTTTCAATGCTTTTCCATAGGCTTCGGATTTCTCTTGCTGCCCGGCTATCCGAACACTCAATGATGGATTTACCTTTCACCATCGCTTCGATGATAGATTTGTCGAAAGGTATCATAGCGGGTATTTCGATGTCATTCTCGCGGCAGTAATCACAGATAGCAACGGTGTTCGTATCGTTCAAGTCGTACTTGTTGATACAGACCATGACGGGGACACCGAAATGCTGGCAGACCTCTGTCACCCTTTCCATGTCATGAATACCGGAAAGCGTGGGTTCGGTGACGATAACGGCCAGGTCCGCCCCGGACAGGGACGATATTACGGGGCATCCTATTCCCGGAGGCCCATCGCATATCACATAATCGAGTTTTTCTTTTTCGGCCAGTGTTTTGGCCTGCTGCTTGACGAGGGTCACCAGTTTGCCGGAATTTTCCTGGGCGATGCCCAGCCTGGCATGTACCAGTGGTCCGTGGACGGTTTGAGAAATGAACCATTTGCCTGCCATGCATTCCCGCATGGTGATGGCTTCAGCGCGGCATCCCAGGGAACAAAAACCGCATCCTTCACAGGAGACCGGGTCCACGGTATAATCATGTATGGCGTCAAAGCGGCAAACCGTCTCGCAAAACCCGCACTGAATACATTTGGCTTCATCGATTACGGCTACCTGGCCGCTGCGGAATTCGTGTTCCTCGACAACGGACGGATGCAGCAACAGGTGAAGATCGGCGGCATCCACATCGCAATCGGCCATGACCTTATTTTCAGCGATAGCTGCAAATGAACCGACGATGCTTGTCTTGCCGGTACCGCCTTTACCGCTCAGAACTACTACTTCCCGCATGTACCATCTCTCCAATTTTTTCGTAAAGTGCTATGAATTCTTGCCGGTATTCCGGCATACCTTCCGCAATTGAAATACCCCGCGAATAGAGTGATGCGATCCGCGTATCGAGCGGGATCGTCATGAGAATGGGGATGCCTTCGCGGCGGCAGTATTCCTGTGTCTTTTTGTCCCCGACATCAGCGCGGTTAAGCACAATGCCGCAAGGAATGCCGAGTATCCGGACGGTTTCGACAGCTAGCATAAGATCATTCAGGCCGAAGGGAGTCGGCTCCGTAACGAGCAAGCAGAAATCGCTGTCTTTGATAGCTTCCACAACCGGGCAAGAAGTTCCCGGTGAA
>CAZPSP010000178.1:0-4698 GCA_964589285.1 uncultured Dehalococcoidaceae bacterium | reverse complement strand
AAGCCTGGAATCCATCAGCCTCGGTTTCAATGAGATCACGGCAATCCCCTGCCTCGACGGCCTGCCGAACCTGGGTTACCTGTTTCTCTCGTATAATCATATCGAAGACCTCTCACCCCTGACCGGCATGACGAGACTGAAAGAGCTTAAGATCGACGGCAATCCCGTCTCCGACCTCTCCCCTCTTACCGGCTGCACGAGCTTGACCTTGCTTTGCTGTGATAACACGACCATCAACGATATCAGCCCGCTCGCCAGCCTCACCAAACTGCGCACACTCATGCTGGGCGATAACGAGATCACCGATATTTCGCCCCTGGCCAACCTCGGAGTAATGCAAGGCCTCGACTTGAGCAACAACCGCCTGACGGATATCAGCCCTTTGAAAAACATTCATGGATTCGGCCTTCTCGATCTCAACGGCAACAGCATCACGGACCTTACGCCGCTGGCGGAGAACGTCCTGGACCAGTATCCCGGCGGCATCAAATACCGGATCACCGAAAATCCCCTCGAATATGTGTCTCTGAAAATCGTCATTCCGGCCTGGCGGGAAAAGGGAATTCAGGTAAACTGATGTTGCCGCCCGGGAATGAGATGCCGCTCATCCCGTGCTTGTCGTACGACAGGGCCGTCGAAAGTTCCTGACCTTCCCACCGGAGTCATCCTGAACTCGGTTCAGGATCCATCACCGCCAAACACCCGTTTTCCGGTCGTAAAGGCAAAACGATGAGCCTGCACAAAATTTATCCGCACTTGGTGAATCCAGACGGTCTTTCGTCCTCCTCGCCGCCAGCGAAGAGGGGGAACGAGGGGGTGAGGTCGAAGGAGAAGATTAAGATGAGGGGTAGTCCCAGTCTGAGCTTGCAGAAGTACGCTCATCCTGAGCCTGTCGAAGGATGCAACCGGGTACTACGTTTCGTTCTCCTTCAAGGCTAGCTTGGCCTGCTCCAGCGCCTTCTCCGCCGCCTGCGCCGCCGCCATCTTCAAATACTTGCGGAAATCGATGAACTTGCCCACGCCTTCGATGACCGCGTCCGGCACCTTCGAGTCCTTCAGGACAAAGCTGAATATCTCGTCACCCACACTGTCCCCAATCTCCCGATGAGGCACGGTTTCCACCAGCTTTGCCGCGGAGGCGGTCAAAGAGCCGTGACGCTCTCCCAGGGCGGCAAGTTCAGCAGTGAGGGATTCCTTTTCCCCCGTCAACGTTTTCACTTCCTCTTCCAGGGCGGTTATGCGGGCTTCCAGCGATTTCACTTCATCGGTATGGGCCTTCTGCGTTGCCTTCGCTTCGTCCTTCAGTTCCTTGAGCTCTTCGCGGTACTCGGCTCGGGCCTCCTTCATCTCGGCGGTGTGCTTTTCGGCCAGTTCCTGCCGGGACCTTTCAAGTTCGGCTACCTGTTTCCGCAGGCCGTCGATGTTGCCGAGGCTCTCCGCCAGCGATGTCTGATCGATTTTCGATGCCTTGAGGTCTTCACCCAGCGTGGCATTCAGCTTTTGCATGAATTCATTGGAATCGGTCCGTAACTGCCGGTATTCCTCTCCCAGTATGCCGATGACCCGGCCCATGAGTTCGTCATACCGGGTATTGGCTCGGTTCCGCTCGTCCTCCAGGTTCATGATGTAGTCCCGCAGGTTGCCCATCTTACCGCCGTACTGCTGGTTCAGCTTGGTATAGACGGCGTAGGCAACCCGTTTGGCGACCGCTTCACCGTACCCCTTGATGTCGCCTTCCCGCGGGCCGAGTACCCTGTTGATGAGCTTGTTCTCTTTCCTGATAGTCTCGTCATAGTCTTTCAGACCGGCGTCCACTACCGGCCCGAGACCGGCGCCGGCATATAGCTGCTCCGCTATTTGCACATCTTCCAGATTGGCATCTTCCGCCTTCACCACGCTTGTTTCCCGGATAGAACTGTCTTCCATGTTGCTGGACCTCCTCCGGTTTCTCTTGCACCATATTATACACCCGTACGTAAATACCTACCTGTTAAGCCGTCCTGCTATCTTTATGAAAATATTACAACATTCAAACCGATTTTATTACTTCACCGCGGTACCTTTGTATAGGAAGCTTGCGTTCTCGTTAAATAGACCATACACTTTCCTCATATCCGGTCGGCTCGCATCAGGAGTGAATGAAAAAGAAACGGATTTTTTCACAGACCATCAGCATCGGTAGAATAAACTGCGAGCTTTGTGTCCGCGACAAGCAAGTTCACCGGGGCATCGAGCGGCTGTTCAGCGATTTTCAGTCGGCGGAGGCAGCCGACATCACCCTGGAACTCGACATCGTGAAAAAACTCCCGAATGACACAGTAAAAGCGGCGATGGCGGACGGAACGGCCATACAGGATGGCGAGACCGTCGTTGGCATCTTCCGGACAAATCCGGAAGGCCCGGCATCCATCGTGCTCACCATGCCGAAGGCGCACCTGGAAAAAAAGACCGGTTACAAGATAATGAACCTGGTCATGCCCCGCGCTTATTACACGGTGACACGTATCCGGCATGATGCTGGTTCCATGGTGGTCCATTCAAGCGCCGTCAGGAGAAAGTCCGGCGTGTTCCTGTTCTGCGGCCCGTCCGAGACCGGAAAAACCACCGTAGCGCGTTCCTGCCGGCCGGAGAACGGCGAGGTCCTGAATGATGAGATGAACCTGCTTGAAGTTTCTTCTACTCCGGACGCTGCCCCGGTGTGCTGCGGACTCCCTATCGTGGGAGGGATACCGGACAGGCATAACCTTTCCGCCCCCCTGGCCTGCATCATCAATCTCAAGCAGTCGGAGAACACGGCCTGCCGCCCAATCGACAAAGCGGACGCCTACCTGCGGCTGATGCGTCAGATTATCGCCCCGAAAGACTTTTTCCCGGAACAAGCCGATGTTTCGACCATCCTGAAAAGGAACTCGGTATTTGCGGAACGGGTCATCGGAGCGGTCCCGTGTTACGAGATGGAATTTACCTTGGATAGAGAGCGGTTCTGGGAGGAAATTGGAAGGCTGGAAGCGGAACTCTCGGTAAAGCCCGATCGCTTGCCGGCGTATCCGCAAAATTGACGCGGAAGCGGAGAAAGGAGAACGTTTCCCGGGCTTCGTGCTGGGCAATCGCAGTCAGGAAGGACTTTGCCTGTTCCGGGCATGCCAGGCAAGACCCGTTCAGGTGTGGAGAACAGCTATGCGAAAACAAAACTATGAACAACCCCTTGTCAGCACCAGTAGACTGGAACCAAATTCACTGCTGTGCTGCGGCAGCTCCGACACCTATGACACCGATAACGGTGGCGGTGGTTGGCGCTGGCGGCGCCGGCGGCGGTGGTGGGGATGGTTTGGCTGGTGGTAATCCCTGTAGCGATCCCGTAAAGCACAGAACCCTGACAGATGAGACCCTGGTCCCTAAATCGAGTCCTTGACGCGATGGCCCAGCACAAAGCTTTGGAAAATAAGACGCTTGAAACCAAACTGGACCCGGAACTCACCGGCGAACTCTGGCGCGAGTACTATGAACGCCACGGCCGCGGCTGGCTGACCGTCGTGTCCGGCAGTATGATGCCGTTGATATGCGTCGGCGACCGGATACTCGTATCCTCCGTCTCGCCGGAAAAGATCAGGCCGGGAAACCTCGTAGCCTTCCGGCGGGACGGCAATTTCGTCGGTCATCGGGTTATCAGGACGGAGAAAGACAACGAAGGGCTGCTGTTCTTTGAAAAAGGCGATGCCGCGGCAGCCATCGGGACCTTTCGGGAAAAAGACCTTGTCGGCAGGATAACGGTCATTAAACACGAAAGTTCCTTTCTCAGGCTGGATACCGTCACTGGCAACCTGGCGGAAAGAACCTACGCCTGGTGGCTGCGCAGCATGAAGCCGGTCATCCGCCGTCTCTACCAGCCTTCGCGCCGGCTGCTCGTCTACCCCGGTAAAGCGGCTTCACTGCCGCTCCGCGCCGTCAACAAGCTGCTCATCCATGCCTGCCGCTTCACCTGGTCCCTCTGCGGCAGGTCCCTGAAGAAAGCCCCTTTACAAGCTTGAACCGGCGTCCCTGCCGGTCCGCGGGCGTGACGCCCGCGATACCCAATGTTGAACCCTTTACGGACTGCACCGGTCCAGCTTCCCACCAGCGTCGCCATGAAATCAACCCGTAGGGCGGACAAATCCCTTATACCCTTTATTGTCCGCCGTCAGTATACCAGCGTCATCCTGAACTCGGTTCAGGATCCACCATCGTTGAGCACCTATTATCTGTCCGTGAAAAAATCCTGTCGGTGTAAGGCGCTTTCCACCTTTACCCGCCAGCCAAATTCGTCATGTCTTAAATTGTTCTGAGACAAACGTCACAGCCTTCACCTTCACTCTGGTATAGAGTAACGAAAGAGGAGTCTGTATGATCGTTTTACTGGCATCTATCGGAGCAGTCGTCGGAGGAGCTATCGGGTATGTGCTCGGGCGCCGCGCCGAAACGGAACCCGAGCAGCAGCAATGCACTACCACCTGAGGGGGCGGCAGGACAGGCCCCTGGTCAGGGGCAATCAGTTTCGGCTTTCTCGGTGCGATTATCGGAGGATTAATTGGAAGTCTGTTCGGTTGAGCCTTGCCGGCAGGAGTCATGAGATCAACAGCCATATTCCCGAAGGCACACTTTTAACTTTTGACTTGCACTTTTGACTTCTGACTTTTGACCTTTGACCTCTGACTTTTGACC
>CAZPSP010000177.1:0-4704 GCA_964589285.1 uncultured Dehalococcoidaceae bacterium | reverse complement strand
TCTTCGGGGCTTTACGCGGGCTTTCCGGCAGTCTCGGGGGGCTCATCGCCACGTCCCTGCTGTTCGGAATGTTCGCGGAGGCGGTGCCGGCCGTCGTCATCAAGAGCGCCAGCCAGTGGTTCCATGACCGCGGCCTCGGCGCGGCCCAGGGCTTCCTCACGGCCTGCGTCGGCGGCGGCATGATGTTCGGGGCCATGATCAGCGCCACCGCGCTTTCCCCGTGGCTCGGCGGCTGGCGAAATGTTCTGTACCTCTACGCCGGGATATCCTTCGCGCTCGGCATTATCTGGTACCTCACCGTGCCGGACGTCCACGGAACGCCCGCGGCCTCGCCCGCCGTGAAACCGTCCTTCTGGGAATCGTTCAGCCGCGTGATGCGGTGTCGGAACGTGTGGCTTATCGGCGTCGCCATGATGGGGTTCGCGGGCAGCAACAAGGGCTTGATGGGTTACCTGCCGCTCTTCCTGCGGGACAAGGGATGGACAAACGTCCGAGCGGACGCCTCGCTGGCAGTCTACAATGCGGCGGGCACGGCGGCCTCGGTGCCGCTGACGCTGATGTCAGACCGGCTCGGGAAGCGCAAGACGATACTGGTACCGGCGCTCGTTATATCGGCGCTCGGTATAGGGCTTCTCGGCTTCACGAACGGGGCGCCGTTCTGGCTGGTGATCGTGGTTACCGGGGCGTTCCGGGACATGATCTGGGCCATGGCCGCGACGATGACGGTGGAATCAGACGGCATCGGGCCGGGATATGCCGGGACGGCGATAGGCATCGTTCACGCCTTCACCCGCTTCGGCTACACTTACGCCCCGGCGGCGGGAAACGCCATGACGGCCTGGGGACCGGGAATACCGTTCCTGTTCTGGGCCGGCCTCTGCGCCGTGGGGCTTGTCTTCTTCTGGCTGGCAAAAGAAACCGGGCGGGGAAGACAGACGCCGCCCCGCCCGGATGCGCTGACCGGGAGTTAGTCCTTCCGCTTCCCGCCCACCGCGGCCAGGGGAGCGACGGCCAGCCAGAGCGTTATGGTCACCAGCATGGACCTGACGTAGGAGATTGTCTCTATCCCGAGTTCCGGGGAGATAACGCCCCAGAGGAGCATCAGGAAGAAGGAACTCAGGAAAAACCCGGGGATGGCAGCCAGAATTCTGAAGTAACCCATTTTCTTTCTCCTTTATCTTTACCATCGATACGGCATCGTTACCTTGTTTGATATTGTAACCCGCCGCGCAATCAGTCTTCTCTCTCCACGGGCACGGCGATAGCGCCGCCCGGGAACACTGCGGGACGGTCTTTCCGCGCCGGCGGTTCCGGTTTTTCGGCGGGCAAAGCGGCCTTTTCACCGAGGCTGATGTCCGGTATCCAGGCCAGCCACTTAGGCAGGTACCAGTTGGCTTTGCCGAGCAGCTTCATCGTGGCGGGGACCAGGACGCAGCGGACCAGGGTGGCATCCAGGAACACCGCCACGGCCAGCCCGAAGCCCATCTGCTGCATCATCGCCAGGTCGCCGAGGGCAAAGCCGCCGAATACCGCTACCATGATGAGCGCCGCCCCGGTGATGAGCCGGCCCGTGGACTGGAGGCCGAAGGAAACGGCGTCGGTGTTGTTGCCGGTCTGGAGGTAACGTTCGCGGACCCGGCTGAGCAGGAAGACGTGGTAGTCCATCGAGAGACCGAACAGCAGCGCGAAGAGGAAGAGCGGCAGCCAGGTCTCGATGACGTCTACCTGTATGAACCCGAACAGGTCCGCGCCGATGCCCTTCTGGAAGACCAGCACGACGAGACCGTAGGAAGCCCCCACGGAAAGCATGTTCATGATTATAGCGGTCACCGATATAACCAGCGACCGGAACGCCAGGATGAGAATAATGAAGCTGAGGCCGAGGACATACGCGAATATCCAGGGCGTATAGGCGTCCGTCGTCTCGTTGTAGTCCACCATGAAAGCGGACTCGCCGCTGACCATGACCGTGGCGTCGCTGCCGGCGAAGGCCTGCGGAATGTAGTCGGCGCGGACCCGCTCGACGGCATCGAGCGAAACGCGGGACATGGCATCGCCGCTGACCGCCGCGTAGACCACGCCGAGGTCCTTGTCAGGATGCAGCTCCGGGAAGGAACCGGCAAAGCCCGGGTCTGCGTTCAGGGACTCCATGAGGGCGGCGATGCCGGCCTGGGTCGCCGGAGCGGAGATGTCGCCGTCGATGACGATGACGGCCGGGGAATCGAGCCCGATGTGGAACTCCTCCTGGAGGACCAGGTACCCCTGCTTGGAAGGGAGGTCGTCAGGCATGCTGGTGATGCCGGACATGCCGGATTCCTTGTCCAGGAACGGCACGGCGGCTGAGACCAGGATGCCGACCGCCAGGATAACGCTGAGAATGGGGACCCGGGTAACGACCCTGGTCATGCGCGCCCAGAAACCGGTGGCATGGCCGTCCTCGGGCACCGCGGTCTGCCGTTTGAAGAAGGGGATATGAAGGCGGTTGACCTTGTCCCCGAGCAGTCCGAGCATGGCCGGCAGCAGGGTCAGGGAAGCCGCGATGGCCGCTACCACCACCAGGATCGAGCCGATGCCGATGGAGATGAAGATGGAGAGGGGGAACAGGACGAGGCCGGACAGAGCGAGCACCACGGTCAGGCCGCTGAAGAACACCGCCCGGCTGGCGGTGGATCCGGCCGCCGTGATGGCGGCTATCTTGTCCAGCCCGTGTTCGCGTTCCTCACGGTAGCGGGTCAGGATAAAGAGCGAATAATCGATGCCTACCGCCAGGCCCATCATGGTCACCATATTGGTCACGAAGAAGGTCAGGTCCATGGCCTGGCCGACGAGGGCGGTCATACCGAGCGCGGCGACGATAGCGGCGATGCCCAGCCCGATGGGCAGGGCGGCCGCGACCATGGCGCCGAAGACGACGATGAGGATGATAATGGCGGCGCCGATGCCGATGGCCTCGCCCTGGGTGGCCGTCTTCTCTCCGAGGGCCATGGCGTCATGGTTCCAGGAGGCCGAGCCGGTATGAAAGATTTCAAAGGTACTGTCGGAATGCGCCTTGCCTATCCCGTAGATGGTCTCCATAACTTCCTCGGAGCCCTCGAAAGGCATGGTAAAGGCGATTAGAGTGCTGTGGCGGTCGCCTGAGACCATGGTGGGTTCCCCGGTCATATACCAGGTGGTCCCGCCGAGAACGGTCTCGGGACCGAGCGCGAGCAGTTCGGTATAGATATCGTTCACCCGCTCGGCGAATCGGGGATCGTCGACGGTCAGTGCCGGCGACCGGACGATGATCATCTCCTCGGCGTTAGCGCTTTCTTCGATGCCGAGGCGTTCGTTCATGAGATCGAGGGCGACCGAGGATTCGGGATTATTGTGAATCTTCACTTCGGTCACCAGCGCGTCTCCGAGGTACGTGCTCATGAGGAACACAGCGGCGGCGAGGACGAGTACCCACACGCCGACGGTTACCCATGGTCTTCCGGCGCAGGCCCGCGCCAGTGATGCGGTCCAATTTACCTTGTTCATGGTCCTAACTTCCTCCCACTGGTTTTTTAACGATGGTTCCCTTCATCCAGGACAGGGCGGTCACGCAGTGACTGTCTCGCCTCGATAACGTACCCATTATCGGCGATGCGATCGCTTTCACGTATCTTCCGGAGAGAGAGTATCCGCACAGTATGTCGAGCCAGGTTTTTCCCCCGTCAGGTGGTCAGGTATACGATACCCTCCCCGCTCCTGCCGCAACCCCGTTCTCTTCACAGACCCACCCGACCTGATCAACTGCATCTCTCCTTTTGTAAGACAAAATATCCCCAACCCACGGCATTAACCGCATACGTCACTGATGGGCTCCGGGGCGGCCGGCCGGACCGCCCCTCAGGTTCAGGTGGTACCCGAAGGTACCGGCAGGCTATTCTACGAAGACCTTGATCTTTTCCCCGTGTCCGCTTTCCACATCCACTTCCATATCACCGAGGGCTTCGATCAGTTCTTCGAGGTCTTCTTTCTTGAAGTTGCGGACATCGAAATCGATGCCCTTGTCCTTGAGAGCGCCGTCGATCTTTTCGAAGGCCTGGGGCGGGATCAGCGCCGTCAGCTTGATGCCGGCCCGGATGAGGGACATCGGCACCCTGACGTTGACGCGGTCCCGGTGTCCGGGTTCGGCGTCCTCTTTCGGTATCACGGTTACCCTGAGGTACTTCGGCGATTTCTTTACCGCGCCGGTTTCCGGCGCCGCAGAGCCGTTCTTCTCCTTGCCGAGGGCGTTGAGCAGCATGTAGGCTTCTTCCGATGATATCTTCTTCTCCGCGAGCATTTCCAGGATTTTCTTTTGACTGTCGGTCATTTTGTTTTCCTCCTGTTCTCCTTCCCCACTAAAATATGGTGACTTTCACGATTTGTTCAGGTCCCTGGACGTTGACCTCTAGGCCGGGCATGGCGCAGATGACGTTGAACAAGTACCCGATTGCCCGGAATACCCAGAACCCCCATCCCATACACCACAGGACGACAGCGGCCAGCAGGATGAGCGGCGACAGGATGATGAGGAACGCCAGCACCAGTACCAGCACCAGGAACAGCGGCAGCGGGATAAAGAAACGGGCGCCGTTGCTTTCATCCTTGACGCGCACGTTCATCCAGAGCGGCGGTCTGTTCATTTGGACAACCTCCTGACTGCTTCCTCCGCCGAGATTTCGCCGCGTTCGAGTT
>CAZPSP010000176.1:0-4882 GCA_964589285.1 uncultured Dehalococcoidaceae bacterium | reverse complement strand
AGGCCGGACGGCCCGGCGCCGATGACGGCAACCTTCGGCCTGGTAATATCGATGGTGAACGGTTTTTCCGGCGGTACGGCGCCCGTTTCCCTCTGTTCCCGCACCGTGTCCGCCGCAAAACGTTTCAGCGCGGCGATGCCCACGGGAGCATCGACCTCACGGCGGTTGCATTCAAGCTCGCAGGGGTGGTGGCAGATGCGCCCGAGCGACGCCGGGAGAGGAATCCACTGCTTGATAAGGCGCTCCGCTGCCTCGTAGCTGCCCTGGGAAATGAGGGCGATGTATCCCTGGCCGTTGCAGCCGGCCGGGCAGGAAAGCTTGCACGGCGGCCGGTCGGCCTTGCTGATGGCCATGGCGCCCGGGATGGCCTGGGGATAGCTCTTGAAGACGGCCTTGCGTGCTGACAATCCCTGTTCGAACTCGCTGGCGAGGGAGACCGGGCACACGTCGATGCAGTCTCCGCAGCCGGAGCATTTCTCCAGGTCTATGTAACGAGGTTGTTTCAGGACGGTAACGTGAAAATTGCCTTCCTCGCCTTCCACGGTTTCCACGCTGGCGGTGGTCAGCAGTTCGATGTTGGCATGTTTTTGCACTTCGATGAGCTTGGGCGAGATCATGCACATGGAACAATCATTGGTGGGAAAGGTCTTGTCCATCTGGGCCATCCTGCCGCCGATGGAAGAGGCTTCTTCGACGAGGTAGACCCTGAACCCGGAATTGGCGAGATCGAGGGCGGACTGCATTCCGGCGATGCCCCCGCCGACGACCAGTACGGCCCCGACAGGCCTTTTTTCTCCGTGTGGCCCTTTTCCGGTATCCATGGTTCCCTAGTAAAGCAGCCCTTTTTTCTTCAGGAGAGGCACAGGATCGACCATGTGGCGCCCGAGCCACTTTTTGTAACCGGCGAGGCCGAAGGCGATACCCATGAGCTCGCTGATATAGAAAATGGGAATCCGGCAGGATACATCCTGATTTCTACAAACATCGTTCTGGTAACTGTCCAGGTTGGAAAAGCACATCGGGCAGCCGGTCACGACGGCCTCCGCGCCGGCTTCGTTCGCCTTCAGAAGCAGCTTCTGTATCAGCGTATGAGCGATGTCCGGGCGGGTCAGGGTAAGATTGCCGCCGCAGCAGTCCGTTTTATAGGACCAGTCCGTGACCTCGGCGCCGAAGCTCTCCATGATACGGTCCATGTTGCGGGGATTTTCCGGCGAACGGGAACCGGTGACGGCCGGCGGCCGCACTGTCAGGCAGCCGTAGTAGCAGACCACGTTGAGGGAATGCAATTGGCGCGAAACATGGCGGCGCAATACCGGTTCGCCGATATCTTCCCAGATAAAATCGATCAGGTGCTTGACGGCGAAATCCCCCTGGAAGCCGCCGGGAACGCCGGCGATATCCTTGCCTGCCCGCAGGTCTCTTTCCGCGTATTTCAGGCGCTGGTAGCAGGAAGCACAGGGCACCATGAGGTCGAGGCCGTCTTTATCCGCCAGCACCAGGTTTCGGGCCGCCAGCCCGGACGCCAGGTCCTGGTCGGTGACGTGCGCGGAGGAGGAGCCGCAGCAATTCCAGTCATCGAGTTCCCGGAGCCTGACGCCGAGCTTTTTGAACACCGCATCGATGGACTCTCCGTACTCTCTCGCCGTGCCGTGCAGGGAACAGCCCGGGAAATACGATACTTCCTTCATGGCCGGGCATGTTCGGCTTTCAAGAAAAGTTGGCGGACGGACTTCAAGCCGCGTACCCGGCTCGGCAAAATCCTGGTTTTTCCTTTCATGAACATGGCGAGGCCGAAGCCGGCCAGTTTCAGCGGACCGAGCCAGCCGGAATCCTTGACGGTGTAGGCGATCGCCATGTGCATCTCGTGCACGCGGCCGTACCTCCGGATGGAGTCCATGAACGTCTTGTGGAACGCCGGTATGCTTTGCTGGTCGGGCCGGATTCCCCGTTGCTCGGAGTACTGGCGCAGGGTATCCATGATGCTGGCGATGTCGATGCCGTTAGGGCAGCGTGACGTGCAGGTGACGCAGGAAGCGCAGATCCACATGGCGTCGCTCTGGAGCACTTTCTCGACCTGCCCAAGCTGGAGCAGGTGGACAAGCTGGTGCGGCATCAGGTCCATGGCGAAGGTAATCGGGCAGCCGCTGGTGCATTTGCCGCACTGATAGCAACTGGATACGCTCTGCCGGCTTTTTTCCTCGATGAGCCGGCGGGACGCCGTATCAGGGGTGATGGTGCTCGGTAGCCGGTTGATCATGGTGCTCCTCTGCCGCTTCCTTCCGGTTAATTACCGGATTAGCATACATGCTTAGGCATGTATGCTTAATGTACAGAGATAATGCCTAGTCTCTCAGCATCAATGCCTAAGCATATAGTACAATACCACAATTGGGAAGCATTTGCAAATCGCTCTCGTGACCTGGGGTTGATGGAAACTTGAAGAGCATCGCGGACATCCGGGGCTTTCTCTGATTAGTCTTCGTGCACCAATAGTCTTATAATAGACGTAGCATGAAGACGATAACCCTGCCGCAGCTTCCCTGGCACGGTACCCGGGACCTCGTTCTGAGGCTCCCGGACGCCTGGAACTTGGAGACCGGCCATATGGAGGGGCATGACCGCCCCGCGTTGACGCCGCCTGAAATAGAACGGGCGGTCCTCAACCCCATCGGCATGCCGCCGCTGCGTGAATTCGCCGCCGGAAAAAAAGAAGCCGTCATCATCTTCGATGACATGGCGCGGGTCACCCGTGTCTCGGGCATCGTCCCGTATGTCCTCGAGGAACTCGCGGAAGCCCGTATCCCGGACGAAAAGGTCCGGTTCGTCTGCGCCAACGGCTGTCACGGGGCATTGGATCGGCTGGATTTCGTGAAAAAACTGGGGGAGGACGTGGTTGCCCGGTTCCCCGTCTACAATCATTCGCCTTTCACCAACTGCACCTACGCCGGCACGACATCCGCCGGCACGCCGCTGTCCTTCAACTCGGAAGTCATGGGCTGTGATCTGAAGATAGGAATCGGCTCGGTGGTGCCGCATATTATGGCCGGTTTCGGCGGCGGCAACAAGATAGTCCTGCCCGGCGTCGCTTCTTATGAAACAATCCTGGCCCTGCACTCGCCGCGACAGGAGGGAGCAAATACCGTATCCGGCATGGGTTCGACAGCGGACAATCCCCGCCGCCGGGACATCGACGAAGCGGCAGCCATCATCGGCCTCGATATGATCTGCAACGCCCTCGTCAACGGGTACGGTGAAACGGCGGCCCTTTTTGCCGGCGCACCGGGACCGTGCTACCAGGCCGCCCTCTCCGCCGCCCGGGAGCACTACCTGACACGCCCGGCGCGGGGAAAAGACATCGTCATCCTCAACTCGTTCGCCAAAGCCTCCGAGGGGGTCAGCGGGCTGCTCATCGGACCGCCGTCGCTCAAAGAAGAGGGTGGGGACATCGTGCTCATCGCCAACGCCCCGGACGGTCAGATGCCCCACTACCTCATGGGTCCCTGGGGAAACGGTACCGGCGGTCGTCTGCAGTTGCGGATGAAACTGCCGGACAATGTCAAAAGACTGTTCATCTTCACCGAATACCCGGAACCGGCCAGCCGGTACTACATCGAGGACCTGGATCGACTTTTCATGGTGAACGATTGGGAACAACTGCTCGAACAATTGGCCTCAGACAGCCCGGCCCGTCCGGAGGTCGCCGTTTATCCCAATGCGGACATCCAGTATTGGGCTTGATCAGCCAGGTCAGCGAGCAGTCCGCCAAATAAGTTCCCGGCACTATCCGTAAAACAAAGGCAAGTATACCTCCCTGCGATGATGATGGCGCGGACCTGTCCCGGCGATCCCGAAAAAATATTTTGTAAAAATCTTTTAACATGGGCTAACAAAACACCGGCTCGCGGCGTTATAAAAAAGGGGATGTCCGTCAACCGCCGGCAGTCTCCGGCTGGACGGGCGATGACATTTCAGATAAGATTGGTGTAAATCCGGGGTTTACAGGTCGACGTATGAAAGCAAACAGGACGGCCGCCGTCTTCATCCTCCTGGTCTTACTGGCAGGACTGGCGGTGACGGCAACCGGATGGTCCGGCGCGGTCTCTGCCGCGGACCCTCCTGCCATAACCACGAACATCGAGGTCGGTTTTGGCGGCACAGCCAGGGCCGGCTGCTGGATACCCGTCGCCATCGATGTGGAAAACCAGGGACCGGACTTCGACGGCGAAGTGCGGATAACCGGTTCTTCCGGCTACTACGGCGCTACCGATGAGAGCCGCTACGTGGCGGATGTAGTCCTGCCGCGCGGCAGCCACAAGCGGATCACCGTCTACGTTCCTTACCTTGTATCCGTCCCCAGGCTGGAGATGGAACTGGTTTCTGAAGGCAAGACGGTCGAGACCTTCGAACCCGGCGTCAACACCGTCGGCGAGCAGGACCTGTTCATCGGCGTTATCGGGCAGAAGGTCTCCGCCTGGAACCTCCTCACTACGCTCCAGATGCCCGTCCAGGGCAGCCGCGTGGAAATTGTGCCGGTCGGTCCCGCGGAATTCCCGGAACGCCCGGAGGTCCTGGAGGCTTTCGATATCATCGCGCTGAGCGATGTCCCGGTGCAATCCCTCTCCGCTCCCGCCCTGGAAGCCCTGGAAGGATGGGTGGCCGGCGGCGGCACGCTGGTGCTCTCCGGCGGCGCCAACGGCAAGTCCAACCTGAAAGGACTGCCTGACGTTCTCCTGCCTGTCGTTCCCGGCGGCGCGGTCCAGTTAAGCAGCGTCTCGGCTCTGGAACAAATGGGCGACCAGGCCATCTCAGCGTCTCTCCTGCCGACCGTCACGGAAAGCGATGCCGTCTCAGGCACTGTTCTGGCGCAGGAAGGGGACATACC
>CAZPSP010000175.1:0-4895 GCA_964589285.1 uncultured Dehalococcoidaceae bacterium | reverse complement strand
CTTTCTTCGTAGCCGGGATCACTCCGAGTCCCATGTAGGCGGGGTCGACACCGCCGGCGGCGTACGTCTTTATCTTCGCCAGGGGAGTGAGCCCCAGATCTTTGGCCTTGTCCGCGGACATGATGACGAGGGCCGCGCCGGCATCGGTGATGGCGGAAGCATTGCCCGCGGTCACACCGCCGTCCTTCTTGAATACGGTGGGGAGCTTGCCGAGCAGTTCCATGGAGGTCTCGCGCGGGTGCTCATCGATAACGAACTGTTTGGTCTCTTTCTTGACCTTGATATCGACCGGGACGATCTCATCTTTGAAGATGCCGTCCGCAGTGGCCTTGAGCGCGCGGTTGTTGCTTTCCAGCGCGAAGGCGTCCTGCTCCTGGCGGGAAATGCCGTATTTCTCGGCGATGTTCTCGGAGGTAACGCCCATGTGATAATTATAGAAAATCTCCCAGAGGCCGTCGTGGACCATGCCGTCGACGACGTCCGCGTTGAACATCCGGGCGCCCCAGCGCATCTTGGGCAGGTAGTAGGGAACGGAGCTCATGCTCTCGATGCCGCCAGCCACGATGACCTCGGCGTCTCCGGACTTTATGGCCTGAGCGGCCAGCGCGACGGCTTTCATACCGGAAGCGCAGATCTTGTTAACGGTAAAGGCGTTCACTTCCTTGGGAACACCGGCGTAGATCATTGCCTGCCGGGCCGGGTTCTGGCCCTGGCCGGCCTGGACCACGTTCCCCATGATCACTTCATCGATTTCCACTTCTGTAAGGCCGCTGCCCCAGTTGTCATATTGTTTTTCCAGTTCGATCTGTCCCTGGTCTTTGAGGGCCGCCGGACCGTAACTGGCATCGCCGGCCGGTTTCAAGCCGGCTTTTTTCAGCGCCCCCTGGATGACGATGCTTCCCAGCTTGGCAGCGGGGACGTCCTGCAGGGCTCCGCCGTAATTTCCGATAGCCGTCCTTACACCACTGACGATTACAGCTTCTTTCATTAGATATCTCCTTTCGTTCCGTCACATTTCGGTGAAACGTTGTTCTGTTGTAAGACTCTCCTAGAACGTAAACAGGCCGGCGCCGCCGCTGACCTCGATGGCTTCGCCGGTGATATAACTGGACTCCTCCGAGGCCAGGAAAGCAATGACATTGCTGACTTCCTGCATCTTGCCGGGGCGCCGCATGGAGATGGCACGGATGATGCGCTCCTGGAACTCCGGAGCGACGTTATGAAATGCGCCGCCATTAATGGAGCCGAGGACCACGGCGTTGCAGGTCACGCCCTTACGGGCTGATTCCAGCGCCACGGACTTGGTGAAACCGATGAGACCGGACTTGGTGGCTGCGTAGCTGCACTGGCCGGCGCCGCCGCGGGTGCCGGCTATGGATGAAACGTTGATGATGCGTCCCCAGCCGCGTTCCATCATGCCCGGCAGGACTCGCTTGACGGTATTGAACGGGCCGGTCAGGTTGACGGCCAGGTCCCGTTCCCAGTCTCCCTTGGTCATTTTGGCGATAGTGACGGCCCGGACGATGCCGGTAGCGGCGTTATTAAGCAGGATATCGATGGGGCCGATCTCCTGTTCGACCCTGGTGATGGCGGTATTTACGGCTTCTGCATCGGCCACTTCCAGCTTCATATACAGGGTCTTCCGGCCGAGTTCGGCAATCTGCCGGGATACTTCCGCGGCGCCGTCCATGTGGCTGTAGCCGGTCAGGGCTACATGGCATCCCGCCCGGGCCAGGGTAAGGCAATGGGACATTCCCAGTCCGTGGGATCCACCGGTGACGAAGGCTACTTTGCCCTCGATGCTCATACGCGCTCTCCTTAGGGAAATTTCATATCGGGGGAGTGTGCAGCCTCCGGACAGTACCCAAGGGGAACACTCCTGCTGTTGGAATTGGGGACTTGCGATAGCCGGTCCCGACCGGATAATGATGGCGCGGTTGCCTGTCCGCAACCGATCCGGGCGTTACTGATTGCCATAAGCGTACTGACTCTCCACGTCACACCGGCCATTTGGGGGATTGTGGGAATTCCTGAAGAAATGCTAGTTCATTTTAGCATAGCGGCTTTCAGGGCGTCAAAGACTGGGCCGTTTGGTACTATTTGCATCTGGTTGATTGATAAAGCCAGTGTCATTGCGAAGGGCCTTCAGGCCCTGTGGCAATCTCGAAGATCGGGATTGCTTCGCTACGCTCGCAAAGACAACATGTGTGACCAACCAAAACCAAGCAGAACCGGCCGTTTCGGCTCTTTGCCCGGGTCGGGACGCATTAACGAGCCGTCTCATATTGTCTTACTTGTGCTGGTATAAAATTGGAACAAGCCTGAAGAAGGAAACAGCCACTGCTTGCTATTGTACTATTTGAAATAGGGAAAGAGTTGTGTTAATATTGATTTTTGTACGGCATACCACTATCCAGGGCAGCAGGATTCCGGGGCATGCACGGATCGGGCTCTCTGTCATCATACTATGTGTGAAAAGGAGCATAGCAATTATGAAAAAGAACCTTATAAGTTTGCTACTCATTGCGCTGGTGACATTTGTTCTGGTTTTTTCTGGCGGGTGCACCAGCGATGAAACGACAACCACTGCCACTTCTACCACGACAACAACTACCACAACGTCCGCGGCTACGACCACCACCACATCAACAACGCCGGCCAAGGTGGACGTTATTCTGGCTACCACTACAAGCACTCAGGATTCAGGCCTGCTGGATGTCCTGATACCTCTGTTTGAAGAACAGACCGGCTACAATGTCAAGACGATTGCCGTCGGCACCGGTGCTGCTCTGCAAATGGGCGTTGACGGCGAAGCAGACGTCATGCTCGTGCACGCCCCCACGTCGGAAGTTCCCCTGGTGGAGAACGGCGACGCTATCAACCGCAAGCTTGTCATGCATAATGACTTCGTTATCGTCGGCCCGGCGGAAGACCCGGCGGGGATCGATGGTATTACCAATGCCTCAGATGCCCTTGCCGCCATCGCTGATGCCGGCGCTATCTTCATCAGCCGCGGCGATGATTCCGGCACCCACAAGAAGGAACTTTCGATATGGAAAGCCGCCGTTGTCGAACCTGCCGGTCAGAGCTGGTACCAGGAGTCCGGTCAGGGTATGGGCGCTACCCTTACCATAGCCTCAGAGAAACAGGGCTATACGCTGACCGACCGCGCTACCTATCTGGCCCTGCAGGAAAACCTGGACCTGGAAATACTGGTGGAAGGTGATCCGATCCTGCTCAACATCTACCACGTCATGCAGGTCAACCCCGATAAAAATGATCTCATCAACGGTCCGGGCGGCCAGGCCTTCGTGGAGTTCATGATCTCCGATGAGACACAGGAAGTTATCGAGAACTTCGGAGTGGAAGAATTCGGTCAGCCGCTCTTCTTCCCGGACGCGGACAAGACTGAAGCCGACCTCGGCAGCGTCTAGTTAGTTTCCTGCGTATCCTGTAGCCCCTCCCTTTTCGAGGGAGGGGCTATGGCGTTATACTCAGGAGAGGTCTTCCTGTGGACAAAATAATAGACGGTATTACGCAGGCTTTCTGGCTGCTGGTGCATGGCGATCCGGAAGTCATCGAAGTAACGCTGCTCACGCTCGGCGTTTCTCTGATGGCCACCGCCATTAGCCTGATCATCGGTATCACCCTGGGAACGTTGCTCGGTCTGTCCCGGTTCAGAGGCGGCACTTTCGTCAAGAGCATCATCAACACCGGGATGGGGTCGCCTCCGGTAGTGGTGGGGTTGATAGTGAGTATCATACTCTGGAGGACCGGCCCGCTGGGTTTCCTGGAACTCATCTATACTCCCTGGGCCATCGTAATCGCCCAATGTGTTATCTCCCTGCCTATCATCACCGGGTTCACCATGGCTTCAATCCAGCAGATAGATCCCAAGCTCAGGCTGCAGATCCTGGCGCTCGGAGCTTCCCGTTTTCAGTTTTTATGGATTCTGGTCAAAGATACGCGGCTGCCACTTCTGGCGGCGGTGATGGCGGGATACGGTTCCATCATTTCCGAGGTAGGCGCGGCCATGATGGTGGGCGGAAACGTTAAAGGTGAAACACGCGTCTTGACCACGGATATCGTCCTGCATGTGGGAATGGGACAGTTCGATATCGCTATTGCCCTGGCTATTATTCTCATGATACTGGTCTATTCCGTTAACCTGATATTGACCGTGGTACAGCAAAGGAACAAGCCGAGATGAACCGTCCCGGAGGTGATCCGTCACTCGCCCTGGAAGCCAGGGACCTGACCGTAGTGCTGGGCGGTAAAAAAATCGTTGATGTTCCGGAATTTCATGTCCACGCCAACGAGGTGATGATGATCATCGGGCCGAACGGCTCCGGCAAATCGACGATGTTGTTGAGTCTGGCACTGCTCTTGAAGAAGCAGTCAGGGACCATCTACTATCGGGGCGTTCCGGTGCACACCTCATCTGAGATACTGGCGCAGCGCCGGCGGCTGGCGGCGGTACTGCAAGAACCTTTGTTGCTGAACAGTTCCGTCATGGAAAACGTTACCCTGGGAATGAGATTGCGGGGCGTTGAGCATCACGCGCTCCGGCAGCGAGCGGAGAAGTGGCTGGAGCGCTTCGGGGTGGCGGCGCTTGCCAGACGGCAGGCGCGGACGCTTTCCGGGGGTGAAGCCCGGCGGGTCAGCCTGGCGAGGGCCTTTGTCCTGGAGCCTGAAGTGATGTTTCTGGACGAACCGTTCATTGCGCTGGACAGCCCGACCCGCCAGGGACTGTTGGAGGACTTTGAGAGCGTGGTGAGAGAGACGAAGAACACCATCGTTATGGTCACTCACGACCGCAATGAGGCCCTCGTCCTCGGCGACAGGGTGGCGGTCATCATGGACGGCTCGATACGGCAGTGCGGCACGCCGCAGGA
>CAZPSP010000174.1:0-4935 GCA_964589285.1 uncultured Dehalococcoidaceae bacterium | reverse complement strand
TTTACTGAAGATTGGTGACGACGATCTCGAATGGTTCTAGGTATCGTCCCCTTAGCTGGAACTGAGGTATCAATAGGCGGTACTGGTAAATATTTTGTATTCCTTTATTGGTTTAAACCAGCGGACTATAGCGGATAATCAATAGTTCATTTCCGCTAGCGGGCAAGCTCTGATCCCCTTTTATCTCATATCCCGGCTTTTGCTCCTGAAATAGCCTTTTTAAACTATTGAACGTTCTTCATTTGAACTGTACATTGTAGATGAATCGAATGAGGAAAGCGTTTATTTAAACGAAAGGACAAAAAAGTGAATTTTCAGCAAGCAGACAAGTGGATAGACCTCGGAGACTGGGGAACAGAAATGGATGTAAACAAGCTGCCCCCGTCCGATGACCTCGCCGGTAAGGAGATCGAATTACTTTTCCAGGGGACTCAAGAAATGAGGAAATGCATTTTCCTTGGCGCAAATTCACTTCTCTGGGAAACAGAACAAAAATCGGAGAACGCACCGTCCGAAGAACTGGCTTATGAGGCCATAGAGGCGGCCCCCGGTGTATATTTTGTCGACTTCGTCAGCGGTGAAAAATCAAATATCTCCAACTCACTCGTCCTCGATTTTTCCACGGGCAAAGTGACTACCTTCACCGCAACAATTCCAGGACTCGACCAGGGTCCCACGGCCTTCATAACACGATTGAAGAAGGGATTGGACCTGAGCGAAATGGAGGTCCATATTCAGCATGCCCTGTTAAATCCGTCTTCACGGCATGAACCGGTACCTGTTCACGAGAGGACGTCCGAGCTCGTTGGGAAAAGGGTCCAGTATACGTACGGCGCCAGCCGCATTTATGAGCACGTTTACCTTAATGACCATCTCTTTACCTGGCACTGTCTCGAAGGCGTTGAGAAGGGGCTCGCCGATACCGAATACTGCGATTACTTCAAGATCGCGCCCGATGTCTACTTGTTCAGCTGGCGCGAGAAAATCATGCCCACTTTCGGTCTGGTAGTGATCGATCTGAAGGACATGAGATCAAACGGGAAGACGTTCGGTTTTGATATCGGTACCGGCAACTACATGAATTTCATGATGGGCGCCAAAGCCCACTTCCTCAACGAGACAACGTACAAGCTCGCATGATGCGGGCTTGTACTACCGGCATCGGCACATTCAATTAAAAGCGCGGAACCGGGCTTTCTAGGACTTCTTTGCCAGTATTGGTAAATCCCTGAGAAAGCCCAGCATTTGCTGGCAAAGAGTCATAGCATCGTCACATTTTTTCTGGACAAACCCCGTCAACAATACCCTGGCTTCATCAATCTGACCTTTATCAGCCAGGGCGGCAGCATCTTTCTCCAGTAGATAGCTTTGTTCGATAGCCTGAATTTCAAACACGGACCACTGTTGTGTGATATCATCCCGGTAATACGGGTGCTGCTCGACGGACAGGCGCAGTTGTTCGAACAGCTCGTAGGCTCGTGTGGTGCTCAGTGCTTCAGGGATTTCGTTCACACCGATGAAAACCGGCAGGAAAGGAGAGATGCATGGCTGGCTCGGTGTCATCCATTCACAACTGAACAGATCGGTATGGTCAGGCCGGGAAACGCCGATAAAAGCATTGGAAGTGTATTCCCATAAGCCATGGCAGCAAAGGGCGCTGTCGCCCCTTTCTTCCGAGATATACGAACTCAGCCTCCCGTCTTCCGGTTTCACGTTGCCATGGTCTCTCAGGCATTTCATGAAGTAGGATAACGAGATGCCGCCCATTTTCGGCTGCATGACAATGGCGTCGTACTGCCGGTCGATCAGGAGCTGCCACAGGCGCCTGGCGCGGTTGTAGCCCGCCCCGATACCACCTTCAGCCAGTGCTTTAAGTCTCCTGGAAATGTAGAAATTAGCTGAAGCAAAGACCTGGTCATACATCGGTCCGTGAATGGTATACACGGATGGATCGTTGTAGGTGAAGTTGGCGCCTTCCAGGCAGTAGCCCATCTGCGGATCGACCACCAGATTACACCGGCCTCCCCAGGGAGCGCCATGCCTCATATAGTTCTCCGACCACATCGTGACGAATTCCTGCGCGTTGTTGCAGGTCCTCATCATCTCCCCGGCGGGAACGAAAGCAGGCTGGCCCGCGGGCGGCGGAGGAAATCCTTTTGTCAGGCGTAGTCCCTGGGAACAGGCAATGCCTTTTTCATTGAGCAAGGGGAATATTTCTTCGGCTAATCCGCCCACGGTCAGGTACCGGTTGCCTCTTTCCGGTACCACCAGCTTGATGAAACCCGGCCATGCACCCGCCGGACCGTCCACGCACTGCCCGGTCATATTGCCCTGCAAGGATGTCAGGCCGGTTACCAGCGCCTGGGTGCACCCGGACCTCTTGAGGTTGTCCGCTGATAATCTGTCTCTTAATTCCTGAAATAGATTCTCCGAGACGGCAGAGGACTCTTGGTCATTCATTTTGCAGCTCCACATGAACGACAGAGAAAAGGGTATGACTTTAGCAGCTTGTCCTGAGAAATCTCAATAACGCTCGTTTTGTTGTTTCCCTCTCGTTCCGTTATGATTTGGGGTTTTGATAGACGATCTTGCCGCCGACGATCGTATAGAGGATCGGTATTTCGTGTATCCTGTCCGGGTCGATGGAAAGGATATCGTCCCCGATGATCGTGAAATCCGCCAGTTTACCGACTTCGATCGATCCCCTGACGTGGTCCTGGTGGTCCTGCCAGGCCCCGTTGATGGTGTATGCCTGGATGGCTCTTTCCACAGTAATGCATTGCTCCGGCCCGATGACTTTGCCGGTTGCCTTGTCCTTACGCAGTACCGCGGATTCAACTCCCTGCCGCCAGTCCGGATAGGTCACGGAAGCATCGGAACTGTTGGAGACCCTTACGCCGCTGTCGAACAGCGTTTTCAGCGGCCAGTGATATGCCGCTCTTTTTTCTCCCGTGATACCTACCATCAGGTTGCCGATGGTCCATTTAATAGCTGTCTGCACGTTGGAACCGATGTTATGCTTCGCCATGCGCTCGATGCATTGCGGGGTTGCATAGTCTGTGTGGATGATGTAATGCCTGGCATCCCAGGGACGTTCTTCCAAAGCCGCGATATAGCCGTCGACACACGCATCGATGCCCCGGTCTCCAGTGACATGGATACCGACCTGGAATCCATGGTGGCTGGCGTACTTGATCATGCTGATCAGCATGTCATATCTTTCCTCGTCGGTATCACCTTCCACGAGCAACTGGCCGTGCCCCCCGCCGATGTAATCTTCATACATGAAGGCTGTTTTTGAAGGGGGTATACCGTCAGCCAGCAGCTTGAGTCCTGATATTCTCAGCCATTCATCACCGAAGCCGGTGCCGGTGCCGACATGGTCGACGACATCTTTCACGGTTGCCAGGGAAGGTCCGCCGGATATCATGCAATTGACCCGCAGGGAGAATTTTCCCT
This sequence comes from uncultured Dehalococcoidaceae bacterium, assembly GCA_964589285.1. Taxonomy (GTDB): domain Bacteria; phylum Chloroflexota; class Dehalococcoidia; order Dehalococcoidales; family RBG-16-60-22; genus DAOUEG01. The sequence continues at coordinate 1,476 of CAZPSP010000174.1, read as the reverse complement.
GGTTGTGAAGATCGGTGTAAATCCTGATCACCTCGGGACCGAGTCCGGGCTCGGTAACGCAGGTGATACCGAGTGAGTTCAGTTCAGCCATGGCGTTGAGAATGCCGGCCTTACGTTCTTCTTCGGTCGGGTGCGGCATCAGAGCCCGTACGGGAAAGGTCATTTCAAAGAGGATACCGGTAGGTTCGCCATCCGCATCTTTCTGGATAAAGCCCTGGGCAGGCTGGGGAGTATCTTTGTTGATCCCGGCAAGTTCCAGGGCTTTGCTGTTGACCAGCAGGACGTGTCCGGAGAATTCGGTGAAAGCAATGGGATTATCCGGGCTGATCGGATCGAGGTCATGCCGTGTGGGCCAGTGGTCTGGGTCGCCTTTCGTTTCCGCCAGAAAACCCCTGTCCCATCCCCAGCCGGAGATCCACTTGCCCGGCCCGACTTCGGCTATCCGGGCGGCGGCAGCGGCTTTCATTTCAGCGATCGATTTTATGGCCGGATAGCCAAGATCGATCTGCATCGGCGGCCTTTCCAGCCCGAAACCGTTGAGGTGGCAATGCGCATCATTTATGCCGGGCAGCACCGTTGCGCCCTCCAGGTCCATCAGCCTGGTATTCTCGCCGGCCAGTTTTTTCATATCCGCGGAGGTGCCAGCACCGATGATTCTGTCACCCTTTACGGCCACGGCCTCTGCGATTGTAAATTCCTTGTCTACGGTGATGATGTTCCCGTTGAACATCACCAGATCAGGGGTCAATGGCTGCCACCGGGATTTAGTCGGTTTATGCATAGGATATCCTCCAAATAACTGGATTTGCCTTCATTGCAATCCGATATTTTACCGGAACGATGTACTGCCGGCTAATAACCTTTCAATATATCGATCATGACTTCGGTGGCTTTCAGTGCGTACTCCCTCGGAACCGTTAGCGGCGGCATGAAACGGAAGACGTTACCGTAGCGGCCGCAAGGCGTCATGATGATGCCGGAATTCAACAGTTTTACGGCTATCTCGCCGCAGGCATCGTCGGACAACGGCTCTTTTGTTTTTCGGTCCGCAACGACCTCGACGCCGATCATCAGGCCGCGGCCGCGGACATCGCCGATAGCTTTCACGGTCTTCGCCGCATCTTTAAACAGGCCGCTGATTTCAGCGCCCAGGTTCGTAGCCCGGCCGAGCAGGTCCATCTCTTTGTCCGTAATGAGATCGATGTTGGTCATGCAGACAGCACAGGCAAGAGCATTACCGGCAAAGGTCCCCGGCTGAGAACCTTCCGGAAGCGAGTCATTGATCTCTGAGCTAAAGGTAGCCCCGGCCATCGGAACATCGCCGCCCATGCCTTTTCCCCAGGTCAGCATGTCCGGAATGACCCCGGTGTGCTCGATAGACCACATTTTACCCGTCCGTCCGGCGCCGGACTGCACCTCGTCAGCGATGTAGAGAGCGCCGTACTTCTTCGTGGCTTCCCGGATGATCTGGAAGAA
>CAZPSP010000173.1:0-4956 GCA_964589285.1 uncultured Dehalococcoidaceae bacterium | reverse complement strand
ATCTAGATTTGCGCTCACAAGGCGCTCGTGCATTTCACATTTCCCGCCTCATTTCTTTTCGGATTTGACATCCGCTGACGATACAGTATATATTGGTCGCATGATGTACGTATACGTATTATAATTTTTCTTGGAATTTTTGTTTTCAGAATCGAAATGGCAATAAACACAGGGGAATATGATGACAGAAGTAACAAAAACCATGACAACAGAAGGCCTTGCAGTATCTGTGACGTCACCTGTTCCTTCCCGGACCGTGAAGCTCATCGTCAACGGGAAAGAATATCGGGTCCAGGTCCAGCCAAACTGGACGTTGCGGGATGTCCTGCGGCGAGAGTTGGGGCTGACATCCGTCAAAGACATGTGCGGGGGGTACGGGGCCTGCGGTTCTTGCACGGTAATCATGGATGGCAGGGCTGTGCTGTCTTGTACCCTGTTGGCCGTGGAGTGTGACGGCACAGTCATCGAGACAGCGGAAGGAATCGCTGATGCCAAGCACCCGCTGGTTGATTCTTATATCAGAAACTGGGTAGCGCAATGCGGATACTGCACTCCGGGTTTCCTGGTGACCGCTAAAGCGTTACTGGACCGGAATCCGGATCCCACCGCGGATGAGATCAAAGAGGCTCTCGGCGGCAATATCTGCCGCTGTGGAACCTATCCAGTACACATTAAAGCTATCCAGGAAGCAGCCAGGGAATTACGAGGGGAAGATTAAAATGGTAGAGCAATCAGCAGAGAACAAACCATGGCTTTGGAGACCGCCGAAGGATGGCTATATCGGTAAACGCGGACTGCGCCCGAAAGAAGCTGCGGAGAAGGTCACCGGGAGGGCGGTTTATGCCAATGATGTCTACCTTCCGGGCATGCTGTATGCAAAGATTTACCGTTCTCCCCACGCACATGCCCGCATCAAGAACATGGACACCAGCAAAGCAGAAGCGCTGCCGGGAGTTTGGACGGTTATCAGATGCGATGACGAGACTATTGACTTAAAAGACTATTTTCCAAGGGAGATGGGATGGTACTGGTGGCGGGATTCCATCCTTCCTGACACCGCGGACTTCTTCGGGGTGAGAGTAGGGGCAATCGTCGTCGCTGACAGCGAGGAGATTTGCGATCAGGCTCTCAAACTGATAGGAGAAGGGATCGAATGGGAGGAGCTACCCTTTATTCTGGACCCGGAAGAGGCGCTGAAGCCTGATGCCCCTCTGTTACACCCGGAAATCAATGACAAGAACAATATTTTGAAGGACATAGTAATTGTTAACCAGGGGGATGTCGAAAAGGGCTTTACGGAAAGTGAAAACGTCATCGAATTTTCTTTGACAAAGGTTGAGGATGATATCTGGGCCACTCCGGAACCGGGCTGCATGGTAGCCCACTGGAAAGGGGAAGAGAACGGAAAGGGAGGAGAGCTGGAATTCTGGTTTCACGGAGGAGCGCCCGGCAGGGATATCCGGTTCGGGATATTGCCGGAATTCGACACCGAGGTTAAGATCAAGTTTCATACCCCGCACAACGGCGCCATGTTCGGCGCCAACCAGATGGGATATTCCGCTCAGCTATGCCGATATGCGGTCATAGCCACTAAAAAAACCCACCGTCCGGTAAAACTCATCGATGACTACGGTATGTCATGGGAAGGAACAAGTTACGAGACCGGAATAGGCCGTTACAAAGTGGGTTTCAATAATGATGGAACAATAGTAGCTATCAAGATAGAACTCTATCAGCATGAAGGCCATCCGATCCATTCGAAATTCATCGATGTCATCAAGACACCCAACGTATTTGTCCGGCAGATACACGCTTACTGGAGCAAAGGGCATGAATCCTGCTGGAAAGACGGCGCCGAGAACTGCACGCTGGCCAATATGGTCATAAACAAAGTAGCAGCCCATCTGGGTATGGACCCCATACAGGTACAACTTATCAATGACGGCGCTAAAGGGCGCGATATGGCGTGGCTGGACGAGAACGTAAAAAAGAAGCTCGGGATGCCCGTCAGGGACAGTCTCAAAGAGGTAGTAGAAGCCGGCAAAGCTGCCTTTGACTGGGACAATAAGTGGCATCCGCCGGCTGCCAGGAAGCTGCCTAACGGCAAGATGCATGGCGTCGGTTTCTACGCGGTAGCCAGTTGGGCCACCGGCAACCGCTACAGTACGGGCAACCATCCTCACCCCGGCATATCGTTAGCCCGGGATGGAAGCGTCACCATATTCTTCCGCCGGTGTGATTGCGGCCAGTCTGCGCCGACAACGTACTGCCAGATCGTAGCTGACGAACTGGGTATACGGTATGAAGATGTCAAGATCGAGTTCAAGGAGTTTGCATCATTCGATGCGGCGCACCCGGCCGGTTCCATGGGGTCCTCGATCAATTCCTACGGCCTCATACTGACCGCCAGGGAGCTAAAGAAGCAACTCCTCGAATATGCCTTGAAGCCCATTCCGGTGCCGGGAGGCTTCCCCGGCTTCCAGCCTCCGCCGAAGCCTTCTCCTTTTGAAGGAAAAACTATCGATCAGATCGATATAAGAGAAGGCATGATTTATGAAAAGGCGAATCCAGCTAATCAAGTAGCGGTAAGTGAAATCGTTTCCTCTCATATGACCGGATGGATGGAGAACGGCCCCTTTTTCGCGTCCGTGACGCCTCCCGAGCCGTACAACCCGGGCGAACAGTACAGTATGGCCAGACAGGCCTGTTTTGTTGAAGTCGAGGTAGATACGGAGACCGGAAAGGTAGAGGTGACGAAACTCGTTCACTCCTACGATCTCGGCCAATCTATCAACCCTAACGTGAATGAAGCACAGTTATACGGCGGCGCTTATGAAGGCATCGGTGTCTCCGCAACTGAGGCTATTTTCTACGACCCCCGGACCGGTGTCAAACTGAATGATAATTTCCTGGGTTATCCGGTTTTGACCATACTCGATCTCGGGGACATCGAATCCCCTCTCGTGGAAACGCATCTTGGTTACAGTCCCTATGGACTTTACGGCTGCAGCGAAGCCGGCAAGGCTGCAACTGCCGCGGCGTTGCTTGTTCCCGCCGTATACAACGCCATCGGCAAATGGATCGAATATACCCCGGTAACACCGGAACGGGTCCTGCAAGCGCTGGGAAAGGGATAACGAAGCAGTAAAATGAAAAGCTTAATGAAATTCGACCATATCAATGCTTCCTCGATTGAGGATGCTGCCTCGCTGCTTCAGAAGTACGGAAGCAAGGCCTGGATCATCGCCGGCGGTACGGACGTTATCGGCACGATGAGGTTTGAGATACTCAATGACTACCCCGAAGCGCTGGTCAATCTTAAATCCATTCCCGGTATGGACTATATCAAGGAAGAGGACGGGATGCTCAGGATCGGGGCTTTGGCCCGCCTTCATGATATCTCCGTCAACTCTACCGTCAAGGCGGACTATCCGGCACTCTCAGAAGCTACCGGCAGGACGGCTTCGCCTCATGTCAGGGAGATGGGGACAATCGGCGGCAATATCTGCCAGCTCATACGGTGCTGGTATTTCCGGAAAGAGGAAAACCGGTTCGACTGCATCAGAAAAGGCGGCAAAATGTGCCATGCCGTGCTCGGCGATAACCGGTACCACTCGATTTTCGGGGCGGTCAGGGTCGGCGATCCGCCATGTGCCCAAAAATGTCCGGCCGGTACGGATATACCCGGCTATCTTGCCAGCATCAGGGACGGCGACCTGGAAAAAGCTGCGAAGGCGTTGATCGAGTACAACCCCCTGGCGGCCATGACGGGAAGGATCTGCCCTCGTTTTTGTGAAAGCGAATGCAACCGCAACGAACTTGATGAGGCTGTGTCTATACGGTCGATCGAACGCTCCGTCGGTGATTACATCCTTGATCACGCCGGCGAGTTTTACAGTTCACCCCAAAAAGAAAGCGGCAAGCGCGTGGCCGTCATCGGTTCCGGCCCGGCGGGACTTTCCGCCGCATATTTTCTGCGGAAACTCGGCCATGGAGTGACGGTCATCGAAGAATTCGATGAGACGGGCGGTATGTTGATGTACGGTATTCCGGCATACCGTCTGCAAAAGGATGATGTAAGGAAACAGACAAAGGCCCTTGAGAACATGGGCATCCGCTTCCAGTGCCGGACCACCGTTGGAAAAGATGTTACTCTGGAAAAGCTCAAGAGCGAGTATGACGCGGTGTTCTGCGCTACCGGGGCATGGAGGCAGACTTCTCTCGGTATCGAGGATGAGGATCTGCTGACGTTCGGCCTCGCGTTCCTGAAGCAGGTCGCCGATGGAGAGAGGGAACGACCGGGGAAGAACCTTCTCGTTATCGGCGGCGGCAGTGTGGCTATGGATGTGGCCATCACCGCCAGGCGGCTGGGTGTTCAGAATGTAATGGTGGCCTGCCTGGAATCCGAACCTGAAATGCCGGCCTTGAGAGAAGAAATCATCCAGGCACAAAAAGAAGGCATCAGACTGATGCCGTCCTGGGGACCTTCCGCGGTACTCAAGGAAAACGGTCAACTGACTGGCATGGAACTGGTCCGGTGTTCCTCGGTTTATGACAGCGATCATCGCTTTTCTCCCGTCTACGATACATCGGTGAAACAAAATGTAGAAGCGGACCGGGTCATGCTGGCAATCGGTCAGCGTCCCGACCTGTCCTGGACAGGTAACCTACTGGAGGAGACGCGAGGACTGGTAGCGGCTGACGCGAATACCCAAGCGACGAGTCTTTCCGGGGTATTCGCCGGCGGTGATGCCACCATTCCCTCCGGTTCAGCCTCTGTCGTGGCGGCAATCGCCGCCGGACGCAGGGCTGCGTCATCGATCAACCAGTATCTCGGCGGGGAGTCTTTGCCTGAACCCGAAAAGAAAATAGAACACCTTACCAGGGCATCCTGTGAACAATTGGAGAGTATCACAAGGGTAAGAGCTTCTGAAATCCCGGTATCTCAGGTCAGTA
>CAZPSP010000172.1:0-5015 GCA_964589285.1 uncultured Dehalococcoidaceae bacterium | reverse complement strand
TATCATTTCTTGCTCCCGGAAGGGAGAGGCCCCTGGCAGGAAATACCAGGACTGCCCCCGCGAAAACCGGTCTGGGGAGGCTGGGCCACGTTCGGGTTCGGGTTGGTTATTTTCTTCATCACCCTGGTTGTCCAGGTCATCATCGGATTTTTCCTCGCCTTTGTCTATATGGTTGTCTGGGAAGGCGCCGGCATTTCCATGGACAGTATCATGGACCTCCTCGATCAGTACGGCGGCGTCATTACTTCCATATCTGTTGTTGTCAACGGCGTCATCGGCACGGCGCTCATCTGGCTGATCATCCGTGCCAGGCACGGACTTCCCTTTGCTGAGTACCTGGGTTTCCGTAAGTTCCGCCCGCGTACGCTATTCCTGCTGCTCCTGGTCTTCGGCTTGTATTACGGATTTGTGGTCCTGATGAACATCGTGACCAACCAGCCGGGGGAGGGCAGTTCCGACCTGGCGCTCTACAGCGTGGAGATCTGGCCGGTCCTCGTGTGGATAGCCTTCGTCATCTTTGCCCCGCTCTACGAGGAGATCTGGATGCGCGGCTTCCTCTTCGAGGGTTTCGCGCGGTCGAAGATCGGTCCCGCCGGGGCCATTATCCTCACTTCGCTGTTCTGGGCGGTCCAGCACGTCCAGTACTCGCCTTTTCAGATAGGGATGATATTTGCCTTCGGCATTGTCCTCGGGCTGGTGCGACTCAAGACCAGGTCATTATGGGCGCCCATCTTACTCCACGTCCTCAACAACCTCATTGCCATGATCGAACTCACCATGCTGAGTTGAGTATCTACAACAAATCCAGCACTTCCCGTAAATAAGCAATCCTCGGCCCGTTCCAGTCCTCTTCCCGCTGGACGTAATGAGTGTCCACCGTCTCGCCCGGATCGAGAATAAGCACGGCGTCCATGCCCACGTTCCGCGCGCCGGTCAACTCCGTGCTGGAACCGTCTCCCACATACAGGCACTCCTCCGAACGTAATCCCAATCCGTCCAGCGCCAGCTGGTAAATGCGTGGGTCTGGTTTCTTGACCCCGGCTACGCAGGAAAATACCGTCACGTCGAAACAAGGCGCGAAGGGCGTCTCCTGCCAGATGGCGGGCACCTCTTCCGTGCAGTCGCTGACGAGGGCGGTCTTGTAGCCGCGTTGCCTGATGGTTTCCAGGGTTGAAATGGTATCCGGTCGCGGTTGTAACGATTTCACCGTGAAATCGAGGCGCACACGGTAAGCTTCGGCTATCTGCTCATCGCTCGGCGTCACATCGAGACGTCCGCAGAGCACCCGGTAGTTGTTCCCCCCGCTGCCGTGAATGCCGGTGCTGCGCTCGGTAAACGCCTCCCGCCAGACGCGGCCGAACTCCTTTTCCGGCACACCAAGTGTCCTCGCCATCTCATCGAGGACGGCAAAATACCCGGCCACCGAAAAATTGTCCACCAATGTCCCGAACAGGTCGAAGATGATCGCTTCATACTTCACGCTGACTCCTTATCGCGGTAAAGGGTTCGGTTCTCTTTCCATGTGGAAGAACTCGTCGTCGCTGGAGACGGTTTCGAACCCGTGCCGCTCGTACAGAGCGCGGGCGGGATTGGCTTTGATGCACATCAGGCAGACCTTGTGATTCGCCGTATCGGCCCGTTCAAGCAGGCCGCGCAGGATGCTTGTCCCGATGCCCTGGTTGTGGTATTCGGGAAGGATGCAGAATTGCGAGATTTCCATCGCGTCGCCGTCATCGACCACCCGCACCGTGCCGATGGGCCTGTCGCTGAGAAAGATGATGGACGGGCGCTGTTCTTTCCAGTAGCGCTCGTGGTACTCCCGGTGTTTTTCCTCTTTCCAGCCGAACGTCCGCTCAATGAGGTCGTAGTACGCCGCTTTGCTGATATCGTAACTCAGGTCCTTGAGGGACTCGTCCGCTTCGACGAGCCGGATGTTGACATACTGCTGCTGCATGGCGGTTATTTTATGCTCACAATACTTCCGCCCTCCGGCAGCACCGTGAAGTCCTCGCCGCCGAGCTTCTTGACCAGCGTCTCGGCAACGGTGGCGATGGGTACCCGTATCTGCGCCATGGAGTCGCGCTCCCGGATGGTGACCTGGTTGTCTTCCAGGCTCTGGAAATCCACCGTCACGCAATAGGGCGTGCCGAGTTCGTCCTGACGCCGGTAGCGCCGCCCGATGCTCTGGGTATCGTCGTACTGAGAGTTGATGCGCTTTCTGATGCCGCCGTAGACGTCACGGGCGCAGGCATTGAGGTTTTCCTTCTTGCTGAGCGGGAGGACGGCGACCTTGATGGGCGCGATGTCCGGGTGGAAATGCAGCACCGTGCGGATCTCGTCCTTGTCCGGCTCCTCGTCGTAGGCGTCGCAAAGGAAGGCCAGGACGCAGCGGTCCACGCCGGCGGAAGGTTCGATGACATAGGGGATATAATGCTCGTTCGCCTCGTTGTCGAAGTAGTCCATGGACTTGCCGCTGAACTGCGCGTGCTGCTTCAGGTCGAAGTCCGTCCGGTTGGCCAGGCCTTCGAGTTCATCGAAACCCTGCGGGTAACGGTACCTGATGTCGCAGACGCGCCGGGCGTAATGGGAGAGCTTCTCCTTGGGATGCTCGTAGACTTCCAGGTTCTCCCGCTTGATGCCGAGGCTGGTGTACCAGTCGAGCCGTGCCTGGAGCCAGTGCTCGAACCAATCCGCGTCCGTGCCCGGCTTGACAAAGTACTCTATCTCCATCTGCTCGAATTCACGTGAGCGGAAGATGAAGTTGCCGGTCGTGATCTCGTTGCGGAAGGACTTGCCCTGCTGCGCGATGCCGAAGGGCAGCCGTTTGCGGGTGGTGTTGATGACGTTCTGGAAGTTGACGAAGATGCCCTGGGCAGTCTCCGGCCGCAGGTAGACGATGTTCGCTTCCGATTCCACAGGTCCCGCGAACGTCTTGAACATCAGGTTGAACTGCATCGGTTCGGTGAATTCACCGCCGCAGGTCGGGCAGCAGTCGCCTTCCAGGTGGTCGGCGCGGAACCGCAGGTGACAGGCCTTGCACTCCACCAGGGGGTCGGAGAACTCCGTCACGTGTCCGCTGGCTTCCCACACCCGCCGGTTCATCAGGATGCTCGTATCGAGTCCGACCATATCGTCGCGCTCGTGGACTATGGCCCGCCACCAGGCTTCCTTGACATTGCGCTTCAGTTCGACGCCCACCGGACCGTAGTCCCAGCAGCCGGAGAGACCGCTGTAAATATCGCTGCTCGGGAAAATGAACCCGCGCCGCTGGGCGAGCGAGGCTATTTTGTCCATGGTGACGGTTGGTTTATCTGCCATTTCTTTACTCCGTATCGTTACTCTGTGGGAAGTTCTTTCTGCTGGCGTCGCGCCTGGCGGTAGTAACCGGCGAACCGCGTTGCCAGGTAGATGGCCCCGAGGGCCAGCACGGCGACTGCCGGCGCCCAGAGGGGGCCGGTGCTTATTTCATATGCATTGTAAAGTAAAATCTGTATCGCTGCCAGGAGGATGACAAGCTGCACGATGGTAGTCATGTTGCCTACCAGCGGCACGATCTTCATGATCAGGGAATTGTCATCCGGGGCATATTGGGCAGCCATCAGCACCAGCTTTACCAGCCCGAACGAGCCGAGCGTGAACAGCGCCTGCGGGACGATCAGCCAGGCGACCAGGACGCCGCGGCCGACCAGCGCTCCCGGATCGTCCTGCAGACGGTACGCCACCTGAGCCGGCAGCAGCCCGTAGAAAATGATGGTCAGCACGATGGTCAGGGCAGTGACCGCTATAGGCAGGGCGACATATGACCAGCGGAAAGGCAGAGCAGGGGGCTGGTCTGGTGAATGGCTGGTTTCGGCGGATTTGTTCATCTCATTTTCATTATAGTATACTTGTTTCAGTTATCGCTATGTATCGTTAATGAGAGACGCTTTTACAGGATGCCGGTAAAAAATAACAGATTAATAGAAAGAATTATCTTTCTTGCCATTGCGGCCTTATGTTTGGCGGCGCCGCTGGCCGGCTGCGGCGGACAGGGGATGATTGAGCGTGTTACCAATAAGGACGTTATCAATTTCCGTGAATTTTCCCTAAATGCTTCTTCAGTCAACCTGTCTACCTGGACCAGAGGCACGGTCTTCGTCAAAGGGGACCTGGAACAACCGGACGACATCACCGTTCAGATTATCATGGATGTGGAACTCGATCCCGCGGACTGGGGTGGTGTTGGACTGGTGTTCCCGGAAGGCTGGAAAGTGACCGGCTTGAGTAATTCCCTGGTGGAATTCGACGACCCCTACTACTCCAACCTCGCCGGCATATCGACGAGCGGCCAGCCTGAACAGGGCGGCAGATCCTGGGTGTCCGCCGGCTATCCGATACTTATAGCCGGAGATACACCGGGCGACCTTACCGGCTTGCTGGTGGTCGATGCAGACTACGTCTGGGAAGACAAACCCACCCCCGACTCGCTCGATCTCATCATCGGTGTGGGCAGCAAGAACGGCTATGTCGTTCATCCTGTTTCCATCCACGTGGAGGTCCCTTTACTGGAGGATTTCCGCCCCGTCCGGGTGCAGCATCTCTTTCCCCGGCAGCGGCAGCCTGAAGAGTTTGAGGCGACCGGCGAGATCACCGGCGAACTCGTCCTGGAAAACAATGAACTCCGCGTTAATGGCTACCTGGTGCTCTGGCCCCGGGGCTGTTTCGGCTGGTCGGATTCGCAGACTGTCTGGGTAAAAGATTTAGAAACCGGCGAAAAGATAGCCAGCCTCGGCGACGTATTGACGATCACCGGTAAAGAGGTCGATTCCCGGACCGCCCAGGAGAAGGCTGCGGACTTGAGCTATCCCGGCTACCCCTTTGAAGGTCCCTACTGGCTTGCCGATACCGTCACCGTGGAGAAGTAGAGCGTTCTATCCAAGCGCTTTCCGTATCAACTCCGCTTGCCGGTCCAGTTCCTCGCGGGTCGGATCGACCCACGTTCCCTGTACTTTCATGTCGTCTGATTTCAGTCGTGG
>CAZPSP010000171.1:0-5017 GCA_964589285.1 uncultured Dehalococcoidaceae bacterium | reverse complement strand
GTAATTGCGCAAGACCGCAAAAGAGGAATTACGAAGTAAATTATGAAATACGCACTTGTGATCACCGATGGCGCCGCCGGTCTCCCACTGCCGGACCGGGACAACAAGACCTCCCTGGAACTGGCCCGCACCCCCAATCTTGACATAATGGCGAAGTCCGGCCGGATGGGTCTCGTCCGTACCGTGCCGCCGGGCATGGAACCGAGCAGCGCCCTGGCCTGCATGAGCGTCATCGGCTACGACCCCGTCGTCTACTACAAAGGCCGCGCCTCCATCGAAGCCAAAAGCCTGGACATCGACATCCTCCCCGGCGAGGTCGTCTTCCGCTGCAACCTCGTCACCGTACAGGACGGCGTTATGAAGGACTACAGCGGCGGCCATATCACCACCCCGGAAGCAGCGGACATCGTCAGGACCCTCAATGAAGAACTCGGCGGTGAAGACGTCATCTTCTACCCCGGCACCGGTTACCGCCAGTACGTCAAGCTGCGGGGCAGGGAGGACTCCCTTCAGGCGGTCTGCACCGGCCCGCATGACATACCGGATAAACCCGTCGATGAATACCTGCCCCGCGGAGCAGGCAGCAAGTTCATCAGAAACCTCATGAGACGCTCTGAGCCGGTCCTGAAAGACCATCCGGTCAATATTTCGAGGCGGAAGAGGGGAGAAAGCGAGATTACCACCATTTGGCTGTTCTGGGGCGCCGGCCCCGCTCCCGCCATGCCGCCTTTTAAAGAAACCTACGGCCTCTCCGCCGCCATGACCTCCGGCGTCGACCTTCTCCGCGGCCTGGCTAAAATAGCCGCCATGGATATCCTGCGGATACCCGGCGTTACGGACGGGCCGGATAACGATTACGCCGCCCAGGCATTGGGAGCACTCCAGGCCCTTGATGACCACGACCTCGTCGTTATCCACATCGAATCCCCGGACGAGGCCGGCCACGGCGGCCGTGCCGGTGAAAAGATACAGGCCATCGAGGACATCGACCGCGAAGTGCTCGGACGGCTGTTGGATGACAAAAATAGGGATTTACGTGTTTTGGTCATGCCGGACCATCCTACCCCCCTGACCCTCCGCACCCACACGCCGGAACCCGTCCCGTTCCTCGTCTGGGGCGATGGCGTAAAGTCCAACGGCGCCGCGCGCTTCACGGAAGCAGAAGCCGCCGCAACTGGAGTTTTCATCGATAAAGGTTATACAATAATGCGGGAACTGGTGGGATAGGGGGTATCACGCTCCGTAAATCCCGCAGTTGCGCAACAGAGTACCTGCGCGAATACGTATCCCTAGAGGCTGAAGCATGGCATTGCTTGTGCAAAAATACGGCGGCAGTTCGGTGGCGGACGCCGCTAAAATAATCAACGTCGCCAACCGCATCGTCAGGACCAGGCAGGCCGGCCACCGGGTGGTGGTCGTCGTCTCCGCTATGGGTGATACTACTGACGACCTCCTCGCCCTCGCCGCTCAGATAAACGATAAACCGGCCATGAGGGAACTGGACGTCCTCCTCTCCACCGGCGAGATCGTCTCCAGCACGCTGCTGGCGATGGCTTTACATAAATGTGGATACGAGGCCATCAGCCTCACCGGCGCCCAGGCGGGCATCAAGACGGATGCCGTCTATAACAGCGCCCGTATCCGGGATATCGATCCCCGCCGCATTACCCGGGAACTGGAAAAAGGCAACATCGTCATCGTCGCCGGTTTCCAGGGCATCACCGAGGATATGGATGTCACCACCCTCGGCCGGGGAGGCTCGGATACCACTGCCGTCGCCCTCGCCGCCGCCCTCGGCGCGGAACGCTGCGAGCGGTATACCGACGTGGACGGTATCTACACCACGGACCCGCGCGTCATCAAAGAAGCCCGTAAGCTGGCCGATATCAGCTACGACGAGATGCTGGAAATGGTCACCTACGGCTTCAAGGCCATCCACCCCCGCGCCGTGGAACTCGGGGAACTGTACCGGGTGCCCATTCTCGTCGCTTCCAGCTTTAATGACCACCCCGGTACGCTGATTCATGGAGAGGTGACTATGGAGATTCGTAACAAAGTCCGCGGCATCGCTATCGATCAGGATGTCGCCAAGATAACCGTCGTCGGCGTGCCGGACCATCCCGGTATCGCCGCCGCTATTTTCGTGCCCCTGGCTGAGGCCGGCATCAGCGTCGATACCATCGTCCAGAACGCCAGTATCCAGAAGATTACCGACCTCACCTTCACCGTGGCGCGCGGGGAGCTGGAAAAGGCCATGGCCGTCGTGGAATCGGTAGCTCCCATAATCGAGGCTGAAAAGTGCGTCGCCGATGCCAGACTCTCCAAGGTCAGCATCATCGGCAGCGGTATGCAGAACGCGCCCGGCTATGCCTCGCGTATGTTCGCCACCCTCAGCGACGCCGGCGTCAATATCGAACTCATCACCACCTCGGAGATCCGCATCACCTGCATCATCGAGGAAGCCAGCGTCAAAAACGCCGTCGCGGCTCTCCACCAGGCGTTCGAACTCGACAAACAGGACTGAACCCGTAGCCGCCGCTTCACCTGCCAAGTAAAAAAAACCTCCCGGTATTCCGGGAGGCTTTAGTTCCACACTATGTAAGCGCCGTTACTGGACGGAGACTACTTCCTTGACTTCCGGCACTTCCTGCTTGAGGATGCGCTCGATGCCGTTCTTCAGCGTCAGCTTGGACATCGGGCAGCCGGCGCACGCGCCCACCAGGCGCACCCTCACGGTGCCGTCTTCGGTCACTTCCACCAGCTCCACGTTGCCGCCGTCCCTTTGTAGCGCGGGACGCACTTTATCAAGGACCTCGGTCACTTTTTCTTGCATTTTAGAATGGACTCCTTTAATATTAATGGGGTAATCCCTAATGAAATTGTATCTGCCACCGGGGTTATTGTCAATAAAGGACAAAAATTCGTCATTTTTCCCTTGTGCCGGCACCATACAGGGTGTAGAATAGGTTACTTATTATGGTGTGTTTGCGGGGCTGTGCATGACCACTCGTGATGAAGATAAACTGATCAGACTTAAACAACAACGCAGCAAGGAGGCTATCGACCTCGCCATGCGCGCTAAATGGCATGACGCGGTCGAGGTCAACCAGCAGCTTATTCAACTGTTTCCGGATGATGTCGATTCTTATAACCGGCTCGGCCGGGCTTACCTGGAACTCGGTAAATACTCCGCTTCTCGCGAGGCCTACCGGCGCGCCCAGGAGATAGATCCCTATAACGCTATCGCCGCGCGTAACCTGAGACGCCTGAACGACCTCCGGGATGCCGATTCGGATGAGGTCGAGACCGATACCTTCGAACCCAATCACTTCATCGAGGAGATCGGCAAGGCCGGCGTCGTGGCGCTGTTCGACCTCGCGCAGAAGGAAGACCGAGCCAAGATCGTCGCCGGTGACAAGGTCTCCCTCAAAGTTGAAGGCGCCGCGCTCGTCGTTTACTACAAGGGCCTCTACCTGGGCAAGGTGGACTCAAAGTACGCCCAGCGCCTGATACGCCTCATCATCGGCGGCAACCAGTACTCGGCCTCTATCGTTAAGTCGGCGGCGGACTCCATGACCGTCATGATCCGGGAAACCTACCAGGACCCGAGCCAGGCCGGCAAACTGTCCTTCCCGCCCAAGGGTATGGACGAGTTCAGGGCCTACGCCGGAGACCGCATGCTGAAGGTTGACGAAGAAGAGGAAGAGGACGATACCGGCTACACTATCGTCGGCGGTGAAGAAGGCGAAGTGCTGGCGGATAACGATCATGACATGGATGACGAAGAAGAGGAAGAATAACGGATGGTAACAGGCAGAATACGGCCGGTAAATATAGAAGACGAAATGCGGGGTTCTTACCTCGACTACGCCATGAGCGTTATCGTCTCCCGCGCTTTACCGGATGTGCGTGACGGCCTGAAACCGGTCCATAGACGTATCCTCTATGCCATGAATGATATGGGAGTGCGCTCCAACGGCCCCCACCGCAAGAGCGCCCGTATCGTCGGCGAGGTGATGGGTAAATACCATCCCCACGGCGACGCCGCTATTTACGACGCCATGGTCCGCATGGCCCAGGACTTCTCCATGCGCTACCCGCTCGTGGACGGGCAGGGGAACTTCGGCAGCGTCGATAACGATCCTCCCGCCGCCATGCGCTACACGGAAGCCCGTCTCGCCCGCATCGCGGATGAAATGCTCGTCGATATCGACCGGGATACGATCGATTTCACCTCCAATTTCGATGACAGCCTCAAGGAACCCTCCGTCCTGCCGGCCCGGCTCCCGAACCTGCTGCTCAACGGCGGCTCCGGCATCGCCGTCGGTATGGCCACCAATATCCCGCCCCATAACCTCAATGAGGTCTGCGATGCCATTTCTTACCTGGTGGATAACCCTGAAGCCAGCACCGAGGACCTCTACCAGTTTATCAAGGGGCCGGACTTCCCCACCGCCGGCATCATCCAGGGCCGTGAAGGCATCCGCAATGCCTACAGCACCGGGCGCGGCAAGATAGTCGTCCGGGCCAAGGCCCATTTCACGACGTCCGCCACGGGTCGCCGCCAGATTATCGTCAGTGAACTCCCGTACCAGACCAACAAGGCGGGACTCCTGGAGACCATCGCGGACCTGGTCCGGAACAAGAAGCTGGATGGTATCAGCGACCTCCGCGACGAGTCTGACCGCCAGGGCATGCGTGTGGTCATCGAACTCAAACGCGAGGCCGACCAGCAGAAGGTGCTCAATAACCTCTTCAAGCACACCGCCATGCAGAGCGCCTTCCACGTCAATATGCTGGCGCTCGTGGACGGCCAGCCCCGGGTCATCAGCCTGAAAGAAGCCCTCCAGGAACACATCCGGTTCCGCCGTGAGGTCATTACCCGCCGCACTAAATACGATTTGAAACAGGCCAAAGCCCGCGCTCATATCCTGGAAGGTCTCCGCATCGCGCTGGATAACATCGATGCCGTAGATCGGAAGAGCGTCGTGTAGGGAAAGAGTGTAGGATAGGGTGT
>CAZPSP010000170.1:0-5137 GCA_964589285.1 uncultured Dehalococcoidaceae bacterium | reverse complement strand
GCATCGTTGCCTCTGCGGCTCCGCTGATCAGCGGCTTGTTCTTGTGTATCCCGCAACGAACCAGGCACGTACCGCAGACTTTAACCGGAACCCCTTTACCCATTAGAACCTGGAGGATCTCGGTCAAGTTGAAGTAGCCTTCTGGTGGGGTAACCCCTTCCTTTGCCAGGTCGATGGAATCGTTCATGAGGAATATTTTGAGATCGGCACTCTTGTCGAGCAATTTCTCCCCCAGCCGCAAAGCGTTCCCGCTAACATCGGTTCCGTCATAGGGGTTTCGGTTTAAAACCAACAGTACTGTCATCATATCTCCTTGTCTCTTTGATATATGAACGCTTAATCGTGGTAGGAATTTCCCTTGTGTTCCCGCGGACAGCTTGAGATTTCACGGTCCGTATCTTCCAGAGCGAGGGTTTCCGCGGTGACCCCCCGGATTTCCTCGAGTTTCTCCCGATCGATGTAGTAATGCACGCGGTAACCCATCCGCTCGCCTTTCACCAGGCCGATTTCTTTCAGCACACGGAGATGCTGTGACACTGCCGGCTGGGTTATTCCCAGCCGGAAAGCCAGGCCGTTGACGCAAAGCGCGCCTTGGCGCTGCTGCCGGGACAGTATCCGCAGCAGCTTTAATCGCGTCGGGTCTGACAGCACGCTGAATAGGGCAGCCTGTTCTTCGATGTTCATAAGTATATGCGTATAAACTTATAATAAGGGTTAGCTAACAATGCTGTCAAGACTTGGACTGAACTGCCGTTAGAACGGGTCATTCCCGGCTTGATTGCAGAGGATGAATTGGTTCTCTCCAAAACCAGAACCGTGACGGCGAATCTCAGTTTGCCTAAACACTCCCGCCGGGAGTAAAATGCGTTACCGGTCTATGCTGGTGAAGAGAAGCAATGGATAACGTACCCGGCCCGTCTAAATCCCAGGTCTACGCTAAGAGTACCCGCGCCTATCCCGGCTGGTGGATGGTCGTTGTCACCGCCGTGGTCTCGGGCCTCGGCGTCGGCTTTGTCGGGCAGGGCATCTCGGTCATCTTCAAACCCCTCGCCGCGGAACTGGGCCTTTCCAGGGCGGCAACCTCCGTGGCCACCGGCATCGCGCGGATGCAGGGCGGAATCGAAGGCCCCCTCACCGGCTGGCTTTCAGACAAATACGGTCCCAAGTGGGTCATCGTCACCGGTATCGGCTTCGTCGTGGCGGGTCTTGCCCTCATGAACTTTGCCAATTCCCCGTGGCAGTATTACGTTTTCTGGGGCATCTTCATCGGCATCGGGCAGAACCTGGCGCTGACCATCGCGCTCGATAAAGCCCTTAGCGACTGGTTCGTCGCCAAGAGGGGCCTGGCCTTTGGCATACGGTTCGCCGTCATCGGCGTTTGCCAGATCGCCGTGGTGCCGGTCATCACCTGGCTCGTCGTCTCCCAGGGGTGGCGCAGCACCTGCCTCATCTGGGCGATCGTCATGGCTGCCTGTATCCCCCTTATATTCATCTTTGTCAGGCCCAGGCGCCCCGAGCATTACGGTTTCCTGCCTGACGGTTACCGGATACAGGATGACGGCGCAACGTCTGGAAAGCCGGATATGGTGGCTGCCGGCCTGGAGTATGCCCAGAGTTTCCAGGAACATGAATTTACTCTCAGACAGGCCCTGAAAACCAGCGCTTTCTGGCTGATGCTCTTTTCCTGGTCGTGTTCCATCCTTGTCTGGGGCGGTTTCAGCGTTCATGTGGTGCCTTTTTTAACGGATATGGGAATTTCGGAAACGATGGCCGGCGCCATGCTTTCCATGCTCATTTTCTTTGCCATTCCCTCCCGGTTCTTCGCTGGGTTCTTGGCGGACCGTTTCTCCAAGGACCGGCTGAAGTACATCGCCGCCCTGGCCATGTTTCTCCAGGCGGTGGGCCTGGCCGTCTTTCTCCTGCACCAGAGTGTGGTCACCGCTTATGTATTGCTTATTTTCGTCGGCTTCGGGAACGGGGCGGTCACGCCGTTCCGGCTCTCGATGGGTGGACGCTTCTTCGGCAGGAAAGCCTTTGCTTCGATCCTCGGCGTCGGCATGTTTATCAATGCCCCTCTCGGTTTTCTCGCCCCCGTGTTTTCCGGCTGGGTTTTCGATACCACGGGCAGTTATACGGCGGCATTCATCACCTTTGCAGTGCTGCTGGCACTGGCTACTCTCGTTTTACTCTTTCTCAAACCGCCGGTGTTACCGGAGAACGACATGGATAACCAGTACCAGTTGGTCGGTTGATGCGCACCGGCGTATCTATTGCCCGCGGCTCCTCACGAATGTCTTGAATGATGCTGTATCCGGTCGGGCCCTTGGTTGTGTCATAGCTGTATTACCGGGAATCCAGTCACAATGGCAAAAGCGCTTCGCTTTTCCCATGAAAGGAAACTTCTAGCAGGATGTTCGTCTCTTCTCTCTTCTCTATTACGCGGAGAAGAGACCGGCGGATGAGGTCGGCGAATCGGATCGCAGGCACAAAAAAGGGGCGGGTCACTGACCCGCCCCTGGATGGACGTAGTGTTGTTGAGCAGTCTAGAGGCCCAGCTTCTTCTCCGCCGCGGCGATGATGTCCCGTGTCTTGTCGATCATGTCTGGGCTGACGGAAATGGATGTCGCGCCCCACTCCACCAGCTTCTCGGTGATCTCCGGGTACACGGAAGGCGCCTGGCCGCAGATGGAACAGGTCACGCCCCGCGCCTTGCAGGTCCTGACCACTTTTTCGATTGATATCATCACGGCCTCGTTGCGCTCGTCGAATGTCTCCGCCAGTTTGGAACTGTCGCGGTCGATGCCTAACGTCAACTGCGTCAGGTCGTTGGAGCCGATGGATATGCCGTCGATGCCCACATCCAGGAACTTGTCCAGCAGGATGACGTTGGAGGGCACCTCGCACATCATCCACAGCTTGAACGTGTCGGACTGTACCAGGCCTTCACCCTCCACGATCTTCTTCGTCCGCTTCAGTTCATCCACGGTCCTGACAAACGGTATCATTACCCACAGGTTATCGTACTGCTCCCGGACCCTCTTGATGGCCGCCAGTTCCAGCTTGAACGTCTCGATGTCCGTGATGTAGCGTGAAGCGCCGCGGTACCCGATCATCGGGTTCTCTTCGTCTTCTTCATACTTTTCGCCGCCCTTGAGGGACTTATACTCGTTGGACTTGAAATCATTGGTGCGGTAGACGACCTGGCGGGGATGGAAGGCCTTGGCGAATTTCATCAGTTCGGCGGCGAGCTTCTCGGTGAATTCGTGCCCCCGGCCCTGTTCGATCATGTAGCTCGGGTGCTCCCCGATCTCCGCTACCATGAACTCGGCCCTCAGCAGGCCGATGCCATCCACATCGCGGGTTGCTACTCTATCGACGATGTCCGGCTGGGCCAGGTTGGCCAGCAGCTTCGTTTTGGTCACTACTTCGCCGCGTGCCCGCATCTTGACGTCGCTGGCGACTTCTATCTTGCCCTGGTAAACCTTGCCCGTGGAACCATCCACGGTGATGACCTGCCCGTCTTTCAGCAGGGACGTTGCGTTCTCGGAGCCTACTACGCACGGGATGCCCAGTTCGCGGGAAACGATGGCGGCATGAGCGGTACGCCCGCCGCGGTCCGTCACGATGGCGGAAGCCCGCTTCATGGCCGGCACGAAATCCGGGGTCGTCATTTCCGCCACGAGCACGTCGCCGTTGAGGACCTTATCGATCATGGACGGGTCGGGCACGATCTTGACCGGCCCGGAAGCCACGCCCGGGCTGGCGGCAGCGCCGGAGAGCAGTACCGGGGCATCGATGGTATAAGCGTCGGCGGTGGATGCCTTGATGGTGGTCACCGGCCGTGTCTGCACGATGTACATCTTGCCGCCTTCACGCGCCCACTCCACGTCCTGCGGGTGCCCGTAGTGCTGTTCCAGCTTGTTGCCGAGCTTGGCCAGGGTGATGATTTCTTCGTCGGTGATCTTTTGGGCGGCTTGTTCGAGGGGGGTGAGGTTTATCTTGATGTTGGGATCTTCTGCGGTGGGTTTCCCGGCTTTAACGAGTTTCCATTCCTGTTTCTTGATCTCTTTCTTGATGATGGTCTCGCTTTGCTTGTCGACCAGGTAGTGGTCCGGCGTGACGTCCCCGGAGACGATCATCTCTCCGAGGCCCAGCACGGCCTCGATGGTAATCTTGGAAAGATCGCTGGTGTTCGGCTCCACGGTGAACATCACGCCCGCGGCCTCGGATTGTACCATCCGCTGCACCGGTACGGCGATGCCTACCTTGAAATGCTCGAAGCCCTGCTCCTGGCGGTAGAAAATGGCGCGCGCCCCGAAAAGGGAAGCCCAGCAATTCTGCACGGCCTTGACTACTTCCGCACCTCCCTCGATGTTGAGGAAGGTAGCCTGCTGCCCAGCGAAGGAGGCTTCCGGCAGGTCCTCGGCGGTCGCGGAGGAACGTACCGCCACGAGGCCGCTGCCCATCTGGGCGTAAGCGCTTTCTATCTCTTTGGCCAGTTCCGGTATCATCGGCGCCTGCTTGATGATCTCCTGAACCTGCGCCGCGGCATCCTGGAGCTGCCGGCTTTCATGAACGTTCACGGGGTCGAGGATGGATTTGATCCTGTCCCTGATCCCGGTTTTTTCAATAAAATCAAAGTATGCGGAGGCCGTCACGATGAACCCTTGCGGAACGGGTATTCCGGCGGCGGTCATCTCACCGAGATTGGCTCCCTTGCCGCCGACAAGCGGGATATCCTCTTTATTAACTTCGTTAAACCAGACCACTGATTTGTTGGTCTGCTTCATGATCTAACCTCCGTTTTTTTGTTTTAAAAATTGATGATATTTAGAATAGGAGTCACGAGTAAACCCAGTCCCTATTATACCACGTGAGCATGACATTGATGTCAACCGTGTTTCTGCGTAACCGGGTAACTGTTATGTAAGAAAAAGGGTTAAAAAAGCGTAGTAAGGTCTAGGCGGACCATGCGGTATGCGAAGAAAACGGCCTTCCGCTCTCCTCCCTTCCCGTACGTCCGGTGAAGGTGAACGCGGTCTTTGCGCAACGGGGCGAATGACGCTCCGAGACCGCGCCGCAGCATCAAACGGTATTTGACAGTCTCGGAGAGAGGGTTTAGAATTTACTCGATGGT
>CAZPSP010000169.1:0-5156 GCA_964589285.1 uncultured Dehalococcoidaceae bacterium | reverse complement strand
GTCCAGCGCCTTGTTAGCCAGAGCGTCCGCCTCGGCGTTCTTGCCGCGCGGTACATTGACCGCTTTGAAACCTTCCAACTTGCCGATGAGCTTCAGGGCTTCCTGGTACAGGGGCATGAGGCCGGCGTTCTTCACCTTATACCGCCCGAGTATCTGCCGCACCACCAGCTCCGAATCCGAATACAGCGTCACCTGCCTGGCCCCGAGCTTCAGCGCTTTTTCTATCCCCGCGATGACCGCCCGGTACTCGGCCTGGTTGTTGGTGGTAACGCCGAGGTACTTTGAAACGGTATCCAGCAGGTTGCCTTTTTCGTCCTTGATGGTCACGCCGATGGCTGCCGGTCCGGGGTTTCCCCGCGCGGCGCCGTCGGTATGTATATTAACTGCATTGATCGTCATGTTCAGTCCTGGTTAAAGAATTTGATGATGCATCAGGCCATCGTCAGGCCGCCGTCCACGCCGTACATCTGCCCGGTGATGTTCGAGGCGACGTCCGAGGCCAGGAAAGCGACCATGTTGGCGATGTCCTGCGGCGACGTGGCCCGTCTCTGCGGGACCCGGCTCTCCACGAGTTCATTGTGCTGGTTCTTGTCACCGGGGTCCGGCCTTTTAACGACGCCGCCCGGAAATCCGGTGTTGGCCGCGCCCGGCGCCACGCAGTTGACGTTGATACCGGATGTCGCCAGTTCCAGGGCCAGGCTCCTGGTAAGCCCGCCGATGCCGGCTTTGCAGGCCGCGTAGGCTTCGAAGGTGGGCGCGCCCATCCGGGCGGTGCCGGATGAGATATTGATAATCTTGCCGTACTGCCGTTCCAGCATCCCGGGCAGCACCAGTTTAATCAGCAGCATGAGGCTTTTCAGGTTAAGGTTGATGTCACGGTCCCAGTCTTCCTCATTCTGGCTGACGAACGGGCCGATGGCCACCGCGCCGCCGGCGTTATTGACCAGGATATCGATTTTACCGAATCCGGCCAGGGCCTGTCCGACCATGCGTTTGACCTCGGCGCTGTTCGTAACGTCGGTCTGGATGGCCAGGGCGCGGCGGCCCAGGGCTTTTACCTCCTCGGCGGCTTCCTGCAGACCCGATGCATCAATGTCGTTGGCGATGACATCGCACCCCTCACGCGCCAGTGTAACCGCGATGGCCCGGCCGAAGCCTATCGGACTGCCGGCGCCGGTGACCAGGGCGACTTTACCTTCCAGGCCGAGATCCATGTTAATCCTCCGTTACGCTGCTCTTTTTTTGTTATTCTACGCAAATTGTAAATCGAGACAAACCTGCGTCATTGCGATGGGCCTTCAGAACCCGCGGCAATCCCGGAGATTGGGATCGCTTCGCCAGGCTCGCATATGACAAAATGCTGGACTACCAACATCATTTACGTCACCGTTTTTTCCATGGAGAACGCTTGTTGGGTCCCAGCTTCAGTCCGGCGTTCCTTTCTTTCTCGGTCGTCGGGCGGCCGGTCACCGGGTGCTTGAAGTGCATCGGCATGATATAGCCGGAGGGGTATTCCGTATCGAACTCCGGCACGGTATCCGGGGCGAACCTGGCCGGGATGGGTCCCGGTCCGGCCTTGCTTTCATCTTCAGGTCCCGGTCCTTGCTGGTAGAGGAGGGTCACGTTCTGGCTCAAGCCGAGGATCTTCCAGACGTTGTCTTCCTTGATATATTCCATTTCATAGATGAGCGCGATGTTGATCGGGTCGAGCGGTGTGGTCTCCCGCATCAAGATGTTGCCGTAACCGTACCAGCGTCCCCTGGCCCTGGTCCCCCCGGCCTCCACCGTGATAACGGGAGCTACCGGCAGGACCATGTGGAGGTAGGAAGGAGGCATGTTCCTCTGCATCTCAAAATGACGGCGGACGCTTTCCGGACCGGCAAAGGTGCCGTCCGCGGTGGTTGCGTAGGCATTTGGGTCGCTGGAAAAACAGTCGATGACCTCATCGACCATGGCATGCTCCATATAGTAAGAATAGGCGCACTGGAGTCTCTTGATGCTTTCAATGTCATGGAGTTCCCTGATCAAATCGTCCCTGGCGGTTACCTCCTTTTTCAGGGCATCGATTTCCGCCCGAAGGGACTGCAATTGAGACAGGACCTGGTTATCGTCCATGACATCCTCCATTGCTGTGCCGTGGAACCGTGAATGCGCGTTTGTTTGGTTCGGGTTGTTCGTAATTATTGCCTCGACGCGTGTAGCGTAGTAAACACGGTCTTCGAGATTGCCACATCCGCCTGAGGCGGATTCGCAATGACATTGTCTTTCTGTATTAGTGACTAATCACCGGTGAGGAAAGAGCAGAGAGAACTTACGTCACGTACAATATCCGCCCGCAGGAGCATTGGACGGGCTGTCCGCTCCTGGCCCTCTGCATGGCGCTGGCGGACGGCGCAACATGGCAGGACTGGCATATTCCCTGTTCCACCCGTGAAACCGCCGGCTTTTTCTGCTGGCGAATGCGCTCGTAAAGCTGGAGCGCCTCACCGTTGAGCTGCGCGGCCAGGTCCGCCCGCTGCTGCCTGAGCCTGCCCAGGCTGGCGGTCAACTGCTCGTTCTCCGCCTTCATCCGCTGCTGGCCGGCGTTCCAGTCCGCTTCGATCTTCTCGAAGGAAGCCGTGCCGCGGTCCACCTTATTTTCGGCTTCTTCCACCCGGTCGATGATGGCCAGCGCCTTGTTCTCCAGTTCATCGCTGCGGGCCTTCTCCATGGCGATCTCCTGCTGGAGGCTCGTCAGTTCCTTGGGGCTGGTCACCTTGCCGCTGTAGAGCTTCGTCTCATCGGCGGCGATCTTGGAAAGAAGGTCGTCAACCTCAGCCTCGGCCAGCCGGTGCTGCGTTTTGAGTTCGGCGAGGTCCTTCTTCAAGCCTTCCAGTTGGAGCGCGGCGGCATCCAGCAGGCGGCGGTCGCCGATCTTGGCAGCGTTTTCCGCAAAGGCTTTTTCCTCACGTTCGATCTCGCTGTCCAGCAGTTCCAGGTCGTATAGCTGCTTCGTAACCGCCATAGTTTTCTTATTGTATATAAAGGAACGCCGAATAGCAACCGGGGAATTTAAAAAGAAGAGCGGTCCGGATGGCAGGTTATTATGAAAAAAACCCACCCGGCCTTCCTTAAAAGGGAAGCGAGGGCAGGGTTTTCAACCGGGGTTTTTTACAGCAACTCGACCTTTTTTTTCATAAAGGGGCAATGACGGCAACCCTTTCATCGAATTGACATAAAAACACGAGCTTGAAAAAAGTGACAAAACTTGCTTTACAGAAAAAGTACATATGTTCTATCATAGAAGTCCGATAACCATGAAAGGATGTACATATGAGCCTGTTAAAACTGGCGGTCACGACACAGCGGTGGGACCTCGCCGCTCATGTTATTGTTTTAGCGAGCGTTAAAGCGGTACTCGGAGAGAAGAAGAATGCGGGAACAAAGCGGACGAAGCGAACCGGACGAAAAACGGATAAAGAGTAAAAAGCAGGAAGACGAAGAAAAACAGCGCTACTACGAGAACATCTTTAACGACGCGGACCGGGAAGACTTCGACCTGGCGGCGGGGGTCGACGGCATCGATGACGAGATAGCGCTGCTCCGACAGGAGATCAAGAAGATCCTCAACGGAGAAAGCGATCCTGCCATCCTGCGGAGCATCATCCAGGCGGTCAACGCGCTGGAGCGGCTGCTCAGGACGAAGTACCACATCAGCAAGGACCAGAAGAAAAGTTTACTCGAGCAGGCAGGCGATATACTGCAAAAAGCGGCGTTGTCTCTCGGTGTGACAGCGGCGACAGAGATGGTCAAGAAACAATTAGGCGGTTAGCATGGCGATCTCACTTACATTTCTGCGGCCTTATCAGCAGGACATCGTCCAGGCGGTTTTAGACAGCATCGACTATGGAAAAGGACTGACGTTCAGCGTGGAGATCGCGCGGCAGGGCGGCAAGAACGAACTCTCCGCGCTGATGGAGCGGTTTTTACTGGTGTATTACCGGGAACAGCCGTTAAACATCGTCAAGTGCGCGCCGACGTTCAAGCCGCAGTGCCTGCTTTCCATGCGGCGCCTGGCGGAACGGCTCGACGACATCGGTGCGAAATGGCGGGCGGAGTCCGGCCACATCATCCGGGTCGGCGAGGCAAGGGCCATCTTTCTTTCCGCGGAGGAAGGGGCGAACGTGGTGGGGAACACGGCGCACGTGCTACTGGAGGTGGATGAATCCCAGGACGTCAGCAAGGACAAGTACAACAAGGACTTCCGTCCGATGTGCAGTTCCACGAACGCGACGGTCGTCCATTACGGGACGACGTGGGACGACGGCACGCTGCTGGAGGAGGTGAAATGCAACAACCTGGCCCTGGAGGAGCGGGACGGCATCAAGCGGCATTTCCGGTACGACTGGGAAGAGGTGGCCGCCTGCGTGCCGGCCTACCGGGCCTACGTGGAAGGCGAACGGGAGCGATTAGGAGAGGAGCACCCGCTTTTCCTGACGCAGTACCGGCTCCTGCCGCCGAAGGGCGGCGGCGGCCTGTTCACGCGGACGCAGGTGGCGCTGCTGCAGGGCAGCCACGAGCGGCAGAGGGGACCGGCGGCGGGACGGCTGTACGTGGCGGGAGTGGACATAGCGGGAGAAGCGCCGGAGGGTGACGCCCGGCTGGCGGCGCGGCACGACCGCACCGTGGTTACGGTAGCGGAGGTGGACGGAACGAGCGGCGGAGACATCATGACCGGGCCGCAGATACGGGTGGTGGAGCACTATGCCTGGCAGGGAGCGTGCCATCCGGAACTGCTGCTGGACCTGGTTGAACTGCTCGACGGTGTGTGGAAATGCCGGCGGGTGACGGTGGATGCGACGGGAATCGGGGAGCCGGTGGCGTCCTTCCTGAAAGCCAAGCTGGGCAGCAAGGTGCTGCCGGTGAAGTTCGGGGCGACTTCCAAGAGCGAGATGGGCTACAACCTGCTGGCGGCGGTCAATGCCGGGAGGCTGAAGCTGTACAGGGGGGATGACGAGTGCCTGGAGGAGTGCGAGATGGCGCGGGCTGACTACCGAGCCGACCAGAAGATGAACTTCTGGGTGGAGCCGGCCCGCGGGCATGACGATTATTTGATGAGCCTGGCCTTGTGCGTGGAGGCGGCGCGGGGGTACCGGGTGCGGCGGGCGAGGGGGTAG
>CAZPSP010000168.1:0-5170 GCA_964589285.1 uncultured Dehalococcoidaceae bacterium | reverse complement strand
AGGACTTGAACCTCCGGCCTCAGCGTCCCAAACGCTGCGCGCTAGCCGACTGCGCCACACCCCGCCGTGTATAGTATACCCGTGCCGTATCTTGCTACGCAATACACAAAATATCCAAAAATGATTGGCATGTTATACTTGACGAAAAATGCTCTTGCGTATGAGCCGACCCTGAAAAGCAAGTATCCAACGATACGGCGCTTAAAGAAAAAGAGAGGCTTTAAAAGCCCCTCTTTTCGTCAATTCTGAGAAATGATCAGTCCCGGCAGTCAGGACATTTATCGTAGTCGGACAGCGGCGTACCGGAGATTTGGGCGATATATTCTATTTGTTTTTCAGGCGCCCAGTAGTTGCCGCAGACGCTGCATTTCTTGAGCTTGAAGCTCATTTCATTATGAGGCCAGGACACAGTGCGGGTATCGCCTTTATCAGACATGGTGATGGCCCCGGTGGGGCAACTGTAAACGCAGGAGCCGCAGCCGATGCAGGCTTCTGACAGGTCCTGGTCGAACGGCGTGGTCAGTTCCCGGTTGACACCGCGGTGGGATAGGGAAATAGCGGCAACACCGACGACTTCTTCACAGGTCCGGGCGCAGTTAGCGCAGAGAATGCAGAGATTATTGCCGGTCTGTTTCTTGAAACGGGTCTTCTTTAAACCGTACTCTTCACCAAGTTCCCGGATGACCTCGGAGTCCGGGCAGCGGGTGAGGAGGAGCTCCAGGATGTTCTTCCGGAGGCCGCGCACGCGGTCAGTGTTGGTCTGTACCTTCAGGCCTTCTTCCACCTGGTAGATGCAGGAGGTAACCAGCCGTTTGCGTCCCCTGGCGGTCTCGATCTCTACCAGGCAGAGCCGGCAGGCGCCGTACGGTGCGACGGCTTCGTTCTCGCAGAGCGTGGGAATGTTGATGTTATGTTTGCGGGCGACGTTGAGGATGGTGGTACCCTCTTCCGCTTTGAGTTCTCGTCCGTTTATCGTTATGTTAACCATTCTTCACCGCTTCCTTACTTGACTTCTGCCGTCTGTAACTTGCAGACTCCGGCGGGGCAATGCTTGTTCTTGATATGATCGATGTACTCATCCCGGAAGTGCCGCAGAGTGCTGAGGACCGGGTTTGGCGCCTGCTGGCCCAGGGCGCAGAGTGAAGCTTGCTGGAGGGTATCGCAGAGTTCTTCCAGAAGCTTAAGATCGCTCATCTTGCCGCGGCCTTCAGTGATGCCGACGAGTATCTCATGCATGTGCTGGAGGCCTTCACGGCACGGCACGCATTTACCGCAGGATTCGCCCTTGAGGAAATTGACGAAGTACGTGGCGATGTTGACCATGCAAGTTTTGTCATCCATGACAATCATGCCACCGGAACCCATCATCGAGCCGACCTTGGTCAGTTCATCGAAGTCGACCGGGAGATCGAGAAGGCTTTCCGGGATGACGCCGCCGGACGGGCCGCCGGTCTGTACGCCCTTGAACTTGCGGTTCTTGGGAATACCGCCGCCGATGTCATAGATGATCTCGCGGAGGGTCATGCCCATGGGCACTTCCACGAGGCCGGTATTGGAGATATTGCCGACGAGGGAGAATATCTTGGTGCCCTTGCTGCCCTCGGTGCCGATTCCGCGGAACCAGTCAACGCCGTTCCTGATGATAAATGGGACGTTGGCCCAGGTTTCGACGTTGTTGAGGTCTGTCGGCATGCCCCAGAGGCCTTGTTCCGAGGTATGGATGTACTTGGCCCGGGGTTCCCCTACCCTGCCTTCGAGGGAAGCCATGAGAGCGGTGGATTCGCCGCATATGAATGCGCCGCCGCCGCGCTGGACTTTTATCGTGAAATCGAAGCCTGAACCGAGGATATTTTGGCCGAGAAGCCCGTAAGCTTCGGCATCCTCAATGGCTTTCTGGACGTGGCGGACCGCCAGGGGGTACTCGTTCCTGACGTAAATATAGCCCTGGTGGGCGCCGATGGCGTACGCGCCGATGATCATGCCTTCGATAACGCTGTGGGGATTTCCTTCCACGACGCTCCGGTCCATGTAGGCGCCGGGGTCGCCTTCGTCAGCATTGCAGATGACGTATTTGGTTTCTCCTTCAGCGTTGCGGGTGCTTTCCCACTTGTTGCCGGTGGGGAAGCCGCCGCCGCCGCGCCCCCTGAGGCCGGACTTCTTGATATCGTCGATGATCTTTTCCGGCTTCATCGTCAGGGCTTTGGCAAGGGCCGCGTAACCGTCAACGGCAAAGTAATCTTCGATGGATGTCGGATCGATAAGCCCGTTGTTGCCGAGGATAAGCCGTTTTTGGCCTTTGTAGAAGGGCACTTCGTGTTCGAGTTCGATCTTCTTGCCGGAAGCGCGGTCGCTGTAGAGCATGCGCTCGATGACCTTGCCGTTCAGGACGGTCTCATTGATGATGTCGGGCACGTCCTTGGTCCGCACGCGCTGATAAAAAATATCCTTCGGTTTGATGACGACCAGGGGACCGCGTTCGCAGAACCCGTGGCAGCCGGTAGCCCGGACATCGATCTTGTTTTCGAGTCCCTGGTTTTTTACCTCGTCACGGAAAGCCTGCGTAACGCCGACGCACCCGTGGGCGTGGCAACCGGTGCCGTTACAGATGGTTATGACGGATTTCTGCGGGTCTCTCTTGGCGATAATCGATGACCTGAGAGCGTCCAGTTCGCCAGTATTTTTTAGTTTTGCCACAGGAGTTCTCCTCCACTCGTTAGTTATATTGTTTCAGTACGGAAACGACGCCCTCAGGAGTCATCTCTCCGTGATAGTCTTCTCCGACGATGACCACCGGTCCGAGCGCACAGGCGCCAACGCAGTTAACGGTTTCCAGCGTGAACTTCAGATCTTCCGTCGTGCCGCCGGTCTCAATACCGAGTTCCTTCTTGATGCTGTCCAGGACCTTGTCCGCGCCGCGGACGTGGCAGGCCGTGCCCATGCAGACGCTGATGAGATTGCGGCCTCGCGGTGTCAGGCTGAACGCTTTGAAGAAAGTAGCCACGCTATAAACGCGGCTGACCGGGACGTTCAGCCCGTGAGCGGTCGCTTCCAGGGCCTCTTTCGGGAGGTAGCCGATGGACGCCTGGACATCCTGGAGAATATCGACCAGGAGCGACTTGTCGTGGTTGTGCTTTTCCAGTACCTTATTTACGATTGCGTTTTGTTCTTCTGGTGCCATCTTTCGCTTTCTCCAGTAACAGTTTATATTCCTTCTCGACCCGCTCCTGTATCTCTTTGATGGCATCATCAGTGAGATGGCGGAAACGGCCCTGCAGCTTGAGGTAGTCTTTGACGGGCCTCAGTTCCTGAAGGTCAACAGACATTTTGTACTTTCCGTCGATAACCTCATACAGCGGGAAAACGCCGGACTCGACGGCCAGCCGTACCTGCCGGTTGACGGTGTCCGTGGCGCTTCTCCAGCCGGTGGGACAGCACGAGAGGATATGAACATAGGCCGGTCCCGGCGTATTGACGGCCCGGCGCACTTTATCCATCAGGTCGAAGGGGTAACCGTGGGTCGCGGTGGCGACGTAAGGTATGTTATGCGCGGCGGCAATGGCCGGCATGTTCTTTTTCCAGGTAACCTGCCCGATGTTCCTCTTGCCGGCGGGAGACGTGGTGGTTACCGCGCCGAACGGCGTTGACGATGACCGCTGGATGCCGGTGTTCATGTAAGCTTCATTATCGAAGCAGATATAGGTAAAGTCCTGACCGCGTTCCAGCGCGCCGGACAGAGCCTGGAGACCGATATCGCTGGTGCCGCCATCGCCGCCTATGGCGACGACCTTGGTATCTTCCGGAACATCGTAGCCCTTGCGGCGCATGGCCTTGAGAGCACAATCGATGCCGGACGCTACCGCGGCGGTATTCTCGAACAGGGTATGAATCCAGGGAATCTGCCAGGACGTGTTGGGCAACTGCGATGCGACGATCTCCATACAGCCGGTGGCGTTGGCGACGATGACGTTATTGCCCAGCGCTTTAAACGCCATACGAACCGCCAGGGCTTCACCGCAGCCGATACAGGCGCGATGTCCCGGCGCGAAGTTTTCCTCTTTTTTTACCAGTCGGGGTACATAGACTGCGAATTTTTCCATTATTCCCTCACCCCATAAATCTCGTATTCGTTGGCGGATCCCTTCTCGGCGATTTCGATACCCTTTTTCACGATGTTCTTGAAGCCGGTGACCGTGGTATCGCGGCCTCCAAGGCTGATGACGAAGGGTACGACGGCCGGCCGTTTCTTCTGGTTATAGAGGGCGGCTTTGACCTCCGAGGCAACCGGTCCGCCGGGGCCGCCGAATGAGATGGCGCGGTCCATGACAATGAGCACATCGGCGTCCCTGACAGCTTCACGTAGTTCTTCAAAGGGGAACGGGCGCCAGAGCCGGAGCCGGATCTGGCCGACATTCATTCCCTCTTTCCGTAATTCGTCAATAGCGACCGAGGCGGTCTCGCCGGAACTGCCCATGGTCAGTATGAGTACCTTGGCGCCATCGCTGTGATATTTCTCGACCGGGGAGTACTTACGCCCGAACCTCCTGCCGAATTCATCCCAAGCTTCTGTGATGACTTTCTTAGAATCCTGGATGGCTTTTTCCTGCGCCCACTTGGTTTCCATGAAAATGGCCGGAGGAGCAAAATCTCCCATGGCCACCGGCCTGTCCGGGTTCAGGGGCAGAGGGAAATTGTTCCGGGGCAGGAAAGCATCAACTTCAGCCTGGTCGGGGTAATCGATGGGTTCAATGACGTGGGTCAGGTTGAAACCGTCGAGGTGAACCATGGAAGGCAAGAGAACCCGCCTGTCTTCCGAGATACGGAAAGCGACGATGGTGTTATCGAACGCCTGCTGTCCGTTTTCCGTTATTATCTGTATCCAGCCGGTATCCCGGACGGACATCATATCCGAATGGTCGCACCAGATGCTGAGGGGAGCGGAAAGAGCGCGGTTGGCGACCGCCATAACGATGGGCAAGCGCATCGGGGCGGCGGCATAGACCACTTCGTTCATCAGGGCCAGGCCCTGGCTGGCCGTGGCGGTGAAGGTCCGTGCGCCGGTGGCAGCGGAACCGAGACAGGCGCTCATCGCGGAGTGTTCGGACTCTACCGGGATATATTCGGCGTCCAGTTCGCCGTCGGCGACAAGTTCCGCCAGGTGTTCGACGATATG
>CAZPSP010000167.1:0-5263 GCA_964589285.1 uncultured Dehalococcoidaceae bacterium | reverse complement strand
CCCCTTTGGCATCTGATTTTAATAACCTGCGCTGTTGTTATATAATAGTGCAGACTTTACGAGAACGAAAATGATAGGAGGCACGACATGGATCTCGGTTTTAAAGGAAAGGTAGCTCTGGTTACCGGGGCTGGCAGTCAGATAGGATTCGGAAAGGAAATCGCGTTGATGCTCGCCAGGGAAGGCTGCGCAGCTGTCGCGGTAACCGACATTAACCTGGATGATGTCAAGAAGACCGCGGAAGCGCTCAAGGCCGCGGGCGTCAAATCCATCGCCGTCAAAGCCGATGCGACGGTCAAGGAAGAAGTTGATGCAATGGTCAAGCAGGTCATTGACGAATTCGGCAGGATCGATATTCTCTGTAACGTCGCCGGCGGCATCCTGGGCGGCGGCCCCATCGAGGAGCAGAAACCGGAGATTTGGAGCAAGGAAATCGCTTTGAACCTGTTCAACCCGATGCTCATGGCCGCGGCGGTCGTTCCCTACATGAGGAAACAGGGCGGCGGCGCCATCGTCAATATCGGTTCCGGCAGCTCGCACATGTACAGCCACGGCGTCGGCACCTATGCCCAGGCCAAGGCCGCTATCGATACCTTCACCAAGCAGCTTGCCTTCGTGGAAGCTCCTAACAAGATCCGGGTCAACTGCGTGGCTCCCGGTCCGGCGCCGACCAACTTCATCAAGGCCCCGGATAAACAGGCCGTCATTGACAGGCTTGTCAAGGACATGCCGCTCGGCATCGCCACCTCGGCGGCGGATATCGCTTACGCCACCGTTTTCTTCGCCTCAGACATCGCTACCCGCGATGTCACCGGACAGGTCCTGCACGTGTCCGGCGGCTCCATCATGTAACTGCCGAAAAGCAGAACATATCGAGGCTGCAACCGGACCGGTTGCAGCCTCTTTTCTTTACATTTTTGTAAAATTTCCGTTTTCCATCAAGTCCCTAGCCGGGTATATCTTGACAAGCCTGAAAACGGGTTGTAACCTGAGGGTAGAGCCTCATGATCGAGCCTGAATCTGCTTTTGGAGGTAGAGGATGAAACTTCATGAGCTCCTCGGGGTGCTCCAGGTCGATTCTTAAAGCCCTGTTTCGGCAGGGCAATGAGGAACCTTTGCCCGACTCGAATAAAAGCCGGAGACTTTCTGGAAAAGAAGCACGGCATGGTGGTAATCACCAGGGGTGAGTCAGGCAGGGGCCAGCCAGACAAGTGGTGGAGGTTGTTCGGTATGAACGGCCTCCACTTATTTTATCAACTATCCGGGTAGCTGCCGAGGCCGGTAGCGTTCATCAGGTCATGGTAGTATTCCCGGATATCATCATCGTAGATCTTGGTCTCGGCTTTCTGGAACGGCAGCATTAAAGATGCCTGATAGATCTTCTCGATGTCCGGGAGCATATCGGTCAAGGTGACATTATCGCCGGAACCCGGAACGGTTCCGGCATAGATAGGCAGCACAGTTTTCATACCGAAGAACATCAGCGTACAGACGATCATGCCGGAAAAAAAACTGATTAATACTTTCATCAATTTCCCCACTGCCGGTAACGGCCCTATTCCGGCTCACCTTCATTGTGGCACGTAGGTATAAAAAGCAGGATAAAGACCATAAAGTTCCCCTTAAGTACCCGTAAAGGTTTCATAAAGAATAAGAGCACTCCGGCGTAGTGCACCGCCCGCGAGGCTCCGGCTTGACACGCTCGGAAAAAGCCCCCTACAATAGTCCGGCGGCAGGACCTGCCGATTCTCCACTAAAATCGATCCCCCGGAGGCAATATGTCCAGGACCATACGCACGGCTCCAGCGATCCTTTCCGACGACCCGGTGACTTTTTCCCGCTTGGTCACGCAGGCCGGTCAATTCACCGATTTTGCCCAGATAGATATCATGGACGGGATATTCGTGCCTTCAAAGAGCGTGACCTGTGCCGATGTTTCGGCTGTGAAGATTGAGCTTACCTGGGAAGTGCATCTGATGGTGGTCAATCCGGAAGATTGCCTGGCCGGTTTCCGCGATGCCGGCGCGTTCAAGGCGGTGGTCCATTTTGAAGCTGTGCCGGACCCGGCGGCCACCATTGACCTGATCAAGAGCTTGGGTATGAAAGCGGGGCTGGCGGTGAATCCGGGCACGGCCAATGACGCAGTAGCTCCGTTCGCTGACATGCTGGACAGCGTGCTGTTCATGTCCGTCAATCCGGGATACTACGGGGCGCCGTTCATCCCGGAAGTACTGGACAAGGTACGGGGCTTCCGGCAGCGTTTTCCGGACATGGAAATAGGACTGGACGGCGGTGTGAATGAAAAAACGATCCCGGAGATCGTACAATCAGGGGTCGATATTATCTACATTGGTTCGGCGGTGTTCCGGCAGCCCGATCCCGGGCAGGCCTTTCGCCGTTTGACCGCGCTCGCCAAAGGTTCAGCGAGCTAGGAGATGGTTATTCTTCGGACGCCCAGTTCAGCATGATCTCCTTGATCCGCTGGGCAAGCTTGGGGCTGTTCCTCAAACGCGCGATGAAGACGGGACACCCCTCCAGCAGCGAGTTCTGCGCGGCTGAAGCCATGGTCCCGAGCAGGTTTTCCATCCCTGAATCCGGGTTCATTTTCATACCGGTGGGGGCCTGTTCCATCTGGCGCCGGAGGTCCTCGGCCGTGAATTTCATCGGCATTACGCAGGACTTGTACCAGGGACAATCCCGGCACTGGACCAGCCCGTACGCTTCATCCAAAATATCATCCATGGTTATTCCCTTTGCAGCGCTATTTTCCGACCAGTTTCTCCAGGCTGCTTTCCAGACTGCCCAGGCTCGGAAAAGCGCCGGTCTTTATATCCTGTATTATACCATGTTTATCGATAAAAACCGTGACGGGGATGCCGGAAAGGACGTTGTAATCCGTAAAAACTGAAAGATCGTCATCCATTAAGATTGGGAAACTGACGTCAAAGTAGTCCCTGAATTCTCTCACGACGTCCGCGGATTCCGCGCGGTCGATAGCCAGAAAGACAACGCCTTCATCCTGCCACCGGGCATCGGCATGAGCGGTTTCAAAGAACGGGGTTTCCATCTGGCAAGGACCGCACCAGGTAGCGAAGAAATTCAGGACGACGGGGCTGCCCTCATAATCAGACAGGCTGTATTCTTCCCCGTCCAGGCCCCGAAGCGTGAAGTCCGGCGCCAGGTTCTCCGGCGCCACGCCCGAACAACCGGCAACTGCGGACATGGTGATAACCAGAACAATCGTTGTGAAAATATACTTGCTTATACGCATGTAGACCTCGCAAGATATGTGTTTCATGATGCCAGGGCGGCAAACCAGGTCAATTGCCCCGTCAATATCAGGATGCCGACCACGATAAGCAGGACCCCGCTGGCGGCCCGTATGATACCGCTGTACTTGTTCAGCTTTTTAAGGAAAGGGAGCAGCGAATCGAATGCGGCGCCGATAATCAGGAACGGGAGACCGAGTCCCAGTGAGTAGATAGCCAGGAGGTAGGCGCCTTCCCAGGCAGTGGACTGCACGGTGGCAAGCGCCAGGATGCTGGCCAGTATCGGGCCGACACAGGCGGTCCAGCTTACCGAAAAGACCGCCCCGATAAGAATAGAACGAAAATACCCGGACGTCGAGCCGAGTTTGGGTGAAAGACGGCGTTCAAAATTCAGCCAGGCTACCCGGAAAGACAGCAGGATGACCAACCCGAACACTATCAGCAGGCCGCCGGCTATTTTGGAGAGCAGGTTGTAATCCGGCACCACCCGGTAGGCTGTGAGGCCGGCAATCGCGCCGAGAAGCACAAAGATGATGGAAAATCCGGCCACGAAACTGAGGGCATGGAAAAAGACGGCCGGACGGAAACCCCGCTTTTCGAACAGCTCCGGGCCGTAGAGACTGGCGAGGTAGACCGGCACCATCGGCAGGACGCACGGAGAAAGGAAGGACAGCAGCCCTCCGCTGAAAGCAATGGCAAGCGATACCGGTTCTTGCATCTCGTTCCATTGTATACCGAAAGTCCGGTCCATGAAACGTGATTTTTGTCTCACTCGCGGAAAACACTGCCTGAAAGATGGACAAAAAACCGGTTACCCCCGTATAATCAGGTGCAGAGGCAACAAGAAGGTATACGCAGGAGGTACCGACGATGCCGCTCTATATTATGATGACGACGCTGACGGATGAAGGGCGAAAAACGGTCAAGACGAACCCGCGAAGGATCATGGAAGTCAACCGCGAAACGGAGAGAATGGGAGTCAAGCTCCTGGGGCAGTATGTGACCCTGGGGCAATTTGATTTCATCAACATCATCGAAGCTCCCGATAACGAGACCATCGCCAAGATAGTCACCGAACTCGGTTCCCGCGGCACGCTCCAGACCAACACTCTGGCCGCCCTGACGCTGGAAGAATTCATTAAAAGCATCGAACAATAGACCAAGCGCCGTCCGATACGGAGGATTCCGATAAGACCCCTTAGTTTTACGCAGATATCTACCTATCAAGCGTGTCCCCTGCGGTATAAGCTGCAATATATCGACCGTCTCAAACCGAAGGAGAGGGGCTATTTCTCCTTCGGCTCTTCCCTGCACACCTGTGCGGAATATTTCTTCAGGATCAAAACGCCGCCGCCGCCTTCGCTTGAAGAAATGCTGGCCTATTACGAATCCATCTGGCTCTCCGAAGGCTATGAATCGCCGGAAGAAGAAGCCCGCTACCGCGAGTACGGCAGGGAACTCCTGGCCCGTTTTGTGGAACTGCATACCCCGGATTTCCGGATGCCTATCGCCGTGGAACGGAGCTTCAGCCTGGACATCGAGGGCATTACCGTGAGAGGGTTCATCGACCGGGTGGACAAGCTCCCCAGCGGTAAACTGTCCGTCGTGGACTACAAGACCAACAAGGACCTTTTTACGGTAGACTATGTTGAGAACGACCTCCAGCTGACCGTGTACCAGATGGCCGCCGAGCAAACCTGGGGAATCCCGGTGGAACTGCTGACCCTGTATCACCTGCGTTCCAACACGGCTTGCTGCGCTCCGGGACGCACGCCCGAACGCCTGGATGAGACGCGGGCTATGATACTGGGCGTAGCGGAAAGCATTGAGCGTAAGATATTCCCAGCCACGGAAAACCGCTTCTGTCCCTGTGACTTCCCGGAATACTGTCCCAATTACCGCCACCAATACCTGACGACTCCGCCGGAAGAAGGCGCCCAAACATCTCTAGATCGGAAGAGCACACGTCTGAACTCCAGTCACGAGATTCCATC
>CAZPSP010000166.1:1974-5334 GCA_964589285.1 uncultured Dehalococcoidaceae bacterium | reverse complement strand
GAGAGTTCCTGTAAAAGAAACTCTCACAAAACGCCGGTACAACAATGCTATTCTGGCACTTTAAGGCAGATCGATCCGGGGGTTTCCTGACAGGCTTAATGATCTGTCTGCACATTGGCGCCATCGTTTCACACGCCTCATTCACGGCATCGCCCGCAGCCGCCGGCTGAATACCAGCATGAAAACCGTGATAACCGCCAACCCGATAGCCAGGCCGCCGACCGACCACTGGATGCCCATGGTATCCACCAGCATGGCGGCGAAGAAGCTGCCCAGGCTGGAAAGCCCGAACTCCACGCCGTAGAAACTCATCACCCGGGCGCGGTAGTCGCTCTCCGTGTTGGACTGGAGCAGGGCCACAGGCAGTGTCATCCGGCCGGCCTGCCCGAGGCCGATGACCGCCATCAGCACCAGGGAAATGGTATAAGAAGTGGAGAAAGCGAACAGGGAAATAGCCCCGCCGAGAATCATACCGCTGATGATCATCAGGCGGCCGCGCCCGACCGTGTTCGGCAACGAAGCCAAAATGATGGAACCGATGATCGAGCCGATGCCCTGCATGGACACCAGGAAACCGTAGCCGGTACCGCCGACATCCAGCACGTCATCGACGAAAATAGGCATGAGCTGGGTATACGGCATGGACAGGAAGACCATGACGAAGACCGTGCCGAGGACATAAAGAATGTCTTTGCGTACCGTCATGTACCGCCACACGCTGACGATATCCGCAAACACGTTGGTCTGGCTTTTGAACGGCGAACTGAGCGGCGGCACCATCGACATGAAAAGGAACGAGCACAGGTACAGGCCCGCCATGGAGAAGTAGACCACTTCAAAGCCGGCGGTATCGATAAGGAAACCGGCAATAGCGGGAGAGACAAGCCGGAGAACGTTCATCCCCATCTGGCTGAGGGCGATGGCGTTGGTGATGCGGTCTTTACCGACAACCTCGATGACCATGGCGTCATTGGCGGGGCCTTTGGTACCCGATATCATACCGTCAATGACCGATGCGGCCACCAGCACCCACCACGAACCGGGATTTTCTGCACTGATATAGCCGAAGAGGATACCCATGCCGATGGACGCAGCCAGGATGGTGTCCAGGATGCCGGCGCCGATAATGAGGTATTTCTTCTGGAGCCGGTCTGCGAAGGCCCCGGCTATCGGGCTGAGCACCAGCATGGGTAAGGCCCGCGCCAGAACGATGACGCCGAGCAGCGTGGCGGAATCCGTGAGCCGGTACATCAGGTAGATAAGGGCCATCTGCCGGACGTTCATGGCGGAAGCGTCAAAAAGCCGGCTGATAAAGTACACGCGGAAGTTGGGATTCCGCAGGGAATCGATAGTCCTGAGATTTCGTAGAAACGTCATGTGTCCAGTGCCGGGAATCCGCGGCCTTGACAGCGCGCGATGTGCTCGCACAATCATAGACCAGCCGTTGAAAAAACACAAGCGGCCTTGCTCCCTTTACAGCGCTGGTGCATAATGAACGCGGAGGGAAACGATGCATATCCAGGAGTTGTTCAGGCTGGACGGGCGCAAGGCGCTGGTGACCGGGGCGGGCCGGGGCATCGGGCGGGTACTGGCGCTGGCGCTGGCAGAGTCCGGCTGCGACGTTGCCATCGTGGAGATCAACACGGCGGACGCGGAAAAGGTCGCGAATGAAATCCGGGCGCTGGGCCGGAAAGCCCCGGTCCACCAGGCGGACATCACCGTCAAGTCCCAGGTCAATGCGGCGTTCTCGGAAGCCGCGGCGGCACTCGGGGGGCTGGACATCGTCGTCAACAACGCCGGGGTCTGCATCCATGAGGCGGCGGAAGACACGCCGGAAGAGCACTTCGATCGCGTGGTGGACACCAACCTGAAAGGCGTTTTCCTCTGCTGCCAGGCAGCGGCCGCGGTGATGCTGCCGCAGAAGCGGGGGAGCATCGTCAATATCGCCTCCATGTCCGGCACCATCGCCAACTACCCGCAAAAACAGGCGCACTATAACGCCTCCAAGGCCGGCGTCATTCTGCTCACCAAGTGCCTGGCGGTGGAATGGGCGCCGTACGGCGTGCGCGTGAACTGCATCAGCCCCGGCTACACAGCCACGGAAATGACGCTGATGGCGAAAGACCTCTTCCCCGCATGGGAAGCGATGATACCGATGGGCCGGCTGGCAAGGCCGGAGGAACTGGCCGGAGCGGTCATTTACCTGGCTTCGGACGCCGCCAGCTACACCACCGGGACGGACCTCATCGTGGACGGCGGTTTTACGTCGAGGTGACAGGATGAGTACCTGGTTGCGGATAAGAGCGTAATGATGAAACCGTTAAAATTGTTAAAAGGCGGGCCGTTGGTACGACAGGCCCACCATGAGCGGCTCGCCCGAAAACTCTTATCAGTGCAAACAAGTATCAGTACAAGGCAAGGCAGGAGGACATCATGGTAGTTATCGATAAGAGGGTCTACGGCGGCATCGAGGCCGGGGGCACGAAATTCGTCTGCGCGGCGGGCACCGGCCCAGATGACATCCGGGAAATCACCCGTATCCCGACCACGACGCCGGATGAAACGATCGCAAAGGTCGTCGAGTTCTTCTCCCAGCCTTCCATCAGGAACCTGGCGGGCATCGGCATCGGCTCGTTCGGGCCAATCGATTTGAACCCGGCCTCTCCAACCTGGGGGTACATCACCTCAACGCCCAAGACCGGCTGGAAACAGACCGACCTGGCGGGCAAGATCGAGCAGGCGCTCAGGGCGCCGGTCAAGTTCGATACGGACGTCAACGCCGCGGCGCTCGGGGAGAAGGCCTGGGGCGCGGCCAAAGGCCTCGACAATTTCATTTACCTCACCGTGGGAACGGGCATCGGCGGCGGGGCGATGGTCAACGGGCAACTCCTTCACGGCCTGACGCACCCGGAGATGGGGCACATCCTCGTGCCGCACAACCGGGAGCGGGACCCGTACCTGGGGGGCTGCCCGTACCACGGGGACTGCCTGGAAGGGCTGGCTTCCGGTGAAGCGATGCGGATACGCTGGAAAAAACCTGCCGAGGAACTCCCTCCGGACCACCAGGGCTGGGCTCTGGAAGCGGACTACCTGGCGGCGGGCCTGATGAACTTCATCTGCACACTATCGCCGGAGCGCATCATCATCGGGGGCGGAGTCATGAAGCAGGAGCGACTGCTGCCGATGGTACGGAAATATCTCTCGGACATCCTGATCGATTACATCGATCATCCGGCCATCACGAAGAACATCGATACCTTTATCGTGCCGCCGGCACTAGGAGAGGAGGCGGGGGTCCTGGGGGCCATAGCGCTGGCGAAGGCGAGGATGTGAGGGAAAATTAAAAGTCAAAGGTCAAAA
>CAZPSP010000166.1:0-1874 GCA_964589285.1 uncultured Dehalococcoidaceae bacterium | reverse complement strand
GTCCAGGCCCTTTTCCCTCATGCGTTTGCCGTCCGCCAGCAGGGCGCGTACCCTTCCGCCAGTGACCGGACCTTATAGCAGGGATATCAGGTTACCTTTGAAGAGCCGCCATTTTCCCCAACCTCACACCGGTTGTTACGTTATTTTACCGCAAAAAGTGGAACAAACTTTACAAATGCAACCGGTTTCTTTACCATGTAAAAAATCAAGTTAAGGAAAGAGCGATGAAACGACGATGGTTATTGTTCATTGCGGCATTCGTTCTCGGCGCGTGTCTTCTGCCGCAGGAAGAAGCTCTGGCGCTGGAACCCAGGGAAGGCGGCGATGCCGTCTGGGTATTGACCGATGTGGTATGCGGCACACCGGATGAGACGACCGAAACAGAACAGGCCATGGCCGGCGTATCGAACAAGTTTAAAGTGGTACTGAAGGAATCCATCTTTGAGTTCCACATTCAAACCGTCAAGTCCGGGCAGACGCTCGCGGATGCCCATTTCACCTTCAATTATGATGTTCCGCCGGAGACACTGATACCGGGAGAAACGGTGCAGCTGGCTTCGAGCGGCAAGGCCGAAGGTTTTGTGGGCACCGCCAAACGGCAGTTCTCTTACCAGGCCAGCCAGCGGAATGACGATGATTCTCTTGTTACCAGCCTGGGCGACAAGCGGTATGAACTGAACAGCGAACATACGCAGAGATCGATCATGCTGCAATTCGTCGTGCCGGAAGCTTCCGGCGGCAAGCTGTGGATACAGCCGCGTCTTTCGACGAGTGAACCGTTCCATATCCTCTGGGTCTACGAGCCGGGTGAAGCCGGCCCAACCGGCGCCGCGACGGCAGCTACATCGACGACCTCATCGACCGGTGACGACCGGCCCGCCTGGCAGAAACGCGCCGAACGGTACGTGACCGAATCGGGAGCAGTTATCCATGTGCCGCCCTGGCTCCAGTGGCTGAAACCGAAGGAACTCACCCAGCAGCGCGGCACCGTCATCGAACCAAAGGGCGAGGTGTGGGTATACGACAACGCCTTCGGAAATTGGAGAGGGCCGTTGAAAGCCGATACGAAAATCCACAGCGGGGACAGGATACGTACCGGCCCGAAATCCATGTGCCGGATGGTTTTCACCAACAAAGAAGGCCAGCAGGACGTCATATCCATCGGCAGCGACACCTTGATGGAATCGCCAACGGCGGTCCAGGAATCCCCTTATCCAGCCCTGTGGTCGCTGTATGAAGGCGCTATCAGTATCAAGCGAGCCTTGATGAGAGAAACTCCCGAGGTGGAGGAGAACCCGTTTATCGTGCGCACCCCCACGATAGCCGGCGGTACAAGGGGCAGCCTCCCGGATTTTAATGGTGCGTATTGTGCCGTTGATGACCCAGGCGTTATCCTGGCAGGCGCGCAGCCGGAGCCCTGGTTGAGCATACCAGCGGGACCGGCGACCGGTGAAGAATGGACGGTTACCGGGGAGTTCATCATTTCGGCGGACGGCTCGTCCGCCTCCGTCTACGTGATATCCGGTGAACTCGATTATTACAGTTCTCAACCGGACGGCTCAGGTAACGCCGCCCTGTTCGTCGCCGCCGGAGGACCGAAGGAATCCATTATCAGTGCCGGACAAAAACTGACGTTAACCGACATTGGAACAGTATCGGTTGCCGCATTTACCGCGAGTGAACTGAATTCCCTGATAATGCAAGAAGGCCTGAAATCCCCGGAACTGATCAGTGAACAGGATGTTCAGGCTTTGCTTACCGATGATACCGATAGCTCCGGCAGCAACATCCTGGTCCCCGTTATCGCCGGGGTGGCGGTCGTCATCGGTGCCGGAGTAATCATCCGGATGATGCTGGCAAGGAAAAAGGCCCGG
>CAZPSP010000165.1:0-5347 GCA_964589285.1 uncultured Dehalococcoidaceae bacterium | reverse complement strand
GATATTTCTTAACACTAATCTACTTGACAACCGCAGTTCTTTCATATATGCGAGTTCGCTCAAGCGAACGTGGCAATCTCAAAGTCCGAGCCGATTCCAAGCTTGACTTCTCCGGGCCAGACCGATAAACCGGCCACTCTTTACGTACCTGCCGCACAAGCCAGCCCATCTCCGAACTATCGGGTTTCTCCCCCAAAAAAAATGACAAAACTCCCTTGACGGCATAAGTACAAGTGTTCTATACTGAGGTTCCCGGGTAGCGCGGGCATCTTGCCCGCGGCAATAAGCCCCCTTCATCCCGATGAAGGTCGGGATCCATCTCGGCCTGCAACCTGATTATGCCCTCGCCGAAAATGAAAAACCGCGGCACAATCTATTCTACCTCGTTCATAATAGCCTCTCCTGAGAGTCGAAGGAAGAGACCAGGACATATTTTGAGTACAAAAAGACCCTCCGTCTCGAAGGGTAGCGCGGGCGTCCCTGCCCGCGGGCATAAAGTGTCAGTCAAAAATGGTGTGTTGCTCAATCATGGATCTTGGGTCAAGTCAGGGACAACAACAATGGAAGGTAAGAATGTGTTCGATAGAGCAAGCTTACGGATTCGCCGCGTGAGAAAGGTCATGCACAATAGACCGCCTCTCCTTCGCAAAGCATGGCCTGAGCCTGCCGAAGGAAGAGGTGGGCAGAGATTTGGTACCGTCAGCCTCCGGAACGAATCGAGGCTGAAATGGCAAAACAGGCTCCGGAACCAATCGAGGCTAAAAATGCCGGCCAGCCTCCCAATCGAATCGAGCCTGAAAGGGGTCTTTTCGTTTCGCGCCCCGCGCAACGAATCGAGGCTGAATGGGATTTTCAGCCAACATCTTCAGGCTCAGAAAAGGAGAAAGATTTTAAAAACCGTTTTACAAATCGAATCGGGTGGAGGAGGCGGGACCGGTCAAAGCCCCGCCCCTGCCCGTCAGCTACGCTTTCGTCGGGTCCTTCAGCTTCCCCGGTCCGAACGAGGAGTAGTCCAGGTCGTAGAACTGCTTGCACGCCGCAAAGTACCCTATGTGGCTGCCCCCCATCACGATCTTGGCAATGGCCGAGTCCCGGTAGTACTTCTCGTAGTGGTTCTCCCGCACGTACCCGTACGACCCCATCAGCTCCATGCCCTTCAGTATCATCGCCGGGGCGGCGCGGGTGATGTAGGCGTGCACGGCATGCCCCTTGGCTACCATGCTGTTGGTGTTCCACATACCGTAGATATCCATGTTATCGTACTCATGCGCGAGTTCCAGGAAGGCGGCCCGCCCCACCGTGATCAGCGAGGCGAATTCCCCCAGTATCATCGCCGCGGAGAGGTGCTGCGCCACCGGCCGCCCGCCGGCCACGCGCTGCGTCGTGTAGTCCAGCAGCACGTCGAACGCCCCCTGCAGCAACCCAACCGTGTGTCCGGTATTGAGCGGCATCGGCGCGGAGACGCTCGTCTCGAAGATGTCCCAGGCCACCGGCCCGGCCAGTCCCCACTCCTTCGGCACCCGCACATCGTCGAAGAACGTGGACGTGTTCCGGTCCGCCTGCATCCCGCACTTCACCTCGAACTTCCCGTGCGTCACGCCCGGCCACGGCTCCGGCACGTAGATCAGCGCGAAGGCGTCCTTCCCCAGCTTCGGGTCCATGTTGCAGATAACGCAGTTGAGGTCCGCCACGCCCGCGTTCGAGGCCCAGAACTTGGCCCCGTTGATGACCCATTCGTTGCCCACCAGTTTCGCCCGCACGCCCACGGTCTTGCCCTCGTTGGTCGTGTTCTCGATGTCGCAGGCGGATTCTGCCTCGCTCATGTTGAAGCAGGCTGCTTTCAGTTCGTTCCCATTGAACGCCGGGGCGAACTCGTCGAGCACCGCCTTGCCCCAGGCTTTGGCTTCCGGCGTCGGCGCCATGAGATAAGCGAGCGTCGCCGGCGTCCAGCCCCAGTCCGTCACCGCGCCGTGCATGGAGATGCCGTAATCGCCGCGCGCTATCTGCTCCTGCTTCAGCGCCCCCGTCACGATGGAAAGGACCTCGTTCCCGCCGTATTCTTTCGGGATCATGTTCTTCTGGCAGCCCAGGTCCACCTGGAGCTTTTTCAGGATCGGATTGATGAGTTCTTCGTGCGTGACATCGTCGTCGATCCTGTCCCGCACGGGCATGATTTCTTTATCCACAAAGTCCGCGAACAGCTTCTGCATCATCCGCTGTTCTTCATTGACGAAACATTCCGGGTACTGGAGTTTATACCACTGGCTGGTCTGGTCCAACATTCGTTTCCTCCTCTGAATTACAGCGTGTTATTAGTAGATTTCCGGCCCCATCAGGATGTGGAAATCGGCCACTTTCGTCCGCCATGTCTGCAGGAAGTCCTGGAACTTCGCCGAGGGGGCGTCGT
Source organism: uncultured Dehalococcoidaceae bacterium (assembly GCA_964589285.1). Classification (GTDB taxonomy): domain Bacteria; phylum Chloroflexota; class Dehalococcoidia; order Dehalococcoidales; family RBG-16-60-22; genus DAOUEG01. The sequence continues at coordinate 2,940 of CAZPSP010000165.1, read as the reverse complement.
TCTTCTGGAAGTCCTCCAGGCTCTTCAGGTGAACGATGCCCACGTACCGGTACGGTACCTCCCCGGAAGCCGAGCCGGCTATTTTCACCAGCTCGAACTTCTCCACCGAGGACAAGCTTTCCAGCAGCGGTCCTTTCTCGTTCTTTACATACTCCGCATAGTCTTCATCGGTCACATTCTCGGCCAGGTTGTAGAGGATGATCTCCTTGGGCATAGGTATCTCCTTTCCGCACTTGAGCCGTTTTGTCGATACATAAGTCTATTTCCGCAAATGCCAATTGTCAATCCAAAGATTTCGATACCTTTATAGAAAGGGCGGGAAAAGAACGAGAGTGAAATTCATTCAAGTTTGAGGACGGAGCGTAAAGAAAAAGCCCCCGGAGAAATCCGGAGACTCATTGGATCATCCTACGTATGAATTGATTATCTGGCTCGCGGTTTGGTGGACCGGCTCTGACCGGCAGCCTTTCTGTAAATGCCCGGTTTGTCCTGTGAAAGCGGCCTGGCCTCGATGACGATAACCGGCCTTTCGTTTATCATCGTACCTTCAAGACCGGCGATGGCGGCGGTGCCGGCCGCTTTGGTCCTCATCTCCACGTACCCGTAACCTCTCGTCTGGCCGCTGCCGATATATTCGTCATTCATGATGATGACTGATAGGACCTCGCCAAAACCGGTGAACATCCGGCGCAATTCGTCTTCAGTCGTCTGCAACGACAGATTACCAACGTAGATATGCATTTACATTTCCTCGGGATCCGGGTACGCGTGAAGAATCATCCGGTGAACCGGGGTTAATATAGGAGTTGAGATCACAAGTACCGGGGTACAGGGCAGCGATTAGAAACGCCGCCGGTTGCCGCCACCACCGCCCGGACGGCCGCCCCGGTTGCCGCCGAAACCGCCGCTGCGGTTGCCGCCGGACCTGTTGCCGTAAGAACCGCCTCGGTTATCTTCACGAGGACGGGCTTCATTCACGACGATGGAGCGGTTCTTGATCTCTTTGCCGTTCAGCGCCGCTATGGCCGCCACGGCCTCCGACTTGGCCGACATTTCCACGAAAGCGAATCCCCTGGGACGTCCGCTGTCCCGGTCGAACGGGATGGAAACGGTGTCCACTTTCCCGAAGACGCCGAACTCGGACGTCAGTTCATCTTCGGTAACATCATAGGCCAGGTTACCCACATAAATCTTCATTTGTTCTCCTTTGTACGGTGGATTACCGTTAATGTACTGCGTCCGGAAACCGGATGTCTGGAATAAGGGTCAGGTAGTATCCGGACCGGTTTCCCGGCCCGGATACTCAATAAGTCAAGGTTGTTTATCTGCGGGGACTGATCTTGCGGAAGCAGTCGCTGCAGTAGACCGGCTTATCGCCGCGGGGTTGGAACGGCACTTCGGTATTCTTGCCGCACTCGGAACAGACCGCCGGGAACATCTGGCGGGGGGCTCCGTAGCCGCCGCCGCTGAAGCCATTACGTTCCGCCTTGCGGGAACGGCGGCACTCAGGGCACCGTTTGGGATCATTGCTGTAGCCTTTGGAGTTGTAATACTCCTGGTCTTCCGCGCTGAACGTGAACGTGGCGCCGCAATCGGCACACTGGATAGATTTATCCTGAAAACTCACTGGATGACCTCCTCTCTTCTGGAACAGTTATAGTTCGGTCATCCAACGCTTACGATGATTCTGTGTGTACAGCTTCTGAGAAGCTTTAGTAACCAAAACTTGAACTTACTTTCAGTATACCATAATTAAGTTACCGGCAACATAAACCAGAAACAATAATTCTTTCTGCCCGGGTTGCCGCTAAAAGGCTCGCCTGCCTCTCCATAAAAACAACTTGCCGCGGAGTGTTAAACCAGCGGCAAGTTGTTTAATGTTTTTTGTTAGGTAAGTCCGCAGGGACGGCTTTTTATTTTCCCAGATTTCCGTAAGTGCCGCCGGTAACGATAGAGAAATGGAAAACCGGCTGATCGACTCGATGGAGAATCAGGGGGCAATGCTTCACTCCGGCTGGGGCGTACATCATCGTGCTCCGGGTCAACATATATTTCTGGTCCCCCATCCACATTTCTATTTCAGCATTGAGGTTATAGGGGTCTTCCGGATTACCGCCGAAGAAGGCAATTATTTCATGATCTTCATGAACGTGGGCCTCCGGAGCATGCCGGGCCGGCTTGCAGTACCAGGAGACGTTCATCTGAAATGCGCCCGGACAGACGTTTTTGTCCATCCACAATACCCGGGTGGCGAACGTCTTATACTTTTCCACGAACTCCGGTTTCATGGCCGGGGCCTTCAGCTCCGAGATGACATATTTGCTGTAATCGTCTTCCGGTTCATGGGTCTCGTTTAATTCCGTACTGTTCCATTGCCCGGCTTTTATCACGGAGAAATGGAAGATGGGCTGGTCTACACGGGGTACGGTCAGCGGGCAGTGCTTTAAACCGGGCGGGATCCAGACCATGGTGGTTTTGTTGATGGTAAACTTCTGGTCTCCCAGGTACAATTCCACTTCCCCATGCAGGTTGTAAGGATCATCCGGGTCGTTGCCGAAGAAACCCAGGATTTCCCCAACATCATGCGTATGAGGTTGCGGGCCTCCCAGGATAGGCTTTCTGTACCATGCGCAACCCATCTGGAAGGCGGATCCCGGCACCACCTTATCATCCAGCCACAAGATCCTGGTGGCTCTCTCATTGTACCTTTTAAGGTCTTCCGCGGTAAAAGGCGCCTTACTGAGATCCTGTATCACGTATTTATCGAATTCTGATGTGGTCATTTCCTCTCCTTGTTCTGTAATAGCAAAGCTTACTTAATGGTAGTACAGCATGCAATTGATTGTCCACTTAGAGCGTGCCCTGGAGTTTCTTGATGCCATATGAATGAATTAAAACCGGTGTGCGGACTCGCCTTCTTCCATTGAGCAAAAAGAAAAG
>CAZPSP010000164.1:0-5450 GCA_964589285.1 uncultured Dehalococcoidaceae bacterium | reverse complement strand
CCTGAGCCTGTCGAAGTCCGCTCGTCCTGAGCCTGTCGAAGTCCGCTCGTCCTGAGCCTGTCGAAGGACGGACCCCCATGGCAGTCTCTAAGAGCGGTCTCCCTTACCTGCATGGTGAAAAACAGACATAATCGGCGTTGACCAGCCGTCTTACTCCCGCCGGAACCGGCGCTCCATTTCACGCAGGAAGTCCTCCACCTCCGGGGAAAGAGGCTCCGGTTCTTCCTCGCTGTCTCCTTGATGCTCCCCATGGCCGTCGAACGACCGCTCCAGGTGCTCGATGATTTCCTTGACCTGCGGGTTGCTCTCCACCGCCTCATCGATCTGTTCCTGCTGCGCCTGGGCTTTCTCTATCCCGTCCTCCGGCAGCGGCAGGCCGTACATCGATGAGAGGATGCTTTCCAGCCGGAGCGTCCCCACGTAATCATCGTCCAGCTGGGTGTACTGCGGCAGATTGACGATAAGCGTCATTGTATCGCCGCCCCAGGCTTCCACCTGCTGGGAGATCAAAGAGCATATCGAGGTAGGCCCTTCATACCGGCTCGTCGAAACACCAAGCCCTTCCAGTTGCCTGGCCACGCCATCCGGTGCGCCGCCTCCGGACACCATCGGCGGACGCGTGTGCGGTACGAAGTTGTACATGCTCCCGATGAGCGCGTACCGCCGGATGTCGAACTGCTCCAGCACCGATACCACCGATTCCACAAAGTACTCCCCGAGCATGTGAGGTTCCAGCAGCCGGATGAAAATGAGGTCCGGCCCCTCGGCCCGCCGGGCAAAGGAAAGACGGGTGTTCGGCATTCTCAAACGCCGCTTCCCCATATCGAGGTACGTCATCGGACGGTAGCGGGTAAGATCATAAAAACTTCCGGGACGCAGAAGTTCACCCATCGGATAGGCGTCGGTCTCGTCCTCCAGCCACGATATCGTCATCGATCCCACGTTGCCGGCATCTATCCACGGCTCCAGCATGGCTATGACATGCGGCTCGTGCAGCTCCGGCACCGGCTCTTCGAATTCAAATGCCTTGATTCTCATATCAGTAATTATAACACAGGCCCTGATATGCTTCCCCGCCTCCAGATTCGCTCGTCAATCCTCTGTGCTTTTGTAGTGCCTGTAAAACGCAGGCGATCCGGTTGAAGACCCCGCCCATTCACCCGGGTAGCGCGGGCATCCCTGCCCGCGACCGGTACCAACTTCACGAACCACCAACCTCTCACGGAAATGCCGCCAAAGAAAGCCTTCTTCCTCTCTTTCGCCTGGGTGGGTTTATCAAAAATAAAAGTGAAAATTCCCGCCTTTTGCCCTTGACAGCCCCCCTTACGGCGGTTACCATTATCAGTACTAATTCCTGATAAGTTCGTATGAAACAACGACGGGAAACCATTCAAAGGCAGGCAATACTCGATGTGCTCAAGAATACATCGGCGCACCCGACGGCGGACACCATCTTCGAGGAAGTGCGCAGGAACCTGCCCTCTATCAGCCGGGGCACCGTCTACCGCAACCTCAAAGTCCTCCGGGAAATGGGCCGGGTTACCGAACTTAACCTGGAAGGCACCGTCTCCCGCTACGAGTACCGGTACGACCGCCATCCCCATTTCCGCTGCGACCGCTGCGGCTGCGTTATCGACCTGGACAGCGCTATTGACAGCGAACTCGACCGCAAAGCCGCCGAGGCCACCGGTCTTCAGATTGACTGCCATCAACTGGAATTCCGCGGCCTCTGCCGCGACTGCCATAAAGACAAAAATCAAAAATAAGGAGGCACATTTTGGCTAAATCCATCAAGGGGACACAGACGGAGATTAATCTGCTTACCGCTTTCGCCGGAGAATCTCAGGCGCGCAACCGCTATACCTTCTTTGCCAGCGCCGCGAAGAAGGAAGGGTATGAACAGATAGCCAACATATTCACGGAAACAGCCGCTAATGAAAAAGAGCACGCCGAGATCTTCTTCAAATACCTGGAAGGCGGCGACGCTGCCATCACCGCGGAATACCCCGCCGGCAGGATCGGCTCCACCCTGGAAAACCTGAACGCCGCCGCGGACGGCGAGAAACTTGAGTGGAGCGAGATCTACATGAACATGGAAAAGACCGCCCGCGATGAAGGCTTCGAGGAAATAGCCGCCTCCTTCAAGGAGATATCCGAGGTGGAGGAATTTCACGAGCAACGTTACCGCAAGCTGGCCGCCAACGTGGCAAGCGGTACCGTCTTCAAGAAGGAAAAGACCGTCAAATGGCATTGCACCAATTGCGGTTACATCCATGAAGGCCCGGAGGCCCCGGATGTCTGCCCGGCCTGCAAACACGCGCGGGCCTACTATGAACTGCTCGCTGAAAATTATTAACGTCTGATTACCGGGCGGCCGCCTGCGTACCGCGGCCGCCTTCCTCTTTGGTGGTACGGGAAGGAGGAATACTATGCAGGAAGCTGGCGAAATGAAGCAACCGGTTACCGGCCGCGGTATGTCCAACAAGGAATGGTGGCCGAACCGGTTAGACCTCAAGGTCCTCCATCAGCACTCTCCCCTGAGCAATCCAATGGGTGAGAACTTCAATTACGCCGAGGAATTCAAGAAGCTCGACCTCGCTGCTGTGAAGAAGGACATCTTTGCCCTCATGACCGATTCTCAACATTGGTGGCCGGCTGATTACGGCCACTACGGCCCGCTCTTTATCCGCATGGCCTGGCACAGCGCCGGCACCTACCGCATGGGCGACGGCCGCGGCGGCGCGGGAGATGGGTCTCAGCGCTTCCCTCCCCTCAGCAGCTGGCCGGACAACATCAATCTCGATAAAGCGCGCCGCCTGCTCTGGCCCATCAAGCAGAAATACGGCTGCAAAATTTCATGGGCGGACCTCATGGTCCTCGCCGGTAACTGCGCACTTGAATCGATGGGCCTCAAGACCTTCGGCTTCGGCGGCGGTCGCGAAGACGTCTGGGAACCCCCGGAAGATGTCTACTGGGGCGCCGAAAGCGAATGGCTCGGCGACAAGCAGCGCTACTCCGGCGAACGGGACCTCGAGAATCCTCTCGCCGCCGTCCAGATGGGGTTGATTTATGTCAACCCGGAAGGGCCGGGCGGCCACCCCGATCCCGTCGCGTCCGGCCGTGACGTCCGCGAGACCTTCTCCCGCATGGCCATGAACGATGAGGAAACCGTCGCCCTCGTTGCCGGCGGGCATACCTTCGGTAAGAGCCACGGCGCCGGCCATCCGTCCCACGTCGGCCCCGAACCCGAGGCCGCCCCCATCGAAGAACAAGGCCTCGGCTGGAAGAGCAGCTTCGGCTCCGGCAAAGGCGGCGATACCATCAGCAACGGCATCGAAGGCGCCTGGACACCCACGCCCATCAAGTGGGACAATAGCTACTTTGACGTCCTCTTCGGCTACGAATGGGAACTGACCGCCAGCCCCGCCGGCGCCAAACAGTGGCGGCCCAAAGACGGCGCGGGGGCGGATACCGTGCCCGATGCCCACGACCCCAACAAACGTCACGCTCCCATGATGACCACGGCCGACCTCTCGCTCAGGTTCGACCCCATCTATGAGCCCATCGCGCGGCGCTTCCAGAAAGACCCGGAAGCCTTCGCCGATGCCTTCGCCCGAGCCTGGTTCAAGCTCACCCACCGGGACATGGGTCCCCGCTCGCGGTATCTCGGGCCGGAAGTCCCTGCCGAAGAGCTTATCTGGCAGGACCCCGTCCCCGCCGTCGACCATGAACTCATCGATGATAAAGACATCGTCGGCCTCAAGCAGAAGGTCCTTGCCTCCGGCCTCTCTGTCTCCGATCTTGTCTCCACCGCCTGGGCTTCGGCTTCCACCTTCCGCGGCTCGGACAAGCGCGGCGGCGCCAATGGGGCGCGCATCCGCCTCGCCCCGCAAAAAGACTGGGAGGTCAACCAGCCGGAACGGCTGGCCAAGGTGCTTGCATCCCTGGAAAAAATCCGGCAGGACTTCAACGCCGCTCAGACCGGCGGTAAGAAGGTCTCCCTTGCGGACCTCATCGTCCTCGCCGGGTGCGCCGCCGTGGAGCAGGCCGCGAAGAACGCCGGCCACAACGTGACCGTGCCCTTTACGCCGGGACGGACCGATGCGTCACAGGAACAGACCGACGTAGCGGCCTTTGCCGTGCTCGAACCCGCGGCGGACGGCTTCCGCAACTACCGGAAAAAGAAATATGCCGCGTCACCCGAGGAGATGCTCGTCGATAAAGCCCAGCTCCTGACCCTGACCGCCCCGGAGATGACCGTCCTTATCGGAGGCCTGCGCGTCCTGAATGCTAACTTCAAGCAATCTCAACACGGCGTTTTCACCAGACAGCCCGGAACGCTCACCAATGACTTCTTCGTGAACCTGCTTGACATGGGCGCCGTCTGGAAGCCGGTATCTGAAGACAGGGAGCTCTTCGAAGGCCGCGACCGCAATACCGGCGAACTCAAGTGGACCGGTACCCGCGTCGACCTCATCTTCGGTTCTCATGCTCAGCTTCGCGCCCTCGCGGAAGTCTACGCCTGCGCAGACGCAAAAGAAAAGTTCGTTAATGACTTCATCAAGGCCTGGAACAAGGTCATGGACCTTGACCGTTTCGATGTAGTTAAACGATAGTCAAACCTGAAATCAATAAAAAGGAGGGAACCGTTATGCCGGAAGAATTTAAGCCCGGATGCCAGAGACCGGCGATCAAGAAGCCGGCCGCCGAGCCGGCAGCCACTGCCGAAACAACCGCGAAGGAGGGAAAGCCAGCCATGGTCAAAGTAGGGAAACCCGCACCGGATTTCACCGCGGCGGGGTATTTCAACGGAAAATTCATGAACTTCAGCCTGTCCGAATACAAAGGGAAGTGGGTGCTTCTCTGCTTCTATCCTGGTGACTTTACCTTCGTCTGAGCAACCGAGATTTCAGCAGTTGCTGAAAAATATCCCGAATTCCAGTCCCTCGGCGTCGAGGTGTTCTCTGTCAGCGTTGACAGCATCTACGTCCACAAGATGTGGAACGACCATGAACTCTCCAAGATGATTAACAAGAACATGCCCTTTGCCATGCTCTCCGACCAGGACGGCAGCATCGGCAAGCTCTACGGTATCTACGATGAAGATTCCGGCGTGGAAACGCGCGGCAGGTTCATCATCGACCCCGATGGGAACATCCAGGGGTTTGAGGTCCTCACCCCCTCCGTCGGCCGCAACGTCGCGGAAGCCATTCGCCAGGTTAAGGCCTTCCAGCTTGTCCGTAATTCCGGCGGGACTGAAGCCACTCCCTCCGGCTGGCAGCCCGGGAAGGACACGCTCAAGCCCAACCCCGACCTCGTCGGGAACGTCTGGAAGGTCTGGAAAGTCGATCAGGCCTTCGACTAGCGTTAAACGTAAATCGCTCATCCTGAGCCCGTCGAAGGATCATCCTGAGCCCGTCGAAGGATCATCCTGAGCCCGTCGAAGGATC
>CAZPSP010000163.1:0-5485 GCA_964589285.1 uncultured Dehalococcoidaceae bacterium | reverse complement strand
CGGCAATCTCCGCCGGGTCCCGAACCGGCCCGATTGCCTCCCATTCTTCCGGCATGTGGCTGCCCCCCGGAAGGCGGTCCCTTTCCATCACCGCGTGGCATATCGTTTTCCTCCTCAGATGCTTGACCGTTATCGCCCCATCCCGGAATGCGGCGCTGCATCGGAAGATGTCGTCTCCGTCAACGAGCCTTTAACAAAGTTTTGTATGGCCTCGGCGGCGGTCCCGGTGACATTCGTATAGACCTTGATGCCGGCTTTTTCCAGTACCGAGAAGGCGTTAGGGCCGCAATGTCCTGTCAATACTGCGCCCGGGTTCAACGCCGCGACCTGCTGGGCGGCGGCGATGCCGGCGCCTCCGGAAGCGCCCTGTCCCTTGTTGGCTTCCGCGTTGAATTCTCCTGTTTCGGTATCGGCAACGATGAAAAACGGACACCGTCCGAACCGGGGATCGACGCCGGCATTGAGGTCCTGTCCTGATGCTGAAATAACTACTTTCATGGTTCCTGTTCCTCCCTGATTAATCTTTATTTTCAATTTCGCTGATACGGCGTTCGATATCCGCCATGCTCGTTTTCAGCGCTTCCACCTCAGCGCGGAGAGCGTTGAGTTCACGCCTTTTATCAACCGTCACGGAATTCTGCTTCTATCATGACTTCGCGCCCTTCAAGCAGAGCATATCCCTCCGGACTGGATCGCCGATGGATTGCCGGGCTGTCAGCGCTCCGAGCTTGATGCGGACATTTTCATCCGCCAGGCCGTTTTCCCGCATTATTTCTGTGAATTTGTCCCTGAGAATATCTATTACCGGCACGGACAGGAGAGGCTCCTTTTTGTGGTTTACTTAACATCTTACTTTCGGCAGACCTCCGCGGAAGCACGGTCCTTTGCCCGTGGGAATGGCAGGTAGGGCAAACATCGTCCTCTGTGCCGGAAGTCTTTTCATTGGAGATGTCCCACTGGTGGCCTTGACGGCAGCGGAACCGGGAAAAGGCGATTTCGACGTTGCCGCCGCTGATACGTACCGCCTTACCGTTGAGAATGGCATCCGATATTTTGTATCGCGCGGATGCCAGTATTCTCTGGAACGTCGGCCGGGAAATGTTCATCTGTCGGGACGCCGGTTCCTGCTCCATTCCTTCCAGGTCCTTGAGCCGCAGGGCTTCGGCTTCTTCCATGGAAAGTACGATTGTTTCCAGCTTCGTCAACGGTATTCCGGAAGGTTTGAAATACTGCGCATCCGGCAGAAACCCGATTCTCCGGCACTTTTGCGGTCTCGGCATGGTATCCCCTTATTGATGTTATGAGCATATGCTCATAACCTATGATAACATTTTGAGTACACTGCGTCAATGACGGCGGATGAACGGATATGTGCCGGTCGGAAAATGTTACTGAAAACCGGAGACCTGAAGGGTTAGATTTTTATGTGCCGATTGAGTACTTCTTCCACCCATTTCAATGAGGCTATCATGATGGGGAATCCGGCGGTGGTCAACGCCAGGATAACGGCATGCCGTATCTCTTCCGGAGTGATCCCCTCATCGAGGGCGCGGCGGGCATGAGACCGTACCCCGCCTTCTGAATTGGCCCCCATCGCGATGCCCAGCTTGATCAAACGCCGGGATTTTTTATCCAGGGGGCCCCATTCGTGGCATTTGAGGGCCAGCTCATCGTACGCACGGCTGATCTCCGGGAATTCATCCCGAAAATCGGTGAATATCTCCGGCAGGTAGGTTCTTTCATCTTGCTGCTGCATAACGCTACCCCGGATGGCGCTCGCCAGTGTGTTTCCCCTCGGATTCGCATTCGCAGGTACCCCCGGTTGCGCAGGGTTCGCAGCAGTACCGTACTCCCTCTTTTTCATAGGTATGTTCACCGAGCGGGGCGCCGCATCGCGGACATACTTCTTCTTTTATTGTCATGGCTCTCTACTCCTCATCTCAAAGATACGACTATTGTCGGCTAACACGGAGGTGAGGGGATATACGTAAGGCTACGTATTGGGATTAACTCCGGCGAAATGCGGCTGTCACCTATCGTTCCTGGGAACGAAACATGTAGGTGATGGCCTGGTAGCGGCTCTTTATCTGGAGCTTGGAGTAGATGTTGTTGATATGGTTCTTGACCGTCTTTTCTTCTATGCCCAACTCCTCGGCGATGTCCCGGTTCCCGGTACCGGTGGCGATCATTCCGAGGATCTCTTTCTCACGTGCCGTCAGCGGTTCCATGTTCTCCATCTCTCTTATATCGGAGACCTCCGAGGCGTGCTCGCTGATATGCCTGAGCAGTGATGGAGAGACCTCCGGACGGAAGACGGTCTCACCGGCGTGGACCCGGCGGATGGCCTCGGCGAGTTCTTCCGGCGTAAAACGACTGTACACGAGATAGCCTCGCGCTCCGGCGAGGATGGCCTGGATGAGCACCGCCTGGTCCTCCACCACCGTCAGCATGACGACCCGTGTCCGCGGCGCCAGCCGGGTTATCTCCACTGTTGCCGCGATGCCGTCCGTATCCGGCATCCGGATATCCATGAGCACGATGTCCGCGCCGTTGCCTCTGACCCAATCGATCGCTTCCCGTCCGCTGGCGGCTTCTCCGGCGACCGTGATGCCGTCTTCCGTCCCGAGGAAACTGCGCAGGCCGCGCCTTGCCACGAAGTTGTCATCGACGATCAACAGGGAGATGCCGTTCATAGAATGCCCGCTCTTCCGTTCTGGAGGGGTATTTCAAGAGCCACCGTCGTCCCCGCGCCGTTGCCGTGTATCTCCAGCGTGCCTCCCAGCAGCCCTGCTCGCTCCTTCATACCGGCGATGCCGAGATGCCCGACGGACACAAGCTGCTCTGTTGTTGTGATATCGGCGCCGGGGCCCCGGCCGTTATCGTTCACTTCCATGTGGAGCCGGCCTTCTTTTATCGATATGGCAACGTCGGCAGCGGTTGCGCCGGCGTGCCGGCGGATATTGTCCAGGGCTTCTGCCAGGATGTTCTGCAGGTGGCGGGTGGTTTCCGCCGGAATGAAAGGATCGATGCCCAGCACGTTGAAGGAATGGGGTATCCCGGAAGCGCTGCTCCATTCGTCGAGCTGCTTTTGCAGGATTTTCTTCAGCCCGTCGGTGGTGTCCTCGTTGCGGAGGTCCAGTATCACCTCGCGTATCTCCCGGCTGGTCCTGGAACAGACGTCCTCGATGTAGCGGGCTGTCTCCCGCAGTTCTTCAGGGGGAATATGGCTTCTTGTCCCCAGCGCCCGTGCCTCCAGCGACAGGCCCTGGAGGGTCTTCAGCACGGTATCATGCAGTTCCCGGGCGATGCGCTGGCGTTCCGTCAGGAGGGCGTTGGCCCTCAGGTACCGTTCTGACTGCCGGCGGCGGCGCTGCCCTTCATGAACGATGGTGCCGACGGCCACGGCCACGATGGTCATGAGCGTGCACCAGAAAACGTAGCCGGAAACGCTGAACCGTACCCCGAACGCCGCTTCACGGTAGAGGTAGGTCCCGTAGAGGCCCGCGATGAAAAGCAGCGCCATGCCGATGCTGCCCGCCAGGCCCTGGCGGATGGCGGCCTCGATGATGATGTAGACGAAACCGGCATACGCGGCGGTATAAAAGTCCCGCGCAAAGATGAGAATGATGCCCCAGGCGAACAGCGTATCCACCGCCAGCGAATAGATGCCGAGAACGTTCTGGCTGCGCGCCTTCTTGATGACGATGTTGAGAACGGTGGCCGCGATGTTGAACAAACTCAGTCCCCCGGCGAGGTAGAACATGATGGGGGTCTCGACCGGGTGGTGGAGCCAGGCCAGGATGAAGATAAGCGGTACCCACAGCCAGCGGACGCCGATGAAGATCCATTCGAGGCGTTTCATCTCGACATGGTGGCCCGCTTCATAGGAGCGTGCCGGAATAATCAGGTACCTGCCCAGTTCTCTGATGTTCATACTGCCCGGTCCATTCTACCATAGCAGTATCGCCCTTATCAGTCCGCGGTTCATGGGTCCATGGGCCCTGTTTGGACGGGTACCCGGAATGTAAAATGTAAAGTGAATGGGTATCCGGAGGACGTATGAAAGCTGAAAACCTGGCTTATGCACTATGGGGCAATAACGTGATCATCGGAAGTCATATCCGCCGGCAACTGGATTTCCTGGCCGGTATCGTCCCGGAAGAGATGCTGGGAAGGCGAATGGACGACCTCGGCTGCGGTGACGGCAAGGTAACGCTGCTGCTGAAGTCCGTTTTCCAGCCCGCCCGCTTGCGAGGATACGATGTCAACCACGGCCTCGTGAAACGGGCGGCGAAACGGGGTATAGAGGCAGGGGTCATCGACCTGGAGGAGCGGGTCCCGCACGGCGAGCTTGCCGTGCTGTGGGGCGTCCTGCATCACCTGCGGAGTTTTGAAAGCTGCCTGAGAAGGGTGGTGGATAGTTACCCGCTGGTCTTTATCCGGGAACCGGTCAGAACGAGGCGGGACCCGCTGGAACTCGGCAAGCCGCTGCCGGGAAAGGAACTGATAGCTCTGCTGCAAAGCTGCATCCCCGGCGGGACTATTCACTATTGCACGAACAGCGTCCTCCTCTTTTACATCGATCCTGCCTACAACGAGCCAGAAAAGAAGAATGATGATAGAGAACTACCGGTGGCACAACAAGCACCGGTGAGGATGAATCGGCTCTCACCGCTGCGTACCTGGTCCTGTCGCGTTTAACGTAGATTGTGTCTGTTTACCGGGCTTATCTGGATTTTTCGATCTCTTCTTCGACCTCTACGGCCCCCTCCGCGTAAAATTTCTCTTCATCCGGAGCAAGCTCCTTGAGGAGCCGGAGGAATTCACCGGCATGGACCCTTTCTTCATCTGCGATGTCTTTCAATACAGTGATAGCCAGCTTGTTATCGGTCGATTCGGCCAGCTGCATATAGAGCTGTATCGCTTCGTATTCGGCCGCTATCATGAATCGTATGGCCCGTATCAGTTCCTCGTGGGTGATCTTCCGGCTGTTCGCCAGGCCTGAAAATGGTGCACTGAATTCCGGCATGTTGTTTCTCCTTCCGTGACATTTGGTTGAAACGGCTTTTCCGATGGATTTAGCACAAAGACAGGAGCTGCCCGAAGCCTTCTATCTCTTCATTGATATGTGACAGCCTTAACAGGTGCCACATGGTTGCCTGGTTGCTGGAGACGACGGGTTTCTGCAGGTCTACTTCCAGGGTTTCGATGATCTCCACCGTGTGCATGGCGATGCAGCTGAGAAAGACGGCTTCCGATTCATCTTTGTCCGCCTGACAGGCCAGGTTGTAGACGGTTTCCTGCGGCACGCCGGCGATCTCGATCGAATCATACAGACCGAGCCACTTGATGTCCACAACTTCTATGCCGTGTTCCTCCACGAACTTCTTTTCCGCCATGGCTACTTCTTCCAGGTAGGGAACAGCCAGCGAGACTCTTTTCACGCCCAGCGCCTTGAACGCCTCGATCATGGCCGTTGAACTCG
>CAZPSP010000162.1:0-5492 GCA_964589285.1 uncultured Dehalococcoidaceae bacterium | reverse complement strand
CGGAGGATCTTCAGCGGTTCGTGGCTCATGCCCGCCGGGATATAGGCGTAGAAGGGATAGTTGATCTTGCGCCATTCATCGTCCAGGTAGAATTCCACATCGGCATCGAACTCCACAAAGTTCTTCGCGCCAAAGAGGAATATCCACTGATCGCGGTCCGGATGGATATGGGGAGCCATGCCGATCTCGTCTTCCGGCTTATCGATGTAGGCGAATCCCAGGCATAATTGAGAGCCGGGGATATCCCTTTCTCCGCCTGCGCCGATCATCGGCATGGTGATGCTCTTGTGGATGGATTTGCCGGGTTTGAACTCGACCAGATTAGACTCGTGCCTCAAATTTCCCATTCGTACTTGCTTTTCTGCCATTCGGGCGGCCTCCTTATAACTAATATTGTCGGTCTAGACTACTATTTATTTGCTGCCAGGTAAACCTGGCCCTGAAGCGGGGCCCCGTGCGAACGAAAAACGCCAGTCCTTACCTGCCCCGCCGGCCCTCGTCTCGGATTACAGCCCGCTCTCCATCATGGAGAAAGGCCTTACTGGCGGTATTGTTTCAAGAGGCCGCCACGGTCTCCCAGCATTCGACAAAGATAAATGGACGTTCTACCTTAGCTTTAACTGTACAGTGAGGCAAGCCGGCCGGGACAAAGACCACGGTCGATTGGTTGAACGTGTACTTTTCAAGGCTGTCGCCGATGCGTAATTCGACATCCGCGCCCAGATCGAACCTGTCTTCGAAGTTGTTGCCGAAAAACCCCAGGACCTGCCGGTATGGATGACTGTGCGGTTCTTCTTCTTTCAGAGGATTGTCAGTGTCGATAAAAGTTGAGGAGAAGTGAGGGCTGCCTTTGATGACCGTATCGTCCAGGTACGTTGTGTATTTATAGCCAGCCGGCGCCTGCCCCGGTTTGGGTCCGTTCAAGATATAATTGTCATACCGTTTCTCAAAGGCGCCTTCCTGTTTGATCAGGCCGTCGAAGTCCTTCTTGGCGCCCGTCGGTCCGAATATGGTAAAGGCGTGGAACACGGGTTTTTTCATTCTCGTGATGATCGGGCAATGCATGAACTGCTTTGGAAGGTAGATCAGCGAGGTCGTGGTGATGGTATGCCTGATAAATTCATCGCCCATGTAAAGGTCGATTTCCCAACCCAGTTCGGTAGGATTATCGGGGTCCAGTCCATGAAAGAACAGAATTTCGTCATGCTGGTGGGAATGGGCGGCATTGATCCCGGTGGAATATTCCGGGGCCATGAACATCGCACTGAAAAAGTAACTCCCTTTGAGGATGGTATCATCGACATGGGCGGTGATTCTCTTGTCGTAATCGCTGGTCCCTCCGGGTTTCGGGCCTCTTATGAATAACTGATCGTATTGTCCGGTTGCCATCATCATGGTTCCTCCTTCACCGGTTGCTGCGTTCTATGCGAACGGGTAGATTACCTGCTGACCGTGTCTGTGATGTGCTGCAGAATGCCCTCGAAGCGTTTCTTGTGCTCGTCTCCCGTCACCGTCTCGGACAGCGGATGCCAGTTCATCTTGCCCAGGTTCTCCATCACCATCGGCAGTTTCTGCCAGGGGATGGAGATGATAGGAAGACCGTGCGGCAGCACCTTCAGGGTCTGCATCCCCATGCTCATGCCGGAAGTGGTGTAGTTCACCTCTCCGGACAGGTACGGGTAGACGTACAGCCAGGAGCAGGCCAGCACCGGCGTCCCTTTGGACCCCCAGGCTTCACCCGTCGAATAGACCGACGCCCTCATGATGAGCCGCGCCTGGTCAACATTGTCGCAGGTGCAGATGAGCACATCCGGCTCGAAGGCCATCTTGTCGATGGCGGCAAAGGAGACCGTCTTGACGCTCCCCATGAGCATCCTCGGCACCACCTGGTAGATCTTCTGGTTGGCGCGGAGTTCGTCATAGAGATCGTCGATTTCTCCCACCATGCCGCTGAGGAGGATGGGGCTGGGTTCTTCCATGCCGAGGGTGAGCGGTTCGGTGCAGTGGAAATCCTCATGCTGGACATAGAAGGGTTCGCTGGTCTGGGCCTCCTTGAACATCTCGCAGAAGTAGAGGCTCTTCTCCGCCCGCTTGATGCCTTCCGGCTTGTAGGGCAGGTACTTGATGCCGACGGGTTTGCGCGTGAAGTTGAACCTGTCAAATATCGAATAGTCTCTCGTTCTTGGTTTCATCCTCGTATTCCTTCCTCAATTTCGTTATAGCTGCCGGTTGTTTGCCGGGCAAGTAAAAATTACTGGTTCCTGGTTTCGACCCGATAGGAGTTAATGACCATATCCGGATTGTCTCTCTGGTTACTCCCCCCACACCGTGCGTGGTAAATCCAGGGCCTGTTTGCACCGTAGAATTGTAATATATTGTACTATTAATAATTGATACTAAATCAGATGTTACTATTATTCATATTTCCATGTCAATGACGCAGAGGAGATGTTCGGCGATGGTGATTCAGCCGGGCAGGCGGACAGCTCTTAGAAAAACTGTTGGAAATAACGGCGAATAAACCAGTCTACCTGGATGACTGACGAACGGGTTATTCAGTACGGCCGGATACCGGGCCGTACCGGAAAGCATGCCCAGGGTGTAATGCAACCGCACATCGGGCCATTCATACCTGTACCCTCAGGTTTGAGCCTGAACGGGTTTTCATCGCCGTCGGTCTTTCTTGAACGCTGCCGGCCAACCGGCACTGCCGCCAATGCCGAATATGAGAAAGCGCTGCCGGTTTTTTATCTTTCCAGAACGATCACCGATTCATAGCAGGCCGCCCATTGCAGGTCCATGGCAGGCTGCCCGACCTCTTCCCATTCTTCCTTGGCGCCGGTAAAGACGGGGTCCTGGTAAAAAGCGTTCATGGCAGCTTCGTTCTCAAAGTCATAGACGGTAACATAGTCATGGTTTTTGCCGTCCTGGGCCATGGGCATGAACTGCTTTACGTAGCTGATCTCCCTGATGCCGGGATAATCGAACATCCGGGTGAAGTGGTTGACATAGTAGTCAAGATAGGCCGCCTCCTGACCGGGTTTCGGGCCTGAGCCGACCATCTCGGTAAAGCGTTTGCCCGGTGTTAGAGGCCCTCTTTTCAAAACGTGGAGCGGTTCATAGAAACCGGACCAAAGGACATCGCCGATGCCGTTCCAGTCTTCCTCGAACTGCTTTTTGGCGCGGTCCATCTGGGGACTTTTGAAGTAGTCCTCCAGGTCTGCTTTGTTCCTCAGTTCGTACAAAACGATATATTCCGGGCTGTTTCCGCCGTTATCGCCGAGCGGCCGGAGACACCGATTTCGGCTGACCCTCTCCATTCCCGGATAACTGAACATGATCTCGGCGTGTTCGTCATACCACTTGTGATAAGCGTCTTCTTTGCCTGGAATGATCTTCGTGCAAACCACCATCATGGCGCCCTGTTTTTGCATGGTAAGCAGCCTTCTTTCTGAAATAGATTCTGTTTTCTGTAAAAAAACCTGGCTGGCGCGTTCACGGCGGTGTGTTTCCACCCGCTCCGCCGGCTTATCTCTCCAGTTTCTTTACGGGTTCATACCAGCCCGACCATAGGAATTCCCCGTAACCGTCCCAGTCCTCCTCAAATTGCCTCTTGGCTTCCTCCATCATGTCGCTCTTGAGAAAAGCCTCCAGGTCCTCCTTTTTCTCGAACTCGTAGATAACCACGTATTGCGGGCAGGAGTCCGGGTTTTGCATCGGCTGACAGCACTTGTTCCTCACTATCTGCTTCACGCCGGGGAACTTGAAGAAAGTCTCCACGTGTTTGTCGTACCACCGGTTATATTCCGCCTCTTTAGCGGGGTCAGCCTTGGATGACACCAGCCATAAGAACCTGCCGTTTTCCATATGCACCTTCCTTTTCCAGCCTTCCGGTAATCCCGAAATCGTCTCTTTCCGCGAGGTGAGACACCTTGTTCCGTATTAACGATGCCCTATTATACAGGGCGACCGGAGAAAATACAAAGATATTCACCGAAAGCGAAAACAAAAACGCCCGTTCTGAATCTGCCCGCCGTTCCATGTTCGGACGAAGATTGAGAACGCGGTCATGACATACCTTCTTGTGATAATTGAGACAAACTTGACAAACCGTAGGCCATCTTATATATTAGTTGGAACTCGATTTTCAAACAGTGAAATTGCCGGCGTTGAAAACCCGTTGGCACGGTCCGGCTGGTGAACTGAAGCAACATGATCCGAGGAGGTGCAGAGAGAGAGAACGATAAACTGTCAAGCATTTCCGCTCACCTCCAATCTTCATGTCTTTGATCATTTTAAGTCTTCTAAAGTCTTCAGGGTAGAACGAAAGGAGCGACAATGAAAAAGGTACTCATTCCACTGGCACTGTTTATGATTGTTGTCCTCATCTTCACCGGTTGCGGTGGAGAGAAGACCACGACTTCAACCACCACGCCCGCCCAAACAACTGCTACCACTACCTCCAAAACCACCACGTCCACGTCTATCACCACCGTCAAACCCATGGAAACCACTACTACCACGTCGGCCCCTGTATCCGATATCAAGAGAGGGGGTATTCTCAAGTATATCTATCCCTACTCTCCTACTTCCACACCCGGCTGGCCGGCTGATACCGCCAACTTCCAGAGAATGTGGATGAACTGGACGGTCTTTGAACCGCTGGTGAAACCGGACCGGCGCTACCAGCCTATGCCCTGGCTGGCAGAATCATGGGACTGGGGCCCGGACAACCTTTCCATCACCTTCAACCTCCGCAAGGGCGTCAAATACCATGACGGCAGCACGTTCAAAGCTGAAAACGTGAAGTTCCAGGGCGATATCAATATAGCAACCTATGCGGCCAGCGCTTCGATCTGGGACCGCTGGGAAATTGTCGATGACTATACCGTTCGTCTCTATCTTAAAGAATACCGGAATGATTTCTGGGGCGGTTTCTTCGGCATCGGTATGTGCTTCCCCTCCGTCGAATCATACTATGCGCACGGCGGTGATGACGGCGGCGAAGAATGGCTGAAAGAGCACCCCATCGGCACCGGCCCCTTCACGTTCGAATATTTTGAAAAAGATGTCACCATGCAACTCAGGGCCTTCCCGGATTACTGGCAGGAAGGCAAACCTTACCTCGACGGCATCGATTTCATCACTGTCGTAGAAACCCTGACCGCACAGTCTGTACTGGAGGCCGGGGAAGGCGATGTCTGGGCGCTGCAGCAGGGCAAGACCCTGTATGACTTGAAAAATGTCGGGTTCAACGTCGTGTATGACTACGGCGGGACCGACTTCCTCCTGTTCGACACGATGAACGAAGGTTCTGTCACCAATGATGTCAGGGTCCGTATGGCGATCGAGTATGCCATCGACAAGCAGGCCATGGCGGACGCCCTCGGCTACGGTTACCTGATTCCCAACAACCAGTGGTCGCCGCCTTTCAATCCTTAGATCGGAAGAGCACACGTCTGAATCCAGTCACGAGATTCCATCTCGTATGC
>CAZPSP010000161.1:0-5737 GCA_964589285.1 uncultured Dehalococcoidaceae bacterium | reverse complement strand
CTGACCAACGTCCGCAAGCACGCCGAAGCCACCGAGGTATCAGTAAAAGTGTCCTTCCACGAAGACTATATCAACGTCAGCGTCAGGGACAACGGCAAAGGCTTCGAGATGGCGCAGCCTAAAGGCGACAACAATGGCGAAAGCAAGCTCGGCCTGCTCGGTATGCAGGAACGCGCGGAACTCATCGGCGGCACGTTCGAGATAACCAGCGCCCCCGGCCAGGGCACGACGGTCACGGTGAGGGTCCATGTATAATCGTAGGGCGGGTCCCGCTTGCGGCACCCGCCATTTTCTCACGTTGTACCCGTACGAGCCGAATCCAACCTACCAATACCCGGTCTACCGATCGGGTAGCGCGGGAATCTTGCCCGCGGTCTGAGGTTCTCAAAAAAACCCCCTCGTGGAAGAGGGGGTTGAGTGTAAAACCTGATAAAAACGGTTCAAATTAAACCTTCACATGCACGGAAATGCCAGACGCCGGGCACTCGGCGTTCCCCGGATCTTCTTTTTCATCCATCGAAGCTTGCTTCTCAACAACAATTACTTCTTTCCCGGCGTCAACGCACAGCTTCGTTTTCTCATCTTCCAGCATGGTCTTCGCGGACAGCACTGTCCGGATAAACTCCGCCTCTATTTTATTGATGCCCCGCTCGATGACATCCGCCAGTATCCCGGCCGCTTTCTCCCTTGCTTCCCGGATGATCTCATCCGCCTGCTGCCTGCCCTCACTGATCGCCTTCTCCCGTGAATCCTCCAGCAGCCGCTCAGCATCCTGCTTGAGACGGTTCATGATATCCTCGGATTCCCGTTGGGCGTCCTGTTTGGCCTGGGCGATGATGCTGTCGGCCTCCTCCCTGGCCTCCGCGACCATCCGTTCCGCATCCAGTTCGGCCTTCTCTTTCAGTCGCGCGGACTCGCTCTCCAGGGCTGTTTTCATCTTGTCCATGTATTCCTGGATGATGTTGACTGTGTTGCTGCTTTCGATCGCCGGTGTCTGCCAGGGCGTCACCATACGCTTAACTCCCGCTCTTTGTCCCGAGGCATTTTCTACAGGTTTATCCATACTGTTTGTACCACAGGTCTTATCCCCGTGAAACGATAGTAACCCCAATTATGAGTAAAGGATTCACCTGAAAACAAACCCCCTCTCCATTGGGAGAGGGGGTTCCGTTTGTCTAATGAGTGCAAACTTGTCAAGGGCTAGATGGTGCTGGGTTCAAGGTAAAGGGAGATAGCTTCCCGCGCGTTCGTCACGGCCTCCTCTTCGGTATCGCCGGCGCTGCAGCAGCCTGGCAACTCCGGGCAATAAGCGGCGTAGCTTTTCGTCTCCGCGTCGTATTCTATGACAATGCGAAACTTCACGAGTATTCCTCCTTTTCCCCACTACAAGACGATTATGGCACAGGAAATTTGGATTATCGGTATATCTTCCTCTTACCAGTGGTCTTCCGCGGAACTGTAGTACAGCGATGATGGACTGGCCGTGAATATCAGGCCCGGTTTCTTGAAATCGAGGTACTTCCACGGACAGTGCTTGACGTGACCGGGTATGCACACCATGTTGCTCCGGGTCTCTTCGTAGACCTCGCCTTCCAGTTCCATGGTCATCTTCCCGCTGAGGTCGTGCGGATGTTCAGGGTCGCAGCCCGCTATGGCCAGCAGTTCCGGCCACTCGTGGTCGTGGGCGGGCGGCGGGGCCTGCCCTGTCCCTTCGTACACCCAGACGAAATCTACATAGAAGGAGCCCGGCACCATGTCATCCTCAAGGTGGAGGACCGCGGCGCCCCGGCTCGTTCTCGGTGGCGGAGGGACCGCCGGTTTAGCATCCTCGGCGTCCGGGGCTTTTTCCTTGGTCTCGGTAACGATGCTGTACCTCGGTTTATCGCCGTCTTTCGGAGCGGTGGAAACGGCCGCGTCCCCCACCGCCTTGCGACTATAAACATCCGTGGGAGCTATGGTTACGAGAAACACCGGTCGCTCGATCCGGTTGAACACGATAGGGCAATGGCGCGTGCCAGGCGGCAGAAAGATGAGGCTCGTCTTTGTGATGACGTGTTTGTCATCGTCCAGCCAGATGGTTATCTCGCCACCCAGGTCGTGGGGATCATCCTCGTTCGATCCCACCAAAGCGATGACCTCGCTGAAATCATGGGTGTGAGGCACTTCTACGGGAATATCCGAGCCGCCCTTCCAGAACCACCAGCTGTCAACGTGGAAGAAACCCGGCACACGGCTGGCGTCCGCGTTCATCAGGTGTGTGTAATCGATGCCTTTTACGTTCTCCAGGTCGGCGTCTCCGTTCTTTTTCACATCCGCCGGCCAGGGACGGGCATCGGTAATGATATTGTTCCGGAATCTCATGGTGCTCATTGCTTCACCTCTCTCTGCGTTGCCGCTAACTGGCGCGATTATACCACGGGAAACCAGGAACCCGGTAAGTTTCCAGGGATAGCGCATCAAGCAGGGTAGTTTGGTTTACATAAAACTCCGGACTTGAATTTGCTGCTGTCTGCACCATCGTTGCCGGAAGTCGTTCCTTTAATTTCTGGTTCCTTTTTCCTCGCTATTATTATTGGCTTTCGGGTACCAGCGGTCGTTCAGTTCAGGGATGCTCTTGCTGCCGGTCAGGATAACTATCTGGTCGTCCTTGCGGAATTTGGTGTCCTGTTCCACGAATTTGAAGTTTCCGTCACGGTAATAAAAAACCACTCGTGCGTCTTTGGGAAGTTTCAGTTCATCGATATTTACGGCATCTTGCTCTCCTATCGTGCTGATAAAAAACCTGGCATCTCCCTTCAGCAGCGATGACAGGTTCACGTTATCGATTCCACGCACGATATCAACCAGTTGACGGCTCACCGTCCATACCGGAATGATGGTATCCTCGAGGCCTATTTCCCGGCACAGCTGTTCCAGGCTTGTGTTTTCAATGTTAGTGATCACACGTTTGAATCCCATCGAGCGTCCCAGCAGCGAGGTGATGATGTTTATCTGGTCGCTGTTGGTCAGGCAAAAAAGGATATCGCAGCTTTTCGGGTCAACCTGGCTCAATGTCGCCGGTTTGGCTGAATCGCCATGCAGAAAACTGCAGTCCAGTTCTTCCGAGTATTCGTCGATTTTCTCTTTGTCGATTTCGATGATGATGATCTCGTGCCCCTGTTTCATGAGCTCCCTGGCGGTGACAACGGTCAACGGACTGGCGCCTGAAAATACGATTCTCATATTATCCTTCCATTCTCCTTCCGATCCATGTACGCGGATAGACTAAAATTATCCAGGCGACGATTTCCAGACGTCCCAGCAGCATGTCCGCACACAAGACCAGCTTGAGTACCGGATGCAGGTCTGGAGAGCTTATGCCGGACGTTAAGCCCACCGTGCCGATAGCTGAGACGACTTCAAAAAGCGAATCAAGGGCATTGTGTCCCATGCCGATAAATATCATCCATGATGCTGTGATACATGCCAGGTATACAAACACGATTCCCATGGCATTTTGAATTTCATCCGTCTCCAGCCGGCGCTTGCCTATGTAAGGTTCGGCCACGGCTTGTCTGGGCATGGCAGCCCGCTGCAAGAAGACATACAAGACCTGGACGATTATCAGGAGACGCAGTATCTTGATGCCGCCCGCGGTGGAACCCGCGCTGCCGCCCAGCAGCATGGATAAGATGAGCGTCAGCTTCGCGCCGTCATGCATCCCGGACACATCCATGGTTGCAAAGCCCGCCGTTGATTGTGCGGAAAACGCGTTTAAGAACCCGTTCGTCAGGGCTTGGGACCAACCCTGGCCGCCGATAAAGAGAAACCCGGCTAAGATTAACCCGATCAGTACCCCGATGATAAACAGCCACTGCACCTGCCTGTCATGAAGGAGTATCCTGATGCTTTCTCTTGAGGAACGGTAGTACAGGACGAGTGGTAAAGCTCCCGCCACGGACAACACTATCACCATAGTTTGCTGCCAGATGCTGTCCAGGCCGGCCAGGCTGAGATTATGCGGGGAGAAGCCGCCGGTGGATACCGCTGAGAAAGCATAGAGGACCCCGTTGAACCACCCGGTGCCCAGCAGGCCGAGAATGAGTATGCCAACAATGGTCAGTGACGAATAGACGATGATGACCCGCCGGGCATGGGACCTCGTACTGCCGACCAGGTCTTCTTCGTAGTCTTCCAGGTCCCCTATTCGCTTGGCGGCCAGGCCCGGCCTGATCATGGTGGCCACGGAGAGGATGACGATGCCCAGTCCTCCGACCCATTGCATCCATGAACGCGAGAAAAGGAATATGGAAGATTTGTCTTCAACTGATGCGGTAACGCTGAGACCGGTCGTCGTTACAGCTGAAGTGGTTTCAAAAAATGCGTCGATAAAGGTAAGCCCGGAGGCTGATACAGGCCAGACCATGACCAGCGCGGCGAAGAGGAAAATCAGGGCGGTAATGACCATGGCCTCGTTCGTTTGGATGCGCCTTGGAGTCGGTAACCTTTGCAGGAAGAAACCCGCGACCAAAGTACCGGCCACGACAGCCAGGTATCGCAGCGAGACCCGGTAGTTGCCGGTGATCAGGGCGACAAGTAACGGTACTAACGAGAGCAGTCCCAGTATGAGGCAAAGCTGCCCCAGGTATTTCAATACCGGCACCGCCCGTACGGAATATCTCAACGCGCGCACGATATACTCGCAAGCCTTTCCAAACCGACCCCATTATAACCTATCCGGGAATTTTTGAAACGCGAAGGCTGGTATGCCGTTCCGCCGCGCCGCCCGGCTGCGTTGAATGCCAGCCTACGAGTGACCGTGGGCGGAAAAACAAAGCCCCCTCTCCATACAGGAACGGAGAGGGGGTTGTGGGCGAGGTCGGATCGTTTTCCTACGTATGCTGCCGCACCACCTCAATAACCGTGCCCGTATGGTCCCGTATACTGACCTCCAGCGGCATCTGGCCGGGCAATGAGTGCGTGGCGCAGGCCAGGCAGGGATCGTACGCCCGGAAAGCCATTTCCACCATATTCAACATGCCTTCCTTCACGTTCGGCCCCTTCACAAAACCCTGCGCTGCCTTCTTGACCGAGAGGCAGATCGGCGCCGCGTTGTGCTGCGTCGCTACCAGCAGGTTCGCTTTCGTCATCATGCCGCGGTCGTCCGTCTGGTAGTGATGGATGAGCGTTCCGCGCGCCGCCTCGATGCACCCCACGCCTTCCTTCTTAAGGTTGAGCTTCATATTGCGGATGTCCTTGCTCGTCAGCAGGGGATCGTTGGCGATGCGCTGCATGTTCTCCGCCGCCTGGAGCGCCTCGATGAGCCTGGCCCAGTGATAGGCGAGCGTGTGCCCCGCCGGTTTCCCGCCGAGGGTATCGAACATGTCCTCGTACTCCTTCTGAGCGAGCGGCGTCGCCATGCCGGAAGCGACGTTGAGACGGGCGAGCGGCCCGACCCGGTAGATGGACGTGCCGGGACCGTCCTTGAGGCCGTTCCAGCCGATGTCCTTGAGGTGCGTGAGGCGGATATACGTCCACGGCTCCACCCATTCGCCGATGTGCTCCTGGTAGTCGTCGGGGTGGAACCTGAGAAATTCCTTGCCTTTGGAGTCGATGACCTTCAGAATGCCGTCGTAATACGTCACCTTGTCGTTCTCGTCGACGAGGCTCATGTAGTTGGTGTCGAGCTGATAGGCGTCATTCAGGACGAGGTCCAGGTTCCTCTTGTTCTTGAGCGCCACATCCTTGAACAGGTCGA
>CAZPSP010000160.1:0-5751 GCA_964589285.1 uncultured Dehalococcoidaceae bacterium | reverse complement strand
CCATACTCAGGATCGACCTTACCTCGCAGACCGCGAAAGAAGAACCGCTGCCGCAGGAGATCGTCAGGGACTATCTCGGCGGGGCGGGCTTCGCTATCAAGTACCTCTACGATGAAGTCCCGGCGGACACGCCTCCGCTGGACGACGCCAACAAGCTCTTTTTCGCCGTCGGGCCGCTGACGGCCACCGGCGCTCCCTGCGCCAGCCGCATGGCCGTCGTCGCTAAATCGCCTTTGACCGGGGCGGTCGGCATGGCCCTGGCGGGCGGGCATTTCCCGACCGAGATGAAGCAGGCCGGGTACGACATGATAATCGTCGAAGGCCGCTCGGAAAAGCCGGTCTATGTCGCCATCAAGGACGGCGAAGTCAAATTCCGCAGCGCCGAGAAGCTCTCCGGCATGATGACGACGGACACGCAGCTTTTCATCAAGGAAGAACTCGGCGACCACAACTACCGCGTGGCCTGTATCGGCCCCGCCGGAGAACGCAAGGTGCCGCTGGCCTGCATCGTCAACGAGCGCCGCGCCGCCGGGCGCAAGGGCCTCGGGGCGGTCATGGGGGCCAAGAACCTCAAGGCCATCGCCGTGAGGGGAACGAAGAAAACGGCCATCATCGATGCCGCCGCCTTCAAGAAGGCCCGCCAGACGATGCTCCAGGCCATGAAGGACAGCCCCGTCCTCTATCCCGAATTCTCCAAGGCCGGCACCCCGATGGTGGTCGATGCCATGTCCGAGATGGGCATCTTTTCCATCCGCAATTGGGCCGCCACCGGCACGATGAACATGGTCCCGAAGCTCGGGCGTGAAGCCCAGGACGAGATCATCACCACGCGCCTGCACTGCCACGACTGCCCGGTCGGCTGCTCGCAGGTCAAGCTCATCAAGTCCGGCCCGTACGCCGGCTACCTCAGTGAAGGCCCGGAGTTCGAGACGACCTACTCCCTCGGCTCGACGTGCGGGGTGGACTACCTGCCCGCCGTCATCGCGGCGGACCGGCTCTGCGACGAGTACGGCATCGACACCATCTCGGCGGGCGTGGCCGTCGGCTGGGCCATGGAACTGTACGAGAAGGGCATCTTCACGAAGCAGGACACCGACGGCATCGACCTCAAGTTCGGCAACCACGCCGCGATGATCGAGATGCTGCGCAAGATAGCTTACGAGGAAGGCCTCGGCAAGCTGCTCGCCCAGGGCACGAAACGGGCTTCCGAGCAGGTCGGCAAAGGCACCGGCGATTATGCCATGCACATCAAGGGGCTGGAACTCCCCGCCTACGACGTCCGGGGCGCCAAAGCGCACGGCCTCGGTTACGCTACCGCCTATACCGGCGCCGACCACAACCGCAGCTACGCCTTCCAGGAGATCTTCGGTATCCCGGTGCCGGAACCGGTCGACCGGCTCGCCATCGAAGGCAAGGGCCGCCTGACCAAGTGGAACCAGGACATCCGCTCCGTCACCTGCGACTGCGCCACGATGTGCGCCTTCCTCATGGACATGGCGGTTCCGGGCATCGCCTGTAAGAACACGGCGGATCTCGTCAACGCCGCCGCGGGAACGGATTTCACCGAGGACGACATCGCCAAAATCGGCGAGCGGCTCAACAACGTGGCCAAGCTCTTTAACATCGGGGCCGGGTTCACGCGCAAGGACGATACCTTCCCCAAGCGCATCATGACCGAAGCCATCAAGGAAGGCAACTCGAAAGGCGCGGTCATTCCCCAGGCCGACCTCGACGCCATGCTGGACGAGTACTACGCGGCAAGGGGCTGGGACAGGAACGGCGTCCCGACAGAGGCGAAGCTCAAGGAACTGGGACTAAAAGTCAAATAATCTCGCTCAATACAAGATGGGTAGCGCGGGCGTCCCTGCCCGCGCCATTCCCTTTTTCATAACTACCCGGTCATATAGAGCGGGTACCGTATGGAGTACCCGCCGTCTTTTACGTTTAGCCTGATGTCCCGATTTCCAGTAAACCTACTGTCCCGCCGGCGCCGCCCCGTTCCAGTCCAGGGTCTTGCCGTTGCCGCCGGTCAGCCACATGAAGGGCGCCCAGACACGCTTGATGGACATCGGGAGATGTTCCTGGCCGCTGGGGATGAAGATGAAGCAGCTCTTGGTGAAGGTGTGCGGCTCGCCGTCGATATAGAACTCGATCTCCGCCCCGAGGTCCCACGGGTCTTCCTTGCGGCTCCCGAAGAAGCCCTGTATCTCGTCGAAGTCGTGATGATGGCTTGCGGGCATGCCTTCCGGGCCCATGTTTGGCATCGGGCCGGTGAGTTCCCAGAACCAGTGCACCTCCATGTAGAACGCGCCCGGTACCCGTTCACCGTCCATCCAGAGGAGATGCGAGCCTTTCAACGGTGATTCCTTCTCTCTGGCCCAGAACTCCGGCGGGAACGTCTTGTAATCCCAGATAAACTGGCCGTCGTATTTACCCATAGTGAGGTTTCCTCCTGAAAGAATTTGTTATGTCCTGCGCGGGTTGGCAGGTCATAAAAGTCTAGGAAAACAGGGCGGGTAAGTCAAGGAAGGTCTGGCGGATGACGGGGCAGGATACGGGAGTGCAGAGGGCGAAGCCCTTGGCAATAAAAACAAGCTCCCCTCCGTGCAAATTATGTCGCAAGAGTTGCAGAAGACCCGCACGGAGGGGATGCGGGCTGCCCGGCCTGTGGGCAGCCGTCAAACTCTCAGCGAACCGCGGAACCCCCTTGAGGCGTAATAACTTTCCGCCCCGTTATGGTAGACAAAGACGGTATCATAGCGGCGATCGCAATAGAGAGCCCCGCCGAGTTTCCTGATATCAGCCGGCGTTTTCACCCAGCTCGACGTCCTCGTATCGAATTCTCCCAGTTTCTGCAGCGCCCGGTATTCTTCTTCCGTCAACAGTTCTATGCCCATGGCGGCCGCCATGTCCACGGCGCTGTTCTCCGGTTTATGCTCTTTCCTCGATTCCAGCGCTTCCCGGTCGTAGCAGACGTTCCGGCGGCCTTTGGGACTCTCCGGTGAACAATCGTAGAAAAGATATTCACCCGTCCCGGCATCCCGGCCGATAACATCCGGTTCGCCGCCGGTCCTCTCCATTTCATTGAGCGACCGCAGTTTCTCCGTTCCGGCTTCCAGTCTCCCCTGCACTCCGGACCATTCCAGACCACTGTGACGTCCCATGTTTTTTTCAAACCGGTCTTTCAATGCCCGGAGCAGTGCTTCGCGTTGTTCCGTTGATAATTCCTTACTGACGGTTGTCATCAGCGCTACCTCCTGTTTTCTCGGCATCAAATTTCTACTTCATATGATAATCCGCCGGACAAGCATATCTATTGATCGTTCTCAAGGCGGGCCGGCGCTGTTGGGTAAACGAGGAGTGGTTGGGAGCTCTGTACTGCTGCCGGCGGTGATGGATTCGCGAGCGGGGCGGGAATGACACGGCTGAAGAGCGGGAAATTTTTCCCATTTGTTTCCATGCTGTGCTATAATCGGACTGCATTTTTTTATTTCAGGAGCGGTCCATGGCAGATTACGGCTACGCCGGCAGTATCCTCATCGTCGATATCAGCGAGGGCACGCACGAAACGAGACCCAGCGCGCCGTATACCTCCAGGTTCATCGGGGGCCACGGCGTGGCGTCCCGTCTCTACTGGGAACTGGCGCCGCCGGCGGCCAAAGCCTTCGACCCGGAGAACGTCATCGTCGCGGCCAGCGGACCGGTGGCGGGGTTCCCCGGCTTCGCAGGGGCACGCTGGAAGATGGTCAGCAGGACAACGCTGAACGTGCCGGAATCGTTCAATTACTGCAACCTGGGTGAGCGGTGGGGTTCTTTCCTCAAGTTCGCCGGATATGACGCGCTCGCGGTGAAAGGCAGGGCGGACAAACCCGTTTATATCTACATCAATAATGACACGGTAGAAATCAGGGACGCGTCCCGTCTGAAAGGGCTGTCCACCTTCGATACCGCCGACGCCATCCAGAAAGAAGCCGGCGATGCCGCGTCTGTGCTGGCAATCGGCCCGGCCGGAGAGAACCTGGTACCGTTTGCCGTGGTGCAGTCAGAGGGCGCTTCCGGTTCTGGCGGAATGGGCGCGGTGATGGGAGCGAAGAACCTCAAGGCCATCGCCGTAGCCGGGAACCGGAGGCCGACGGCGGCCCGACCGGAACGGCTCCGCGAGCTTATCAAGATAATCAAGGACAACAAGGCCGGGTCGACGATGCCTTCCATGTGGGCGGACCCGCAGAAGGTAAAAGCCCATGCCCACAACTGCTATGGTTGCGGCATCGGCTGCTACCGGGAACTCTACACGGTGGACGGCCGGCAATATAAGTCCCTCTGCCAGCAATCGATGATTTACGAGCACTTCCTGAAGATGCCCCGGAAAGACGCGATAGAACTTCTCGGGTCGCGACTTTGCGACGGCTACGGTATGGATACGTCCGTCATCCAGTCGATGATAGAGTTCCTTGATTTCTGCTACAAGGCCGGCGTAATCAACGAATGTCAGACCGGCCTCCCGCTGTCACGCATCGGCAGCACGGAGTTCAGTGAGAAATTCATGCGGATGGTGGCTTTCCGGGAGGGATTCGGAGAAGTGCTGGCCAAAGGCATCATCGCCGCCGCGGAGGAAATCGGGCCGGGGGCCGTGGAACAGGTGCCGAAGGTAGTTGCCACCCGGGGCAGCGAGAAGAAAGATTACGACCCGCGCCTCTTGATAACCACAGCCATCACTTACGCCACCGAACCGCGCCGGGCCATCCAGCAGCTCCATGAGGTCAGCTTTTTCTCCATGATGTGGCACGGGATGGGCCCCGGCGCCAAACCCGGCTCCATGTTCAGTTCGGAAGACTTCCGGAAAATAGCCTCGATACTGTGGGGCAGCGAGATCGCCGCCGATTTTTCGACCTACGAAGGCAAGGCCATGGCTGCCAGGAAGATCCAGGACCGCGTTTTCTTCAAGGAGAGCATGGTCCTCTGCGACCTGCGCTGGACGATGTCCCAGATCCCCCGCGTTTTGGGCACCGGCCCCGACAATGTGACCGAGGAACAGGTCTACACGGCGGTGACCGGGAAAGAGATAGACAGGGAGCAGGTCTGGCACACCGGGGAGAGGATATTCAATCTCCAGCGGGCCATTCTGCTGCGGCAGGGATGGGGCGGCCGCGACGGCGATACCCTGCTCGACTACTTCCACACCGTGCCATTCCAGAAGAACGAACTGTTCTTCAACGCGGATGGGATGATGCCGGGCAAAGACGGCCAGCCGGTATCCAAGGTCGGCGCTACAGTGGAAAGAGACAAGTTCGAGGCCCTGAAAACGGAGTACTACGGCTACCGCGGCTGGGACCCGGCCACCGGTTATCCCACCAGAAGCAGGCTCGAAGAACTCGACCTCAAGGACATCGCCGACGACCTCGAAGCCCGCGGCCTGCTCGGGTAAGATATGGCCGACCGGGTCTCCTCTTCGCAGCGGCGGTACGTGTTCGGGCTGGCGGCGACCATCAACTTTTTCGTGTTCGCCGCGGCCATGGCGGCGCTCCCGGTCCTGTTCGACGAGATAGCCGCCGAACTCGGCCTCAACATCGTCGAGATCGGCGCGGTCTGGGGACTGACCTCGGCGGTCGGCGTCGCCAGCATCATCGCCGGCGGCATCCTTTCCGACAGGTTCGGCACGCGGCGCGTGCTGGCGCTGTTCTGCCTGGGGGCAGGTATCTTCGGGGCTTTACGCGGGCTTTCCGGCAGTCTCGGGGGGCTCATCGCCACGTC
>CAZPSP010000159.1:0-5756 GCA_964589285.1 uncultured Dehalococcoidaceae bacterium | reverse complement strand
ATCCGCCGTTTATTGACGTAAAAGACGGTTTTATGCTACAAATTTATGTATGGATTATATTTGGTTTATTCTCATGGTGCTGGTGCTTGTCGGCGCCTGGATACTGGTCAACCGTATCGATAAACGGGCCAAGGAACGTTACCGGCGCGAAGCCTACCGTATTCTGGACACGGAAAATCCCACCGAGAAAGAGTTGAAGGACACGCTCCGTGGATTGTCTTTATACGGCGGGCGCATGAAAAAGGACAAAGAGTTCGAAGAACTGAAGAAACGGCTCGCTGGTAAAATAAAGCGGACGAGCTTTATCTAGGTCAGACCAGTGGCCGTTTGGAAGGGATTCCGGGGCGTCGGGGATACATTTCCGGCGTTGCCCGGATTTTTTCGATGATCACCAGGCGACGGTCATTTTCCTCGTCGGGAATGCTGACCGTTTTGATCGCACGTATCGTTCCTCCCAGCCTTTCGATGCCAGACAGGGCGGCAGCGATCTCCCCCTCGATATCCCCTTTCTTCGGGGCGATACAGGTCCCTCCCACGGTACAGAAGGGCAGCAGCAGTTCCACCAATACGTTCAGCGGGGCGACCGCTCGGGCTAGGACGAACCCGAAGTTTTCACGGTAGTCCGGCATATGTGCGTATTCTTCCGCCCGCCCGTGGACCACATGAACGTTTTCCAGGCCGAGCGTCTCAATGATATGCCGGAGAAACACGGCTTTTTTCCCCGTGGCTTCCAGCAACGTTATCGAGCATTCCGGCAGAACGATAGCCAGTGGAATACCAGGCAGGCCGCCGCCGGAACCTATGTCGATAACGGTCTTACTATCACCATGCTGCAATTCTTCCGTAATGGTCAGTGAATCCAGGAAGTGCTTTACATAGACCGCTTCCCGGTCAACGATGGCCGTCAGGTTGAATTTCTCGTTCCATTGCATCAGTTCTTGGTAATAGACATCGAATTTGTGGAGACGCGCGTCGCTCAGGGTAATTCCCAGATTTGCGGCGCCTTCCTGAAGAGTATTCATACTACAAGTATAGCATCCGTCAAGGTAAAAGGTAGTGCTGTGGTTCGTCAAGACTTGATGTGCTAAAGAGGCATATCTTCACCCTTCGGTTTATTGTATTACGAACATACGTGTGATATACTGATGATTGACCCGATTCCTGATACTTATGATTAATTTTCTATGGGAGGTCGGCACAAGTGCCAGACACTGCAAGCATCAAACAACTCCTCGAAGCCGGAGCACACTTCGGCCACCAGACCGGACGCTGGAACCCGCGGATGAAGCAATATATCTTCACCAAGCGGAACGGCATCCACATCATTGACCTTGAAAAGACGGCCGTCATGCTGGACAAGGCGTGCCAGTTCGTCAAGGAAGTCGTCGCTGAGGGCGATTTCATTCTCTTCGTTGGGACCAAGAAACAGGCCCAGGAGTCCATCCAGGAAGAAGCCACTCGTTGCGGGATGTACTACGTCAACCTGCGCTGGCTGGGCGGTATGTTGACCAACTTCTCCACCATCCAGGCTCGTATCGACCAACTGGTGCGCCTGGAAGACCAGCAGGCGAGAGGAGAACTTACTCGCCTGTCCAAGAAAGAAGCGTTGAAGATTGGTGAAAAGATCGATAAACTGAACCGGCAGATGGGCGGCTTTAAAGAAATGACCGCCATTCCCGGGGCTCTCTTTATCGTCGATCCTACCAAGGAACGCATCGCGCTGGCGGAAGCCAAACGCATGGGCGTGCCCATTATTGCCATGGTGGATACCAACTGCAACCCGGATGAAGTGGAGTATCCGATCCCCGCCAATGATGACGCTATACGAGCCATCAAGCTGATCACCAGCAAGATAGCGG
The DNA here is from genome assembly GCA_964589285.1 of uncultured Dehalococcoidaceae bacterium. Classification (GTDB taxonomy): domain Bacteria; phylum Chloroflexota; class Dehalococcoidia; order Dehalococcoidales; family RBG-16-60-22; genus DAOUEG01. The sequence goes on along the minus strand of CAZPSP010000159.1, from coordinate 3,897 downwards.
ACGCAGTCTTGGAGGGCAAGGAATCTCTGGCGAGCATGGTATCGCCGGAGATCATTGAAGAGAAGGAAGCCGGTGAAGCCGAAGCAATGAATATTTCAGAAGCTCTCATCTTCTCACCGGATGAAGAATAAGGAGAACTACGTGGAAATAACAACCGAGCAAATCAAAACGCTGCGCGAACAATCAGGCGCCGGTATCATGGATTGCCGCAACACGCTTATCACCACTGAAGGCAATATTGACAAGGCGCTGGCCATATTGAAAGAAAAAGGCCTGCTCAAGGCCGAGAAGAAGGGCGAAAGGGCCACCGGTTCCGGTCTTGTCGAAGCTTACATCCACACTGCCGGCCGCATCGGCAGTATTGTCGAAGTCAATTGCGAGACGGACTTTGTCGCACGGACGGATGAGTTCAAAGAACTTGCCCACTCCATCGCCATGCAGGTAGCTGCTCTGAACCCGAAATACGTCGCGGAAACCGATATTCCCGAAGGCTCGGACGAAGATCCGAAGGAAGTCTGCCTTCTTTCACAGATGTTCATCAAAGACCCTGCCAAGACCATTAACGACCTCATTATAGAGACCATAGCCAAAACTGGAGAGAACATAAAGGTACGGCGTTTTACCCGGTTCGAACTCGGTTGCTAGGGAGCTTGCATGCCTGAACCCAGATACAAGCGGGTGCTGCTGAAACTGAGTGGCGAAGCCCTGCGGGGCGATCTTACTCATGGTATCGATACACCCACTCTGGTCAGGATAGCCGGCCGCATCAAAGAAGTTATTGACCTGGGAGTCAGCGTCGGCATCGTGGTCGGAGGCGGTAATATCTGGCGGGGCGCCCAGGCCGCCAAAGACGGGATGGACCGGGTAACGGCAGACTATTCCGGGATGCTGGCTACCGTCATCAACGCCTTGGCGCTCCAGGGTATCCTGGAACGTGAAGGCATCGAGACCAGGACCCAATCCGCGCTCGATATACGCCAGGTAGCCGAACCCTTCATCCGGCGTCGCGCCATCCGGCACCTGGAAAAGGGCAGGGTTGTCATCTTCGCTGCCGGCACTGGGAATCCTTACATGACCGCCGATACCGCCGCGGCCCTGAGAGCTATCGAAATCGGCGCTGATGTTCTGCTCATGACCAAGAACAAGGTAGACGGCATCTACTCAGCCGATCCCCGGAAAGACCCGGATGCCAAAAAGTATGACCGGATAACACACCTGGAAGCGTTGAAAAAACGCCTTGCCGTGATGGATACCACGGCGCTGTCACTTTGCATGGACAACAACCTGCCGATCATCGTCTTTGATCTCGAAGCTCCGGACAGTATGCGCAAAGTTGTCTGTGGAGAACCAATCGGAACGCTGGTAATAAGTGAGAGTTGAAAAATGGTACAGGATACGCTGAAATCTATCGATGAAAAAATGAAAACCTCGGCCAAGGTCTTCCGTTCGGACCTGGCGTCCATCCGTACCGGCCATGCTTCACCGACACTCGTGGAACACATCAAGGTGGACTACGCCGGTACGCCGATGCCGCTGAACCAGATAGCCGGCATCTCAGCGCCGGAACCAAGCATGCTGGTCATCCAGCCATGGGACAAAGGAATCATCTCCTCTATAGAAAAAGCGATCCTCAAATCAGATCTCGGACTTAATCCATCTAACGATGGCAGTATTATCCGCATCGCCATTCCTCCTCTCAGCGAGGAAAGGCGGCAGGAGCTCATCAAAATAGTCCACAAAAGGGTCGAAGAGCGGCGCGTCGCTATCCGCAGCCTTCGCCACGATGCCCTCAACACGCTGAAGAAACTGGAAAAAGACAAAGAAATATCCCAGGATGACCTGAAGCGGGCGCAAGACCAGCTTCAAAAAGTTACCGATGCTCACATTACGGAAATAGAGCAACTCGGAAAAGACAAGGAAAAGGAACTCCTGGAAGTATAGTTTTGTTCCATGAATAGCAGCTACGGTCCGCCCCGTCACGTCGCCATCATCATGGACGGTAACGGAAGATGGGCTGAGAAACGCGGCCTGCCCCGCATAGAAGGACACCGGGCCGCCATAAGAATCATCCGACCGCTCATCAAAGTGCTTGATCGTCACGGGGTCTCCTTCGTTACCCTCTACACTTTTTCCACAGAAAACTGGCGGCGTCCCGAGGATGAAGTGAACGGGCTCATGGAACTGCTGAAAAGTGTCATCGGCAAAGAAGCCCGGGAACTGCACAAAAACAATGTCCGGATACGGCATATCGGCAGTTCGGACAGACTCTCCCGGGAATTGAAAAACGATATACAAAGGGCCGTCAAAATGACCGCCAGGAATACTGGTATGACTCTTGCCATGGCCTTCAATTATGGCGGTCGGGCAGAAATCGTTCAAGCGGTCCGGGGCATAATAGCGGAAGGCTTGACGCCGGAAGAAATCGATGAATTATGCGTCGAGAAACATCTCTATACCGCCGGTATGCCGGATGTCGATCTGGTTATCCGCACCAGCGGCGAAATGCGCACGAGCAACTTCCTGATCTGGCAGGCAGCTTACGCCGAGTATTATTTCACCTCCGTTCTTTTTCCGGACTTCGATGAACAGGAACTGGAAAAAGCTCTGGAAGCTTATGGTCAGCGTAAACGGCGTTTCGGCGGACTGGAGTCCCGGGAAGAATGCTGATAACGCGTATTATCACCGCTGTCATTTTACTGCCGCTCGTCATCCTGGCAGTCTGGTTCGATAGCCCCGTACCATGGTTTACCATTATCGCCGCCTTTATCGGATTGCTCGGCGCCGAGGAATTTTTCCGTCTGACAGGCATCAACAATAACCCTTCCCTCCGGATAGCTGGTGATGTCTTTACCATCCTTCTCATCCTCCACCCGCATTATCACTGGCAATACACGCTTCCGGCGCTCCTGGGAATCGGTATCATTGCCTCTCTGGCGCTTACCGTTTGGTTTGTCCGTGAGCCCGGCAGGTTCATCCGCTGGTCATGGATGATGCTGGGTTCCCTCTACATAGGCTGGCTCGTAAGCCTTCTCGTGTTTTTGAGATTGGTCCCCGGTACGGCGGACTTCCCGGAAATGGGGCGAAATCTGGTCTTCCTGGCCCTGCTGGCGACTTTCGGTACGGATACGTTTGCCTATTTCGTAGGCAAATTGATGGGCCGTCATAAAATGGCGCCCGTGATCAGTCCCGGTAAGACGTGGGAAGGCGCCGTTGGCGGCTTGGCCGCCGCTGTCCTGATTGGCTGGCTCTTCACGCTTGACTGGCCTCTGCAACTGCCGGCCACTGTTTTGGAGGCGCTGGTTTTGGGGGGACTGATAAGTATTTTCGCGCAGCTCGGTGACCTGGCGGAATCTTTTTTCAAGCGCCTGGTCGGAGCCAAGGACTCGGGCATTCTGATGCCGGGCCACGGCGGTGTTCTGGACCGCATTGATAGTATTCTTCCCGCTGCGGCTGTTGTCTACATTTTTTATATACTGTTCCTTCCCTGATGTTGACAGCCTTACCTTTCATCGGTATAGTACTGCTAGTCTTTTCTTTCAGGAGGGAGCATCATATGGTAAACGTATTGATAGTGTACTACTCACAATCAGGGAATACTAAGAAAATGGCGGAAGCTGTGGCGGAAGGGGTCAAGTCGGGGGGAGGCGCGGTTGTGTTGAAAAATGCGCCGGACGCGAACAAGGATGACATCCTCTCCTGCGATGCCGTCATCTTTGGAACCCCGAACTATTTCAGCTACATGGCGGGCATGGTCAAGGACTTCTTCGACCGGGTTTGGGTTGATGTCCGGGACAAATTGGAAGGTAAACCGTATGCCTGCTTCGGGAGCTACGGCGGCGGGACGCCGGCCATCGAGTCCATCGAACATATCTGCGATGGTCTTCGGATGAAGCGTAT
>CAZPSP010000158.1:0-5835 GCA_964589285.1 uncultured Dehalococcoidaceae bacterium | reverse complement strand
CCGCAACAACCACTGAATACGACCTCCGCGAAGGCATGTCCGTTACGGTGAACCTGATCACTTCCAGCGAGACGAACGTTCTGCTGGTCCCCTACACCGCCGTCAGCAAGTCCGGCGGCAAGAGTTACGTCACCGTCCAGCTCGAATCCGGAGAGACGGAACAGCGGGAAGTCACCACCGGTTCAACGAACTATGCAATGATCGCTATCCTGGATGGGTTGTCCGAGGGCGAGACGGTGGTCGTCCCCGAAGGCACCATCACCAGTTCCGGCGGCATGCAGTTCCCCATGGGCGGAGGGTTCTTCATGGGAGGACGATAACGCGATGATCCAGCTAAGCGACATCACCAAAGTCTACCCCATGGGGAAAAGGGAATTGACCGTCCTGCGCGGGATCTCTTTCGAGATAAAGAAGGGGGAACTGGTGGCCATCATGGGACCCTCCGGGTCCGGGAAATCGACCGTCCTGAACCTGCTTGGATGCCTGGACAGACCCACCGCCGGCAGCTACATACTGGACGGAGCGGAAGTCAGCCGTCTCAGCAAAAGGGAACTCGCCGACATCCGCGCCAACAAGATAGGTTTTATCTTTCAAAGCTTCAACCTGCTTTCCCGCCTCACCGCCATTGCCAACGTCGAGATGGGCATGCGGTATGCCGGCGGCATCGACCATGCTAAAGCAGCGGAAGCCCTGGCCCGCGTGGGACTGGCGGACCGTGTCCACCACCGCCCCTCGGAAATGTCCGGGGGCGAGCAGCAGCGCGTGGCCATCGCCCGGGCGCTGGTGAAGAACCCGCCGCTCATTCTCGCCGATGAACCAACCGGCAACCTGGACAGCAAGTCCGGCGCCGAAGTGATCCGCATCCTGCGTGAGCTTCATGCCGAACAACAGATTACGATGGTCATGATCACCCATGACCCGGACGTCGCCGCGTATTGCCAGCGCACCATTTTCATCCGGGACGGCCAGGTCTCTACCGGGGATGCTGCATGAAAAGAAACATCTTCAGTAAATTATGGGACCCGGTAGCTTCGGCATGGACCGGCGTCGTCACGCATAAACTGCGCAGTTTCCTGACCATCCTCGGTATCGTTATCGGCGTGGGGGCGGTCATCGCCCTGATGTCCGTGGGCAAAGGGACCACCCAGCAAATCCTGAGCAACATACAGAGCATGGGTTCCAACCTGGTAACCATCAGCAGCAGCGGCGGCATGGGCCGGTCGGTGACCGCCTTCGGGCCCGGCGGCATGGCGGTTTCCAGAACCACATTCTCCAATATCTCTACCGGACTCACCCAGGAAGACGCAGCGGCCATTGAAGAAGAGGTAGATAACATCGCAGCCATCGCCTGCTCCTCCTCGACCAGCCAGCAGGTAATCTTCCGCGGTACGGACATGTACGCTTCCATTACTGGAGCCACCCCTTCCTACGCGGAAGTACAGGACATCGAGATGTCCCTCGGTTCCTTCTTCAATGACGACGAAAACGAGAGGAGCGCCCGGGTGGCCGTCATCGGCGCTTACGTGGCGGAAACGCTCTTTGCCGGACAGGAAGCCGTCGGGCAGAACATCAGGATAGGAACGATAGTTTTTACCGTTATCGGCGTTACCGAACCCACCGGCGAAGAAGTCAGCTTCATGGATTCCTTCGTCTACATACCGTTGAAGACCCTGCAGCAAACTTTTACCAAGACCAAAACCGCGCAGGGTGAACTGATTGTCAATTCCATCAGCCTGACGACGACGGATGAGAAATATTCCGACCAGGTCGTCGATGATGTCACCGCCTTGCTGAGGGACCGCCACGGCCTCATGCCCACAGACGATGATGATTTCAGCATCACCTCCATGAACGATATCATCGAAGCATTCGAAGAAACCTCCGCTACCCTGAGCCTTTTGCTCGGCGCTATTGCCGGCATATCGCTCCTCGTTGGCGGCATCGGGGTTATGAACATCATGCTCGTATCCGTCCTGGAACGCACCCGGGAGATCGGCATCCGCAAAGCCCTCGGCGCCAAGGAACCGGACATCTGGGTGCAGTTCCTCATCGAAGCGTCCCTGTTGACCCTGGCCGGCGGCATTATCGGCGTCGCCGCCGGATGGGGGGTCGCCTATGTCATCAACGCCATGGACGTCATGCCGACCCTGGTTACCGCGGATGTCGTTTTCATGGCCGTCGGTGTTTCCGTGGCTATCGGCCTGTTCTTCGGGTTCTACCCAGCCTGGAACGCTTCCCGTTTGGACCCGATAGAAGCCCTCAGGTCCGACTAGTAGTAGACTTCACTCTACGTTCTTAAAATATTTGCCCGGCGGGTACTATCCCGCCGGGTTTTCTTTGCGTTGTATCTGGTGAAAAGAAAAATATACAGCCAAGGAGGCTGACAGATGAAACGCTCGGTAATCATAAGTCTCATTTCTTTACTCCTGCTCCCTCTTATCGCCGCGGGATGCACGGCGGGAGCTACCGGCAAAACACCGGACCCAACATCTACGGTCCCGCCCCTGAACGGCGGTGAAGAAGCCAAGACCATAGAAATCACACTCGATGACTTCGCCGCTGAAAAGCACATCACCAAAGACATCACCATTGTAAAACCCGGCTCCCTTATCGTGACCCTGGAAGCTAATCCGACCACCGGCTACACCTGGGAGGAAAACGCCGATGCGACCGGCAACGCGATGACCCAGGTCTCGCACCAATTCGTCGAACCGGCCGATGAAAGCGTCGTCGGCGCGCCCGGCAAGGATGTCTGGGTGTTCGATTCCGTGGAACCCGGCCCGACCACCCTCACCTTCGATTACAGCCGTCCCTGGGAAGGCGGCGAAAAGGGTGAATACACCCTGACCATTAACGTAACCGTACAGTAACGTTCATGTCCTCACTTTCGCCTCGGAGGGGCCGCAAGGCCCCTCCTTCATTTTCTTCTCATCGCCGCGCATATTTATCAGTCGTTCGTGTTATAATAAAAAGCTGTGGCCCGAAAATTTTAGATAGTAACGGTAAAGCATGGACACAAAAAGCCTTGAAATGCTCGAATTCCCCCGTATCCGTGAGATGATCGCCGGGTACGCCGCGTTTTCCGGCGGACGGGAATTGGCGGAACAACTCGCGCCGTCCCGCAATGCCGGGGAAATCAAGCGGGCATTCTCTTTCACCGCGGAAGCACGCCGGCTGCTCCAGACCGACCGTGGTTTCTCCATCGGAGACATCACGGACATCCGTCCGAAGGCCCGGCTGGCCGCCCTGGAAGGCATCCTCGATACTCTGAGCCTGCTGGAGGTCCAGCACGCCCTGTTCGCCCTCCACGAACTTCGCCGCTACCTGAAGAGCATCAGCCCCGACTTTCCGCTGCTCTGGGAGACCGCCGAGGGAATCACCGAACTCCGCCAGATTGAAAAGGATATCCAGTCCTGCATCGATCCCGGCGGGGAGGTCCTCGATACCGCCTCACCAGCCCTGGCGGACATCCGCCGCCAGCTCCGGGAGACCCGCGGGCAGATCCTGGAAAAACTGGAGCATATCATCCGTTCTCCGCGCGGCGCCCGGATACTCCAGGAAGACATCATCACCGAGCGTGAAGGCCGCTACGTCATCCTGGTCAAGATGGAAAACCGGCACGATGTCAAAGGCATCGTTCATGACATCTCCAACACCGGGGCTACCGTGTTCATCGAGCCGACCATCACCGTCGGGCTCGGCAATGCCATGCGTGAACTCGTCATCGAAGAAAGGCGGGAGGTAGAGCGCGTCCTGCGGCTGCTCACCGCTGAGGTCGGCGCCAACGCCGAGGAGATCGCCCGCAACATCGAGATAGCCGCGGAACTGGACCTCATCATGGCCAAGGCGCGGTTCGCCGGGCGCATCAGGGGGACCGAGCCGGAGATCATCGAGCCGGAGGCCGGCGCGCCCCGTCGTACCGGTTATGTCAAGCTGATGAACGCCCGGCATCCCCTGCTCGGGGACAAGGCCGTGCCGTTCTCCGTGGAGCTGGGGCATGACTACGATATCCTCATCATTACCGGCCCCAACACCGGCGGCAAGACGGTGACGCTCAAAACCATCGGACTGCTCAGCCTCATGGCCCAGTCCGGTATCCCCATTCCGGCGGCGCCGGAAAGCCAATTGCCGATTTTCGACGGCGTCTTTGCGGACATCGGCGATGAACAGAGCATCGAGCAGACCCTTTCCACCTTCTCGTGGCATATGGGCAACATCAACCGCATCATCAAGCAGGCCACCGCCAAGAGCCTGGTGCTGCTGGATGAACTCGGCACGAGCACCGACCCCGCGGAAGGTTCCGCCCTCGCCCAGGCTATTCTCCGGTACTTCAAAGACCACGGGACGGTGACCGTCTCGACGACGCATTTCAGCGACCTCAAGGCTTTCGCCCATGCCACGGAGCGCATGGAGAACGCCTCGCTGGACTTCGACCCCGTGCGCATGGCGCCGACGTACAAACTGACCATAGGAATTCCCGGCGGCAGCAACGCCATCGCCACCGCCGCGCGTCTCGGCATTCCGCAATCCATCATCGATGACGCCCGCAGCCGCACCTCCAGCGGCGGGCAGGAACTGGAAGAACTCCTCAACAATCTCCAGGCGGAAAAACAGAGACTGGCGGAACTGACCCGGGACGCGGAAAAGGAACGCCGGGAACTCAGTAAGCGAAACGCCGAGATGGCCAAAGAAATCGAGCGCCTCAAGAACGAGGAACAGAAAGCCATCCGGGACGCGCGGGATGCCATCGTCCGGGAAGCTGCGGAGCTGCACCGGGAACTACGGCAGGCCGCCGCCGACATCCGAAAGGAAAAGTCCACCGAGCGGGTGGAACAGGCCCGGCAGACACTCTCGAGAGTCCGTGAACAAATCGATACCCCTCAGTGGCAGCCGACTACCGGGGAAACCGCCGTAGAGGAATCGGAAGAAATTCGTCCCGGCGATACTGTCCGCCTCAAGGAAGTGGGCATGACAGCTACCGTCATTTCCGTCTCAGAAGAGTCCGGGGAAGTGGAAGTGCAGTCCGGCCGCACCAAGCTGCGGATCAGTTTGGATAGTGTGAACAAGGTTACTGGACCGATCAAGTCGACGCCGCCGCGCGAGATCATGCCGTCTTCCCGGTATGCACCGAGGGAACTCGACCTGCGGGGCAAGCGCGCCGATGAGATCGAGCCGCTGCTGGACTCTTACCTGAACGAAGCCGCGCAGGCCAACCTTCCGGAAGTGCGCATCATCCACGGCATCGGCACCGGCACGGTCCGGGGCATCGTGCGGGACTTCCTGCTGCATCATCCTCTGTCTAAATCCTTCCGTGCCGGGGAGCGCGATGAAGGCGGCGATGGCGCGACCGTGGTGAAGATGTGAAGCTGCGATAAAATCTCCCTTTATCCCTCTTTACGAAAGAGGTACACTCCATCGGGGTTATGCATGACAGTGAGGCTAATCCAGAGGTTTTCGCCTTCCTTTAAAAGAACAGCAGCGAAGGATTCGCTTGACCGATAGACATCAAGGGATTTAGCCCAAAGAGAAAAATCAAGTGACCAGCACCGCCCAGAAAAGAATACTCAACCGCACCCGGATGTTGGCCTGGCTGGAAGAACTCGGTAAGAGCCAGGACCCTTCAGGCATCACCATCTCGCTCAAGCATGACGTCTCGCCTGAGGACATCCAGCGCCACGTCAGGCAGGTCTCCGCCCGTCCGGACATCGTCGAGCAGTGCACCTACCACGCGGGAAAGACCACCTCCGGCACGGTCATCATCTGGAGCGAGAAGCACAAGTACCTCGTCCATCCGCCGTTTCCCATTGCCACCACCTGCATCACGCCCGGCATCGA
>CAZPSP010000157.1:0-5889 GCA_964589285.1 uncultured Dehalococcoidaceae bacterium | reverse complement strand
ATCTCGTGACTGAGTTCAGACGTGTGCTCTTCCGATCTGGCGTCCCTGCCGGTCCGCGGGCGAGACGCCCGCGCTACCCGATGTGTTGAAACCTCCGGGAACTGCCGCCCCGGTCCCAGCCTCCCGCCATGGTCATCCTGAACTTGGTTCAGGATCCATCGATGTGAGCACCTGTTATCCGGCCGTGAAGATGTACCTCGAACTGAAACCGCCTCTCGAAAATCACTTCGCCTGCCGGCAAAATGTCCGCCATGCACCCGTATTTATCTTTGAGATGCGTTGCTGATTTTTGAAATTTGATCTTTACTCTCCTTGCAACATCACTACCCGCATCTATGCAAACAAGGCCTCGATTGCCTCTACCCTCCCGATACGTTACAATGACACCGTATGGACAGGCTCGCTGTTATTTCCGATATCCATGGCAATATCCCCGCATTGGACACAGTACTCGCGGACATCCGCGACCGCGGCATCGACCGCATTCTTTGCCTGGGAGACGTCGTCGGTAAAGGGCCGCAGCCGGAACAGGCCGTCGATATCTGCCGTGAGGTCTGCGAGGTCATCGTCATGGGCAACCATGATGAGTTTATGTCAAGCGGCCGGGAACATCCCGCCCTGCCCTTCATCTCCTGGCACCGGGAACGGTTAGGCCGCGAACGACTCGACTATCTCCGGGATCTCCCGCCGGTCCACAACCTGACCTTGTCCGGCCATCGCATCCGCCTGTATCACGCTTCCCACATCGGACCGTACCACCGCGTCCACGCCGGCGCCCCGGAAGAAGACCAGCGGGCTATGTTCGGTAACACGGAGTTCACCGGGGACGGCGTCAAACCGTATGCCGTGGGATACGCGGACATTCACCAGGCCTTCATCAAGACGTTCCGCGGCGGCGGCATCCTTTTCAACACCGGCAGCGTCGGCAATCCCCTCGATGAGCCGCTGGCCTCCTACGCCATCCTGGAAGGTAATCTCGACGACGACAGGCCCGGACCGTTCTCCGTCCAGCTTATCCGCATGCCCTATGACATCGACCTCGCCGTCCAAATAGCCCGCGATGAAGGTTTGCCGGAAGAGGAATTCCTCGCCTGGGAAGACGAACTCCGCACCGGCCGCTACCGGATGGACCCCGCTTCACGGGCCTGGCGGGAAAATAGTATCTCCGGATAACAGTTGTTTCCTCTCATCACATCTCCTTCTGATGCTACGTTGCGTTTCAACCTCCGGTTAAGCTAAAATAACGCCGTATGTTAGCCAGAGTTCACAGCGGCGCTATCGTCGGACTGGACGGCGCGGTCGTCCGGGTCGAGGCGGACTATTCCGGCGGCATGCCCCGGTTCGACGTCGTCGGGCTGCCGGACGCCGCCATGCAGGAAGCTAGGGAACGCGTCCGTTACGCCATCCGTAACTCCGGCGCCACCTTCCCCGCCAAACGCCTCGTCGTCAGCCTGGCGCCGGCGGACCTCAAAAAGGCCGGAACGGCTTACGACCTCCCCATGGCCGTCGGTATCCTCCTCAGCACCCGCCAGCTTGACGCTGAGACGGACGATACCTTCTTCGTGGGCGAACTGTCGCTCGACGGCACCCTGCGCCATACCAACGGCATCCTCCCCCTCGTCGCGCTGGCCAAGGACGAAGGCTTCAAAAACGTCGTCGTCCCGGAAGTGGACGCCCGCGAGGCCGCCCTCGTCGAAGGCATCAACGTCATCCCTGTGAAATCCCTCTCTCAGCTTGTCTCCTACCTCTCCGGCGAGATCCCCGCCCCGTCTGTCCCGGACACGGGTCAGCCGTCCGGACCGGAATCACTCATGCCGCACACGGACATGAGCCACATCAAGGGCCAGGAACACGTCAAGCGGGCGCTGGAGGTAGCGGCCAGCGGCGGCCATAACGTCGTCATGTCCGGCCCGCCCGGCAGCGGCAAGACCCTGCTGGCCAGGTCCCTGCCCTCCATCCTGCCTCCCATGACCGCCGACGAGTCCCTGGAGGTCACCAAGATATACAGCATCGCCGGGCTGCTGCCCTCGGACACGCCCCTCATCCGGCAGCGTCCGTTCCGCGCCCCGCACTACACCATCTCCAACGCCGGGCTGGTCGGCGGCGGCAACGTCCCGAGGCCTGGCGAGATCAGCCTGTCCCACCGCGGCGTCCTCTTCCTGGACGAACTGCCGGAGTTTGGCCATTCACTGCTGGAAGTACTCCGCCAGCCGCTCGAGGACAAGGTGGTCACCATTTCCCGCGCCCAGGGCACCATCACCTTCCCGGCCAGCTTCATGCTGGTGGGAGCGATGAATCCCTGCCCCTGCGGCTACTACGGCGACCCCTTCCGCCGCTGCACCTGCCCTCCGAGCATCGTCTCCCGCTACCAGCGCCGTATTTCCGGTCCGTTCATCGACCGCGTCGACATCTTCGTCGAGGTGCCGCATATCGACTACGAAAAGCTCACCGACGATCGCCTCGGCGAGACCTCCGCCAAAGTGCAGGAACGCGTCACCGAAGCGCGGGAACGCCAGCTCGCCCGTTACCAAGGCCTCAAAATTACCTGCAACGCGGAAATGACCGCCACCGAGATACGGGAACACTGCAAAGTGGACGACACCGCCCAGGGCCTGCTCCAGTCCGCCATGAAGCACATGCACCTCTCCGCCCGCGCCTTCCACCGCATCCTCAAACTCGCCCTCTCCATCTCCGACCTCGAAGCCTCCGATACCATCAAGGCCGCCCACGTCGCCGAGGCCATCCAGTACCGCCCGAGAAGGAATGAGGAATAGGATATGGAACATTGCAACAACCTCTCCGCTCATGCTGAGCTTGTCGAAGCATCATGGCGAGCCTGTCGAATCATGAGAAGTAATAATGACATTCTGGGTCTACATACTGGGATATTCAGGGTCAGGCATCGAAACAGGAAAGAGATCGCTCATCCTGAGCCCGTCGAAGGATGAGTAAAAGCGCTGATGTTGACGTTCTGGGTTTATATACTGGAGTGTTCAGACGGTAGCTACTACACCGGGCACACTGACGATATGGATGCCCGGCTTTATGCTCATATCCACGGTCTCTTGCCATGTTATACTCGTTCTCGCCGCCCCGTGAAACTCGTTTATTGCCAGGAATTTTCAACAAGGGATGAAGCTTTTACCGCAGAAAGGCAAATTAAGGGCTGGTCGAGACGGAAAAAACAGGCGTTAATAGCTAATGACTGGGATAAACTGGTTGAGTATTCGAAAGCTTACTCAAGAAAAAAGGAGCAGACCTATTAGATTTCTTGGTCAATCAAATTATGTTCTGAAACCTCATCCTTCGACAGGCTCAGGATGAGCGAGATAATGCATAAATCAGCAAAAAACGCTCATGGTGAGCCTGTCGAACCATGAACCGGCCGAACCATGAATCTGCCCCTCTTGGACAAACCCTCTCGCAACCTGCTATCCTTCTCCCGTTCCCCATGGATAATACATTCAACGACAACGAAGACTATTACAAACGCCTGCGGGAACAGGGCGTCACCTTCTGGACGCCGGACCCGGCGGAACAGAACCGCGTGGTCGGAGAAGTTAAAAAGTTCCTGGCCGGATACCCGCCGGAAAAAACCTCCCTCGTCGAATTCGGCTGTGGAGAAGGCTTCCTGGCTGAGCACATCCTCAAGCAGGGGTTTACTTACACCGGCATCGACCTCTCCCCCTCCGCCATCGACTACGCCCGCGGCCGCTACCAGGACAACCCAAAAGCCGCCTTCATCCTCGGAAACGTCACCTGCTTGAAAGATATCCCGGATAGTTGCTTCGATGCCGGCATGGACATCCTCTTTTTCCATATGCTTGTCACCGATGAACACCGCCGGAAATACCTCTCGGAAGTACGCCGGGTGCTGAAACCGGCTGCCGGCATGCTTCTCATGCAGGCGGTCCGCCCTGCCGAAGTCATCGAAGAAGTCAGCGGTTCGGGAGACCTCTCCGGCGGAAAGGAAGACACCAACCACCTGCCCCGTATTCCCGCCCGTTTCAACAATGAAGCAGGCTACCGCCGGGAAATGCAGGAGGCCGGCTTCGTCATCCGGAAGTCATATACCCGCGACCGGTGGTGTATCATGCACCTGAAGAACGTCAGGGAGTGATTATGGACAGGTATATTGAAAACAATAAAGTCCATTGGAACGAGATTACTCCGGTACATGAAAGATCAGACATGTATGATGTCGCCGGTTTCAAGGCAGGCCGCTGCGCCCTGAAACCTGCTGAACTCAGAGAGATCGGGAATGATGTGGCCGGAAAAACCATGCTCCACCTCCAGTGCCATTTCGGACTGGATACTCTTTCCTGGGCGCGGCGCGGCGCTATTGTCACCGGGGTAGATTTTTCTGACAAAGCTGTCACTCTGGCCCGGCAGCTGAGTGAAGAAACCGCCATTCCTGCGGACTTCATCTGCTCGGATATTCATTCGCTGACCGCTGTCCTGGATAAACAATTCGACATCGTTTTCACCTCGTACGGAGTCCTTTGCTGGCTGCCGGACCTGGGAAAATGGGCGGAGATAATCAATCATTTCCTCAAACCGGGAGGGTTCTTCTATATCGTGGAAGGCCACCCGGTTATGAATATTTTCGATAATGAGCCTGGTGTCAAAGCACTCACCGTCAGGTGGTCCTACTTCAATAACCCGGAATGGCTGGACGAAAAGCCCGGACGGGATTACGCGGATGCTGCCTTTACCGCCCAAAACGGGACATCGGAATGGGCCCATTCCTTGAGTGAGATTGTCAATGCACTGATCGGGGCCGGTCTCAGGATAGACTTTATCCATGAATCTCCGGAGGGTTTCTATAAAGCGTTGCCGTTCATGGTACAGGACAAAGAGGGTATATGGCGCATCGAGGGAGATAAACTCCCCCTCACCTTCTCCATCAAGGCAACAAAACCTTCTCCCTGATGGTACAATGTATCAAATGGACATCTTCCGTAACAGCGCCGGCAACGTCAATTGCTACCTTCTCAAGAACGGCAACGGGTTCTTTATGGTGGATACGGGCCTCTCTCATCACCGCGCCAGTACCGAACGCCTGCTGACCGGATGCGGCTGCGGCCCCGGCGACCTCAAGCTCATCCTCCTGACCCACGGGGATACGGACCACACCGGTAACGCCGCCTACCTTCGCCGGAAGTACGGGGCGAAAATCGGCCTGCACCCGGAAGAGCAGAAGGTAGCGGCCACCGGCAATATGCTCCATAACCGCAAGCCGTGGCCGGTCCTTGCCCAGGTGCTGGCGCCGCCGGTCATGTACCTGTTCGGCGGGACCGGCAAGAACCGGTACGTTCCGGACATCTGGCTGGAAGACGGCATGGAACTCAACGACTACGGCCTCGACGCCCGGGTCATCCACTTGCCCGGCCATACCCGCGGCTCGGTCGGCATCCTTACCGCCGAGGGAGACCTCTTCTGCGGGGACCTGCTCGTTTCCCGGAACAGGATACCCCGGAAAAACCACCTCATCGACGACGAAGCCGTCATGAACGCCAGTATCGAAAAACTGAAAACTCTCCGTATCCGCACCGTCTACCCCGGCCACGGCCGGTCGTTCTCGATGGACAAACTCGTCTTGCTTTGACTGGCGATGTCATTTCCGGCCCCTGCCGATTCCAGGTCTGCATTCACCCCGGCGCATTTCGTGGTTACCGAACCGACATCTATGCCGAGGTACATATTTTGCACGGCCGGTAGGCCGATCCGCCAGGCGCCGCCTCCCGCCAGCGTCATCCTGAACTCGGTTCAGGATCCATCATCGATGAGCACCTATTGTCTGGATGTAAAACGGACCTCGTCCCAACACCACGACGGCAAAGCCAGCCCGGTATACCAGTAAACTCCCAGCCGGGCGCCGCCTCCCGC
>CAZPSP010000156.1:0-5904 GCA_964589285.1 uncultured Dehalococcoidaceae bacterium | reverse complement strand
CTTGCGCACCATGCCGATATTACAATCAGGAGTACACATGATTGTCGGCAGCATTATCAGGAAAATGGCCCCGCTCTTTCCGGCAGTACTCGGTTTTCTGCTTATGCTGGGTACATTCGGCTGCTCGACCAGTTCGGCCATAGCCATCGATATCGGTATCGACAACAGCCCCGTCAATTCACTGATCATCGTGGCGAAGGAGCAGGGCTATTTCCGGGAGCAGGGGTTGGATGTCACCCTGCGCTCCTATGCTTCCGGTCTGAATGCCGTGGATGCCCTGCTGGCGGGTGAGGTGGACGTTGCTACAGCTTCGGAGTTCGTATTGGCGGGCAAAGCTCTCCAGGGTGAAAGCATCCGGGCCCTGGCCTCAATCAGTTCTGTCCGACACATCTTTCTCTGCTGCCGGAAGGACCGCGGCATCGAGCAGCCTTCAGACCTGACCGGCAAACGCATCGGGGTGCCGATGAACACAGCCGCTGAATTTTTCCTGGGGCACTATCTATATCTGAACGGCCTCAGCATCAGTGACGTGACGATGATTAATATCAACCCGGACCAAACGGCGGCGGTGCTGGCTTCTGGAGACATGGACGCCGTCGTTGCCTGGCAGCCGAACGTCATGGCGGTGGAACGGCTCCTGGGGGACGCGGTGACGATCTGGCCGGCCCAGTCCGACCGTCCGCTGTATGCCCTGACGATAAGCCGGACCGGGCTCATCGAGGCATATCCAGATGTTGTGGAAAGCTACCTCCGCGCCCTGAAGAAGGCCGAGGGAGCAGCCCGGAAATCCCCCGCCGATTCCATGGATTTGACCGCGGCCTATCTCGGCATAGAAGAGGCCGACATGGAAGTGTTATGGCCGTTAAATACATTTTTACTCACGCTTGATCAGGGTTTGATACTGGCGCTGGAAGACGAAGCCCGGTGGATGATGAACAACAACCCGGCCACCAAAGGCATCATGCCGGAATTCCTGGACTATATATACGCCGACGGCCTGAAGGAAATCAAGCCGGAAGCCGTCGATATCATCCGGAACGAGGACAGCCCGTGAGGATCGTCACACAGATAAACCTCAGCATGCTACTTTTCGGGCTCGTTATCATCGCCATCGGCATTTGCCTGTCGGTATCGGGGAGCACCATCGATTCCATCAGGCAGCAACGGACAGCCGTTCTGCAAATAGCCGCGGACGTACGCGACCTCAGCTACGTCACCAATGATTATCTCCTGCATCCTGAACCAAACCAATATGCCAGGTGGCAAATCACGTATAACAATATCGGGAGCAATCTGGAAAGACTCGAGGTCTTTTCCCAGGAAGAATCCGCTTACCTGCAGGGCGTCAAGAACGGGTACCCGGTGCTGGAGGAGATTTTCAGCAGCGTCACCGGCATGCTGGAAAACGCCCCTGAAGGGGAACTGGAAAGCTACCTAGAGACGGTACGGACCTCATGGAGCCGGATCGAGATACAGAGCCGGGCTCTCGTATCCGGCATCAATGCCTTGAGCGAGCTGCTCCAGCAGGACGAGAACAATGCCATCCAACGGAGAGATACCGCTATTTTTACCATACTCGGGTTGTTCGCGCTTTTCCTGGCCGGCATCTATCTTTTCAGTTACCGCCGGATGCTGAGAGCAATCAACAAACTGCACACCGGGACGGAGGTGGTGGGGGCAGGAAACCTGGACTACCGGATACCCGTAACGACCAAGGACGAAGTGGGCGACCTGAGCCGGGCGTTCAACCGGATGACGGCCAATCTTCAAGACGTCACCGCTTCCAAGGCGCAGCTTGAACAAGAAATGGCCGAGCGCAAGGTCGCCGAAGAAGCCCTGCGAGAGTCAGAGGAGAAGTTCTCCCGTGTCTTCCACCAGCTTCCGGATGCTGTTACGATTGTCGATGTGGCCACAGGAACCATACTCGAAGCCAATACCACCGCCGTTGAAATGTCCGGTTACGAGCGGTCTGACATCATCGGACATTCTATAGAGGAGATGAATATCTGGGAGGACGATGAGGAACGCTCCCGCATTATCGCCGCGCTTGCCGAGCAAGGGGAGATATCCGCCCAGGAAGTCAGATTCAGGAAGAGAAACGGGGAAATCATTACGGTATCGTTCTCCGCGCAACGGATGATCCTCAACGGCAGAGAGTGTGAAGTCTCCGTTCAATCCGATATTACCGCCAGAAAAAAGGCGGAAGAAGCCTTACGTGAAAGCGAAGAGCGTTTCCGTATCATGGCGGACAGTTCACCGCTGACGATCTGGGTCACCGGCAAAGACGGGGAACTGCAATTTGCCAACCGGGCCTACTGCGAATTCTTCGGCGCATCCGAGCAAGAGTTGAAGCGACCGGGCTGGGAACCTTTCGTTCACCCGGAAGACGCAGAGCGGCATGTTTCCGCCTTCCGGGCCGCCGTGGCAGCACGCACCGCCTTTCATTCGGAGGCCCGCATCATGCGGGCGGACGGCCAGTACCGATGGCTGGAAACCTTCGGAACGCCGCGTTTTTCGCCGGATGGGGAATACCTGGGCATGGTCGGGAGTTGTCCCGATACCACCGAACGCAAACAGGCGGAAGAAGCGCTGCGCAAGAGCGAGCGCCGCTGGGCCACGACGCTGGCCAGCATCGGGGACGCGGTCATTGCAACCGACGCCCGGGGCAACATCGATTTTCTCAACCTCATCGCAGAAATACTGACCGGCTGGAAGCTGGAAGACGCCAAAGGCCGCCCGGTGACCGATGTCTTCAGCATTCTTAACGAGGATACCGGACAACCGGTGGAAAGCCCGGTGAAACGGGTCCTGGAAGAAGGGGCCATCGTCGGACTGGCCAATCACACCGTCCTCGTGAGCCGGGACGGGAAGCAGACTTTTATCGACGATTCAGGCGCGCCCATCCGCGACGAAGACGGGACGATCAACGGCGTTGTGCTGGTGTTCCGGGACGTGACGGCGCGCAAGGAGCAGGAACAGAACCTCCGGCAGAGCGAAGAGGCCTTCCGGACGATATTCGAACACTCGGCCGTCGGAAAAGCTTTCACGACAACCAACGGCACGATCCTCCGGGTCAACCAGGCCATGGCGGACATGCTGGGCTATTCTATCGATGAACTGATGACCAGAACGCTGCTCGATATCACCCACCCGGATGACGTGCAGGCGACCATCCAGAAACTCGATGCGCTGGTAAACAAAGAGGCAACCTCGCTGAGGCTCGAAAAGCGATATTTCCGGAAAGACGGCTCGATCATATGGACTGATGTAAACACCTCACTCCTCAGGGATGATAAAGGCAATCCCGACCGGTTTATTACCAATGTGGTAGATATTACCGAGCGCAAGAAGATAGACCAGATGAAAGACGAGTTCATCGGGATGGTCTCCCACGAGATCAAGACGCCGCTGACCGTGGTCATCGGGGCGCTGTCAACGGCTACCAAGGACGGAGTATCGCCGGAAGACGCCAAAGGGTTCCTGGAGGACGCCGTGAGCTACGCGGACATCCTGACGGACATCGTGGACAACCTGCTGGAGTTATCGCGGTCGCAGTCCAACCGGCTCGTCCTGAACAAGGAACCGGCGGCCATCCGGCCCATCGCCCTGCGGGTGGCCAAGGCGCTGGAGAACAAGTCCGCCCTGCATACTATCATCGTCGACATGCCGGACGACCTGCCCCACCCGATCATCGACCCTCTCCGCGCCGAACGGATCATCCATAACCTGGTGGACAACGCCATCAAGTATTCCCCGGAAGGCGGGGAGGTACGGGTTTTTGCCCGCACGGAAAATTCGCACCTGATAGTAGGAGTGAAGGACCAGGGCATCGGCATCACGCCGGAGGACCAGCAGCGCCTTTTCCAGCGCTTCCAGCGCCTGGAATACAATACGGGTACAAGCATCCAGGGCATCGGGCTCGGGCTCAATGTCTGCCGGATACTGGTAGAGGCGCACGGCGGCAGCATCTGGGTGGAATCAGAAAAGGGGAAAGGATCGACGTTCTACTTCGCGCTGCCGCTGGAGGAGCAGGAGTAAGCGTCAGGCCGGGCTCGGCAGCAGATCGTTTATCTTCCTCAGGAGTTCTTCCGGCTTGAACGGTTTGGCGATGAAATCGTTAGCGCCCTCGCGCCGGGCGAGGTTGGCGATATCATTGCGGGCCGTGAAAACGATGACCGGCACCATGGAGAATTCCCGGAGCTTCATCAGCACATCGAAGCCGGTCATCGGCGTCATGAGGATATCGAGCAGGATGATGTCCGGGTTTTGCGTTTCCGCTATCTGGAGCGCTTCCTCGCCGCTCATGCTGGTAGTTACCTGAAACCCGGACAAAGACAGATTGGTCTTGACGAACCGGAGAACGCCGGGCTCATCATCGACGACCAGGATATGTTTGGACATACCTGCCTCCTTCGAACCCCACCGCTTTTCCCGGCGAGAAGCTTTTATCGTTACTTGTCCGAGCGTGCCGTACACGACGGGCTAACAGGTATTTTAGTTCTGTAGCCGGGGCATTGCAAGGGATATGACCGAAAGTTTATAAAACTTTTATTTTCGGTAACAAGAGAAGCCCCCTCGGGGGGTTTTTTCCCCGAGGGGGCCGCCCGCTGCCGGGCTGCTATCGTTACGGGCCGGTCTGCTGACCGATCCGGGAAACGATCACCAGCGTCCGGGCAATCACCGGGACATCCAGGGGCATGTTATTGCCGTCAACGAGCTGGACGTAAAATACGTGGAGGCCCTCGGACAAGTTTTCCCAGGTGTAGGAAGTATCGGCGGTCACGTGCCAGGTGCCGTTCGCGGTGACCGCCGGTCCGCCGCCGTTGACGGGCGGCATGGTATCGAGGTAGTAGATAAGGCTGCCGCCGCCGTCACCGAGGTCGAAGCCGGTCACATCCACCTCTACCGTGACGCTCGTCGCGTTTACCGTCGGGACAGCATCCGGAGACGGGGAAGTAATGGTGAGCCACGGGCCGGAAACCATGACCGTGACATTGGCCGTAACCGGGGGACTGAGCGGCGTGTGATCGTTGTTAACGAGCTGTGCCGAGAAGGTGTGCCGGCCGGGAGAGACGTTCTCCCAGGTCACGGAAGTATCCGTCGTCACCATGTAGGTACCGTTTTCAGTCACGGCGGGCTCTCCCGGAGCCGTCGGGACTTCAACGTCCATGTAGAAGTGCAGGTGGCCTTCTCCGTCCTGCGCTTCCTGACCGAGCTTATCCACGAGGTCGAAGTTGAGCGCCTGGACGGAAACAGTCACGTTGCCGCTTTGCAGCAGTTCAGCTTCGCCGGGGGTGACGATGTTCAGGACCGGCGCGGCTTCCGCCAGGCCGAGGGCCACCAGTGAGGGAGTGCCGCCCTGGCCGGCGGGCCAGACGATCATATCACCCGCCACGGCGGGCCAGCCGTTGATGCCCGCCGGCGCCTGCCAGGAAAAGACCTCGTCTCCGGTCATCCGGTCATAGGCGTAGATCATGCCGTCGAACGTGGCGGTGAAGACGAGGTCATTGACCACGGTGGCGCCGCCGAAGTTGGGGGTATCATAGTCCACGCTCCAGACGATCTCGCCGGTGGTGACATCGAGCGCAACGAGTTCGCCGGTGCCCTCGGAGAACGGTGCGACCTGGAACGATGAACCGGTAGCGTCAACGGAAAGATTGACCACCGCAGCATAAATGAAGCCGTCCGCGTAGGCCATGGGTGTTTCCACGCCGCCGAAGACGCCGGGAAAGACGGTCACCGAGGCGCCGTCGGTCGGGAATTCCGCCAGATCATCGTTCTGGTGAGTGCCCACCGGCGTCTGCCAGATGATGTTCCCGGAAACACGGGAAATGGCATAGATAATGCCCATCTTGCCGGAGACGATGACGATGTCCTGCTGCATGCCGTTGATAACGGCGGAGG
>CAZPSP010000155.1:0-5934 GCA_964589285.1 uncultured Dehalococcoidaceae bacterium | reverse complement strand
CGTCACGGAGCCGAAGCTCATCGTCAGCCCGGACCTGAAGGAAATCGAGTTCTAGCTTACGGTAACAGGTAAAACCATCGTCCCCCGGTCCATAAGGGCCGGGGGACTTTTTATCCTCGATATTTTTTCTACAGATTCTTTTCCTACACCTCAAGTCTATGTAATGATTAGACTTAACCGACCGTGCTTTGCTATAATTTACGAGTCAAATCAAAGCAAATTTCCTCAGCCATAACATCAAACAATTTCATACCGTTCTTCTGGTTCTTAGCAGTTCCAATTAGTTCACAAACCCGCAGTTTGTGTTGTTGACGTATGTAATCATGAACCGCAAACAAAAACGAAAGGAATAGACAAATGAAAAAGTTACTGCTGACCTTATTTGCCCTGACCCTGTGTATCACGGGCTGTGGTTCCTCACAAACCTCTTTTAACAAAGGCGAGGCCATCAATATCGAAATGGATGTGAGCGCGGACAAGGAAACGTCCATCGGCGATACCGGGAAAGACGGCATTTCTGTGGTAATACCGGAAAACGCTCTTGCCGACGATGCCAAAGTTATCCTGAAGACGATGTCTGAAGAGGCAACCGATACCTGCAAAGTCCAGGGTTTCGACTTTTTTGGAGCGCCCGTTTCGATAGAAGTCGAAGGAGCTGAGTCCGTACGGCTGGACCAACCGGCAACCATTACCATTACTATCCCGGAGAACCAGCTTGAAGCAATTGACAATGCCGAAGACGTTTATGCGGCTTATCTGAATAAAGGTGAATGGGAGTATTTTATCCCTGACAGTGTGGACCTGGAAGACGGTACCGTGGAATTTACCACGTTCCATTTCAGCGATTTCGCTTCCGGCAAGCTTTCCAGACAAAAACAGCTTAACAGATATGCAGAACAAATGGCTGTACAGACCTGGGTAAAGAGCCAGACGGAACAGAATTTTGAAGAGGCAACGAAAGCCTATTTCTATGACCTCATGGAGAACAAGCTCGGGATTACCGATTCACAGACGAAGGGTAAAATCTTAAGAAATATCATCAAACAAAACGATTTCGGCGACCTCATCGTGAAACTGGAACAGGGAGATATGAGCGGTTTCAGCACCAAGGTGACTGAAATGACCAGTAAAGCGATTCTCGATCACGCACAGCTTGATTCCGGCTTCGTGGGTAAATGGAGCGCAATAGCATCGACCGGGGCGACTGCTGCCGGCCACATCGTCGAAGGTGACTATACCCAGGCGATGAAGGACATTTCCCTGGCCTTGATGGACCAGCATATACTGGGGAAATTGTTCCTCGCCGGTGTTGAAGTGACTGATACCGCCATTAAAAACTGGAAATCCAAGAGCATCGAGGATGCGTTTCAGGCCTATAAAAACGGCGCTAACGGTGAACACGGTTATGACGTCGATGCCGGGGATTTCGACGCCCTTTCGTACCAGATGCGCGGCATCATGCACAAAATATACTCGGACGCAATAGATTCTTACTGTATCAAGAACAACACGGACAGAAGTAAACTCGATACTGCCACGATGGACAGCATCAGGGCCCAAGCTGAACGCAAGCTCAAGGCCGACTTCGACAAACGAATTGCCGAGCAGGCCCAAATAGACGAACAAAAAGCCTACCACATGAAGATCATCCAGGCGTTCGATAACAGTTTGCTCCTCAAGAGGGGGTCCTTCGGCTACGACTACGATACTACACTGGAACGGAGGATCGAGAGACTTCACATTGTCATGGAGAACATTCTCGAACAGACCGGGATGAAGCTCAATATCCAGTTGATAGATTCGACGGATACCGAGATGTCTCTCGACGACCTCTGCACGCTCCTGGGCGTCTGGTACAACGACCATACCGAATTCAAGGAAGAATACTTTGCTAAACTGAAGAGCATGGGATTCATCAAGGAGGAGTCTGCAAGCACCGGCGAGGGTGAGTATGCCTGGGTGCTGTCAAAAAACGACATCATCGATGAAGATGCCAAAGCTTACATCGAGCAAAAAAACAAAGACTATGAAGGCGTGTATTTCAACACAGTCAGCTACGGAAGAGGCGAATACTCCCACACCTGGACGTACGTAGGCCCCACGGATGATTACTACGATCCGCCGATGGAGAACGGCGAGACCATCAGTTTCGAGGGGTCTTTCAGCAGTCCTCCGGAAGTGATCAAGGGCGGCGAAGAAATTTCCATAACCGTTTCCCTGGCCCCGAGCGGCATGAAGCTATCGTATTTTACGGGTTCGGGTTACGTCAAGGCTCATTACAGTAAAAATAATTCCGCCTGGAGAGACTTCGTCAACGAAGACGGCAAACCAAGCTTCAGATCATACAGTAAGAATAACTATGAATCTTTCAATGAAACGGTGAGCGCTACGATGCCCTCCGGCGGCGAAGGAAGCACGCTGGAGATAGAATACGTTTTTTCTTCCGGACCAAAAATGGCGACCACCTATGTTTACAAGTGGCAAAAAATCGATTAATACCACGGCTGATTGCACCGAAAGAAAATCCGTTTCATAAGACAAACCGATGTCACGAACTACAGGCTGAAGATGGGATACTCGTCCAGGATAGAGGATCCTGCGTTTGAACAATATCTGAAGAACAAGAGAAAATGGTCGCTGCAGTTTTCACTGATATTGGCTGCGGCGGCAGTACTGGGTTTCTATATATACGGCGCTGTCAGCCCGGATATGGACAATCCCCAGGCCGTTCTGATCGGGGCAGTAATAGGCCTCATGTTCACAGCTATCGGCCTTAATGCCGCCAGGAAGAACAAGAGTAAGACATGGGACGGCGTGGTGACCGATAAAAAAGTCGAACAAAAGCGCCGGCGGAACAGAACCGGTAACTCCGGCTATTATTGGGAGGAATACATACTCTTTACCGTTTTCATCAGCGATGAAAGAGGTAAAATCCACACAATCAGCGTGGAGAACGATGACACTCTTTTCAACTACTATAAAATCGGGGACAGGGTGAGGCACCACGGCCGATTGAACACCTACGAAAAGTACGACAAAACAGGAGACTCGATAGTTTTCTGTAACGCCTGCGCCAGTTTAAACGAGATAAAAGAGGACTATTGTTTCCGTTGTAATTGCCCTCTTCTGAAATAGGGCAGGTCCGTGAGGGTGTCTGATGAGCGGGTAGAAGTTTTGCCCGTCTTGCGGTGTGGTGGGATATTCAGAGTCATCAGGCTTTTGGGGCGGGGGGTGAGCTAGTTATCCCCGGCGGCTACGGATACCGGTCCGGTAACGATTTTCGATAATAGTGGTATAATTCGAGACTGGTAAGAAACGGACGAGGTAGCGTATGCAAGCGGAACTAATCGCGCCGTGCGGCATGAACTGTGCCGTATGCAGCGGCCGCCTGAGGAAAAAAGACCCGTGTCCCGGCTGCGGCGGCATCGATGACAGCAAACCCGAATATTGCCGGACGTGCAAAGTAGTGGTCTGCGAGAAGCGGAAAGAAAGCCTGTCCGGTTTCTGTTATGAATGCAACAGCTACCCCTGTGTCAGGATAAAGCAGCTCGATAAGCGGTACAGCACAAAGTACCACATGAGCATGATGGAAAACCTGGCGATGATTAAAGAACAGGGCATGGATGCGTTCCTGGAAAAGGAAACGGAAAAGTGGAAGTGCCCGGTCTGCGGCGGCATAATCTGCTGCCATAACGGCCTGTGTTACGAATGCCTGAGCAACGCGCCCAAGAGCACGCGCAAGCCGATACCGGAAAAAGACGTCAGGGAGGAAGACCTCATCGCACCGTGCGGCATGAACTGCGGCGTATGCGCCAGCTACCTCGCCATGAAGCACGACGTCAAGATCAAAGGCATAAAGATGAGTTATTGCCGCGGCTGCCTGCCGAGGGGCAAAGGATGTACCGTCAACAAGTCGGGCGGCTGTCTGAAACTCACGGGAGCGACCGTGCGGTATTGCTTCGAGTGTGAGAAGTTCCCGTGTGCGACCAACACACGCATAGACGCGACCTACCGGGAACGGTACGGCATGAGCCCAATAGAGAACCTGCGATACATAAAAGAGCACGGGATCGAGGAATTCCTGGAACGGGAGCGGGAAAAATGGCGCTGCCCGGAATGCGGCGGCGTCATAAGCTGCCATAACGGTATTTGTTTCACCTGCGGGCTGGAGACGCTGAAGAACAGGAAAAATAAGTACAGCCGGGCTGATGACGCGTAGGCGCGGCTCTGCTATAATTTGTACGTAACCTCTCATTTTTGACCGAAAGGAACCCAGATGCACAACAAGATCAATGTCGGCGTCATTGGCGCTACCGGGATGGTAGGGCAAAATTACCTGAGGCTGCTGGAAGGCCACCCGTGGTTCGAGGTGACGTACCTGGCGGCTTCGCCGCGGTCAGCAGGGAAGACGTACGCGGAGGCCGTGGCGGGACGCTGGCACATGACTACGGGCATCCCGGAAGCCGTCAAGGGACTGGTGGTTGAAGATGCCAGCCAAGTGGCTAAAGCCGCCGGGAAATGCCGCATCATGTTCTCCGCCGTGGAGATGGACAAGAAAGCCATCATCGAGATAGAGGAGGCGTATGCGGCGGCAGGGTTCGCGGTGGTATCCAACAATTCGGCGCACCGGCATACCCCGGACGTTCCGATGATGTCCCCGGAGATAAACCACGCGCATCTTGACATACTGCCGCAGCAGCGTAAACAGCGGGGCTGGGACAAGGGCTGCCTGGTGGTCAAACCGAACTGCAGCATCCAGAGCTATATGCTCCCGATGTATGCGCTGATACAGGCCGGCTATGATATCGAGAAGATGATTGTCACCACGCTCCAGGCGGTATCCGGCGCCGGGTATCCCGGACCGGGCTCCATCGACATGATCGACAACATCGTCCCGTACATCGGGGGCGAGGAAGAGAAATCGGAAATCGAGCCGCTGAAAATACTCGGCAGGGTGGAAGGCGGGAAGATCGTCAATGCCGACAATATCAAGATATCGGCGCACTGCAACCGGGTGGCGGTTTCCGACGGGCACACCGCCTGCTGCAGCGTGCTGTTCGGCGCCAAGAAGCCGGGCCTGGAAGAGATCATCGAGCTGTGGAAGGGTTTCAGCGGGCCTCCGCAGGACCTCAAGCTGCCGTCCGCTCCCATTCCACCAATTGTGTACCGGGAAGAGATCAACCGGCCTCAGCCGCGCACCGACCGCGATGCCGGCAAAGCGATGGCGGTAACGGTAGGGCGGTTACGGCCGTGCAACGTCTTCGACATCCGCTTTACCGGGCTGCACCACAACACGGTCCGGGGCGCTGCCGGCGGGGCGATCCTGACCGCGGAACTGATGGTGGCGAAAGAGCTGGTTCAGTAGACCGATTTCAAACGGAAATCAATCAAGGGCTCTTTCAGAGGGGCCCTTTTTTTACGAATAACCTTTGCTTTGTTATCAGCCCAATCCGGCGGACATCGCCTGGCTCAGTCCGCCCTACGGGGCTCCTTACCATGAGCGGGTTATGACGTCGGCTCAGTATGGTTCAGGGCGTGGCTCCAGGCGGTGGCATGGGGAAAAAGAACCGCCAGCTCCATAGCGGGAATGGGAAGTAGTCCGTGCCGGTAGCTCCCGGGTGGAAATACGGGGTCCAGGGCGGGAAGCCGTAGCCAGGCCAGCGGCTTTCCAGCGTCCAGAAGGTCAATTGCTCCGGCAGGATGTGGAGGCCGAGGGCCCATTGCAGGTAGAGCATCGTTCCGAAAATGATGAGCACCGCCAGTACCGCTATCATGAGGAATAGAGGGAACCTTGCCAGGACGAGGGCGGTGATAACGGCCACCGGGAACAGCCCCGGCAGCAGGAAACGGTTGATGAGCACGAACCCGCCGCCTTCGCGGAGACCGGCAGTCCATTCATAGCCGAGATAGAGGACGAACACTGAAGCGAACCAG
>CAZPSP010000154.1:0-5978 GCA_964589285.1 uncultured Dehalococcoidaceae bacterium | reverse complement strand
CGGAACGAATCACGGACCGGGCCAGGAAAGAGGACCGCCTGCTGGACAATCCCCCGGATATGGTGCTGCGGCAGCTGGTCATGAAACAGGCCGGGGTTGTTACCACGATATACAACAACTTTGTGGCGGAGAGCGAGCCCACGTCCCGTTCCCAGATGTTCACGAAGAACTCGGTGGATGACGAGTTCGGGGAAGACGAACTGGAACTGCTCCGGCATTGTGAAGACTGTCTTTCACGGGAAAGGCTCATCCAGATGGACCGCATCGTCGGGGACCCGGAGGACAGTGAGGTCACGGTGCGGCTCATCGTACCGGAGAAATTCGCGCACGTGGCATACGGCGGAAAATCACTGTTCGCGCCGGTAGAGAAGCCAGTGGAGAAGCCGGACTATACGCTGGTCTTTTTCGGTGACGAATCATGGGAAAGCAACAAGACGAAGCCGCTGCCGGAGAAAGACGTTACCATCCGGCTGGCCCTGCTGGGGGATGGCCGGGCGGTAAAGATAGTACGTAACAGCAACTATATAGGGGAATACAAGAAAGGCGTGTTCGCCTGCGAGGACTGGGCGGCCAAGACGCGGCGGGGCGGGCTGTTCCTGCACGCGGGCTGCCGGGAGGACTATCTCCAGACGGCGCACGGCGCCTACCGGCCGGTACGCACGCTGCTGATAGCCCTGAGCGCCAACGGCAAGACAACGATGACGGGCAAGATACTGGCCCGCAAGGGCATGGAGCGGTCCTGGCTCATCCAGGACGACGGCGGCGTGCTCATGCCGGACGGCTCGTTCCACGGGTTCGAGGCCGGGGGCATTTTCGTAAAGACGGAGGGCGTCAACGCCGGCGAGCAAGCGGAGATATTTTACGGACTGCTCAGGCCGGAAACGGTGCTGGAGAACGTTTTTGTCGGAGAAGACGGGGATTTCGACTTCGAGAACTACGAGCGCACGTCGAACGGCCGCGCCGTGGTCCGCCGGGCCGATTTCATGCACGCCTCCCAGCACATCGATGTGCCGCAGATAGATAACATCGTCATCATCACCCGCGGGCCGACCATCCCGGCCATCTGCAAGCTGGACCTGGAGCAGGCGGCGGCGCTGATGGTACTGGGGCAGGCCATGGAGTCCTCCGCCGGCGACCCCACCCAGGCCGGGAAGATACGGACGGAGTTCTTCTACGACCCGTTCATCGCGGGAGACCGGGCGGCCCATGCCAACCGTTTCTACGATATGCTGGCGGAGCTGCCGAATGTCAACTACTACCTGATGAACACCGGTTCCATCGGGGAGGGCGAGCATTTCCGGGACATCAATGTAGCCAGCACGATGGGTATCCTCGATTCGCTGCTGCGCGGCGGCCTGGAAGACTGGGTCGACTCGCCGGTCGGTTTCAAGGTCCCGGCGGCCATCCGGGCGGTGGATACAATCCTCGTTCACCCGGAGCGGCTGTTCACGAAATCCGAATTCGAGACGCGGCTGGCAACCCTGGCGCGTATCCGGTATGAGGCCATCGAGGCGGTGGGCAGCGATCTGAACTCAAAGGTGCGGGCCGTCTTCAGCCGTCCTTAGCATCCGGAAAACATTTCAGCCTCCCGGGTTAACCGGGAGGCTGATCTTGTAACGTTTCCAGGGAAAACGGAAGCGCCTGTTTAACGGTTGAGGGGCAGGGAGAACCGGAAGATACTCCCTTTCTGGTGGTATTTGTTCCGCGCCCAGATGGCCCCGCCGTGATTTTCCATAATACGTTTGCAGATATAAAGACCGAGCCCGGCCCCGGGCACCGATTTGGTCAACTTGTTTTTAACGCGGTAGAAACGCTCGAAGATGTGTTCGAGATCGTTTTCCGGAATGCCGACGCTGTCATCGGACACGCTGACGACGATGCAGGGCACCTTCATCGGCGGGGTATCCCCGTACTGGCTGCGCAGTTCGCGCTCGGAGCGGACCATGGTGACTTCAATCTCTACCGGTTCGTTGTGCCGCGAATATTTGATGGCATTCCCGATAAGGTTCTGGAGGACCTGACGGACCCGTTCCGGGTCTCCCTGTACGAGCGGCAGGCGCCCGTACGGCAGGAGTTTGATCTCGTTATCCCGGGCCTGGACCTGCATATCCGTCATGACGGCTTCGATGAGGTCAGTTATGCAGAAAAGCTCCTTGACCATCTGTTGGGGTTTATCGAGTTTGGTGATGTCACGGAGGTCATCCAGGAGCCGGATGACGCGGTCGCTGGCGGAGTCTATCCCCTGGATGTATTTCTGGCGTTCTTCCGCGGTAACGGAATCATTGAAATTCAGCAGGGTGGAGGTATAGCCCTTGATCACGGTAAGGGGCGTCAGAAGTTCATGCCAGAGGATGGAAAGCTCGCTGGAGCGGGCCTGTTCGGTCTGTTCCGTCCCATCTTTTTCCGTAACGTGCAGGACGGGCAGGCCGTGCTGGTCCGTATAAATAGCGGGTACAGGTCCCGGTTGACCGGCATTTTCAGCCCTGAGCAACAGCTGGTCAAGGCCGGTGATAACCTGCGGTCCCTGTTCGGTCGTTCTGGTCTCGTACGATCTTCGCATAATTATTAGCTGCCAAAGCTGGGTGATTCACCCTGGAGGGCGAAATAGTATCCGACGCCGCGTTCAGTCAGGATGTATTTGGGGTTCTGCGGGTCTTTTTCTATCTTTTTCCTGAGGTACCTGATATAGAGTTTGACAAAGGATTTGTCCCCGATATAATTGGGGCCCCAGGCCTTTTCAAGGAGCTGTTCGTGGGTGACGATCCAGCCGCGGTTCTTGATAAGGGTGGCCAGTATCTTAAATTCGGTATTGGAGAGTTTGACGCGTTCTTTTCTGACCCAGACCTGGCGGCTGCGCCAGTCTATTTCGATCTCGCCGTTATCGAACGTCAGGGGTTCTTCACTTTCCGGGCGTCCGGAATTGGTACGGCGGAGGATGGACTTGACGCGGGCCAGCAGTTCCTGGAAATCGACGGGTTTGGCGATGTAATCGTCGGCGCCGTTGTTGAAGCCCTTGAGGCGGTCATCGATCTGGTTATTGACCGTCATCATCATAATGGGGATCTCGCTCATTTCGCGGATGCGTTTGCAGACTTCCCAGCCGTCGAGCTTGGGCATATTGACATCCAGCAGGACAAGGTTGGGCCGGCTGCTGAAGACCCTTCTGAGGCCTTCCTGGCCGTGTTCGGCGGTGATGACCTCATAGCCGGCGTTCTGGAGCCACGTCTGGGTGAGGCTGCGAAATTCAGGATCATCTTCAACAACGAGAATTTTTTCTTTCATATCTTATCTCCCTACCCCCCGCCCCGGAAACGTGAGGGAAGCTGTTCCCCAAAGCTGCGGTTTGTGCTGATAGCTGGTTTATCTCATAAGAACCCTTTGAAGTCCGCTAAAAACAAGATTGTAACCAGGGGTTGTATTAAGGGTAATATCACAAAGGTGGGATGTCAATGATGCGGACGTAACCGTTGTTACCTTTTCGTCCCAGTTTCCTGGAGAATCCTCTGGGCTTAAATTACCAATCGACCCGGCATTAATTGTATGGGATTACGTAAGTAAAAGCAAGGGTTTTAACCGAGTATTTACGTAATATTTACCTATTTTTAACCGATTTCTCACCGTTGCCACGCGGGGGACGGACTCAGCGCGGGAGGAACATACCTCACTCAAACTATCTTAACATTTTCATTCTAACCTGTTTCTAACGCTGCTTACACGGCAGATTAACTGCTTCAAGCCTATCCTAAAGACGTTCCCGAGAGGATTATCAAACCAAGCAAGGATTTCATATATTCACCGACTATATACTTTGGGCTAACCTGCATCTTTACCAGCGAGGAAGAGAATGAAAGGAAAGCGACCCAAAAGGAACAGCTCTTGAGTAGGATCTGCGTTATCGGGGCCGGGTGTATCGGCCTGGTCACGGCTTCCGTCTTTGCCGAGTTCGGGCATCATGTGACGGTGCTGGACATCGACCTTGCCAAGGTGCGGTCATTGAAGCGGAACATACTGCCCGTGTATGAACCGGAACTGGACGATATCTGGACGAGGAACCGGGCGGCGTCAAGACTGAGCGTCAGCAACAAATACCAGGAAGCCCTGCGTGACGCTGATTTTGCCTTTATCTCGGTGGGGACGCCGGCGGCCCGTAACGGTAAGCCTACTCTAAAGTGGGTACGGCAGGCCGCGCGGAGCATCGCCGCCGAAGCCGGTCCTTCCCTGACCGTGGTGATCAAGAGCACCGTTCCACCGGGGACAGCCGCGGTGGTGGACGGTATTCTCAAGAAGAACGGGCGGGGGCGTGAGTTCCAGGTGGTTTCCAACCCGGATTTCATGAGAAAAGGCACTGCGGTCTTTGATTTTCTGCATCCTTACAAGGTAGTCGTCGGCGGAGCTTCCGCGAAGGCGGTACTGGAGACGGCCGCGTTGTATGAGCCGCTGGACTCGCAGATAGTGGTGTGCGACAGCGTAACCGCCGAGATGTCCAAGTATGCTTCCAACGCGTTCGTGGCAACACGGGTGGGCCTGATGAACGAGATCGGCCTTATCTGTGAGAAGCACGGTGCGGACATGCTCAAGGTAGCGGAGATCATCAGCGAAGACCCCCGCTACGGCGTGGCCTACCTCGATGCCGGCCTGGGGTGCGGCGGGCATGATACGTCCAAGGACCTCCGCGGCCTTATCCACACAGCGGTGAAGTCCGGTGTACTTTCACCCATCATGAGCGCCGTTAACAAGGTAAACCAGCGGCAGCCCAGTCTACTGGTGAAGAAGCTGGCGGAGATAGTGGGGACGCTGGAACGAAAGACCATCGGCATTCTCGGGCTGGCCTACAGGCCGGGGTCCGATGAAATGAGGGACGCTCCGTCTGCGGACATCATCCGGCTGCTGCAGCGGCAAGGGTGTTCAGTGCGGGCTTACGACCCGCTGGTCATGCGAACCGCCACCCGCATGTTCCCGGGCATCACGATGTGCCGGGACGTCTACGACCTGGCGGACGGCTGCGATGCGCTCGTCCTGGTGACGGAGTGGGAGCAGTTCAAGGACATCGATTTCTCATTGCTGGCCGAACGGATGAAACGGACGGTCCTGGTGGACGGGAGAAACTTCTACCGCCCGGAGGAGCTGCGGAAGGCCGGTTTTGTCTACGGCGGTATCGGGATACCGTACCGGAGCGACGAGGGACTGCCGGTGAAGGCGGCGGCGCCCGCCAAACTCATCAAACAGCGATAAACAGGAAAACGGCGAAACGTCTTCCGGAGAATTAGTTGCGGGAGTGAGATGGCGAAAGAGACCTGGAGATACGTAGAGGGTCATGACATCCGGGGCGATGTGCGCCTTGGGTATAATTCCGATATCGATACGGATGTCGTCCTCGGTTATCCGTCCGGGAGACCTCACCTGAACGAACTGAACGTCGGGCCGGGTGCGCGCATCAGGAAAGGGACGATCATCTATTCCGGCAGCCGCATCGGGAGCAACCTGGAGACCGGGCACTTTGTGACGATACGGGAAGACAACCAGATCGGCGACGGTCTGAGGATATGGAACCATTCCGTGATCGATTACGGCTGCAGGATCGGCTCCAATGTCAAGATACACAACTTGGTCTATGTAGGCCAGTTTACGGTCATCCAGGACGAGGTCTTTCTGGGGGCCGGGGTAACGCTGGCCAATGATATGCATCCCGGCTGCCCGGATTCCGCCAAGTGCAGGCGTGGTCCCTGCATCAACAAAGGCGCGCAGATCGGCATCAACTGCACGGTCCTTCCGAGAGTGATCATCGGGGAGCACAGCGTCATCGGGGCGGGGAGCGTGGTCACGAAGGACATTCCGCCGCGGGTGGTGGCTTACGGCAATCCCGCGCAGGTCATTTGCGGCATCGAGGAAGTCCGGTGTGCTTCCGAACTGCGGGAAGGCCCCTACACGCATATTTCCGAACGGATATAGTACCTGATTACCGCAAAAAACCGTCAAGC
>CAZPSP010000153.1:0-6056 GCA_964589285.1 uncultured Dehalococcoidaceae bacterium | reverse complement strand
CGATCTAAGCAAGGAATCGTCAAACGGAAGGTATTGATCCCCCACCCCCCACCCCCCTTTGCCATCGTCCCCCCAATTCCCGTATAATCATCCCGATAACGGGTGAAATACACGTACGGCTGTCCCCACGTGTACCACCCTTTAACATCCCCACGGACCGGGGCTATACCGCATTTCGGACGCAAGACTGAGGTGAGAACACATGATAGATGTCCTGTTCATAACAAGGCTTGAAGACTCCGCTGAAGCCCCTGAACCCCAGAATTTCAGGCTCGTCCTCAACGGCGAGACAGCCACCCTGGACTGCCTCCGCCGGTATGCCGGCATCCCTTCATGCGATGAAACACTGGCCGCGGACGCCCCCCAAGACCGCCAGCCGTTCCCCGTTCTGACCTTTATCCAGCTTAACGAATACCTGAAAAAACACGGCGTCTCCATGGTGGAAATACCCTCCTTCCAAGACGATTTTGACAAGGTCCGCTCGGCCCTCAAAGAAGGCGTCCGGCTCATCGCCTTCTGTTCCACCTGGCTGGATGCCACCAATGGCGCCGCCAAGCTGAGAAAAGCCGTCAAAACCCTTAAATCCCTCTCCCCCGGTACCCCCGTCATCGTGGGCGGCATGGCGGTTCTAAAAGCCTTGCGGATACGCCGGCTGATCGATGACCGTCAGTTTACCGGCGTTTTCCCTTCATGGTTTGAAAATAGCAGCCTCACCCGCGGCTTGACGGCCCGCCTGTTGAGGAGGACTTGTGCCCCGCACTTCCTCCTGTTCGATGCCAAGGCCGATAGCTGCATCGACGGCATCGCCCTCGACGAGGCCGGAGAAACCACCCTGCTCCACATCCTCGAAGCTTACCGGGCCGGCCAAGACCTGCGCCAGGTTCCCAACCTGGCCGTTCCGGAACATAACCGCTACACCTTCACCGCCCGCGAGGAAAACAATATCGACCTCGATGCCGGCATCATCGACTGGACGGATTATGTCCCCGGTCTCCAGGGCGAAGAAGCCCCCCTCCGCCGGGGGACGGGCTGCCCCTATAAATGCGCTTTCTGTGATTTTACCGGGCTCCAGAAGTTACGGGTACGCTCGGCGGAAAGCATGATTGCGGAACTGAAAACCCTCACGCGGGCCGGGCACTGGGACGTCCATTTCGTCGACGATAATATCGCTTACTCCAGGAAACAGCTCGCCGAATTTGCCCGGGCTATCATCAAGGAACGATTGAACATCTCCTGGCGCTCGTTCCTGCGCTCGGACACCATCGACGCGGAAACGGCCGCCCTCCTCAAGGAATCCGGCTGCAGTGAGATTATGATGGGCGTGGAATCGGGAGACCCCCAGGTCCTGAAAAACATGAACAAGGGCATCGATCCGGACAGCGTGATCAAGGCCGCCCACTGCCTCGACGCGGAAGGCATCAGGACCCGCAGCTTTTTCATCGTGGGCTTCCCCGGTGAATGCGCCAGGTCGCTGGAGAACACGGCATCGCTCATTTCCGCCTTCCCCTCCGGCGATAATGCGCGGGCGCTTCACAGGTACTACCCGCTCAAGTTCAACGTTTCCCCGTTAAGCACGGTCGCCAGCCCGGAGCAGCGCAAGAAATTCGCGCTCAAAGGCGTGGCCGGGTCCTGGTCCCACTCCACGATGACATCCAAAGAAGTCCCGGAGGCCATGCGCCGGCTCTTCCTGGCCGTCAAAGGCCCCACGCATCTCTACTCTGACGTCCTCCTCGCTGATTGCGATATGGCCGGGACAAGGAAAGTCATGGAACTCCGGGAGGCCGTCCAGAAAGAACGGGTGTCCGGTCGCGAAGGCGATATCGAAGCTTTGTTGGCCGCCGTCCGCGCGATGGGATGATCCCGCGAATATATTCGACCTTTCCCAATAGCGGCCCGCCGGACGCTCGCCCGGATCTCCTGAAACACCGCACCGGCAAATTGTCTGCGTTTTCATCCTTTTTACACTGATTTCCAACCGTTTATTGCCGCTTCCTCCGGTAGTATGGTAGTGTAAAATGACCGTCCGTAAGTTCGGACCGGAGGCGCGATGAAAGTCAGAAAAGCAGTCATCACCGCGGCCGGCTGGGGCACCAGGTTCCTGCCGCTGACCAAGTCTCAACCCAAGGAAATGCTCCCGCTGCTGAAAAAGCCCCTCATCCAGTACAGCGTCGAAGAAGCCGCCGCCTGCGGAGCGGAACTCATCGTCATCGTTACCTCCCAGCACAAGAAGAACATCGCGGACCACTTCGATAGGCACTTTGAACTCGAGGACCTCCTCGCCAAAAAAGGCGATACGGAGATGCTCGCCGAGGTGCGCCGCCTCTCCACGCTGGCGGATATCTGCTACGTCAACCAGAAAGAACAGCTCGGCCTCGGGCACGCCGTGAGCGTCGCCCGGGATGTCGTCGGTAACGAACCGTTCATGCTCTTCCTCCCGGATGACATCTTCCAGTACGGCGAACAGGTCCTCCGGCATATGCTCGAAGCGTATGAAAAATACAACGGATCGGTCCTGGCCGTCCAGCAGGTGAGCGCCGACGAGGTTTCCCGCTACGGCATCATCGCCCCCCAGCCGCTCGAAGGCCGGATATCGAAGATTACCGCACTAGTGGAAAAACCGCCCCTCGCCGAGGCCCCTTCCCGCCTCGCCATCTTCGGCAGGTACGTTCTCTCACCGGAAGTCTTTGCCGCCCTGGAAGAAACCAGACCGGGACGCGGCGGGGAGATTCAGTTGACGGACGCCCTTCAGCTGCTTTCCCAAAAGCAGGCCATGTACGGATACGAGTTCGAAGGCAAGCGGTACGATACCGGCACGTTTGACGGCTGGCTCCGTACCACGGTGGAAATGGCCCTCCGTGACCCCGAAACCGGCCCGTCCTTCGGCGAATACCTGGCTGACTTGCTGCGGCCCCCTCAAAAGTAAAAGCCCGGGCAGCGCTCGGGCCTTTTCGTGTCTTGATGTAACATCTGTTACATCAAGGTAAAAACAAGTGCTGCCCGCTTACGCGGGCAGCACGCCTTATTTCTGTATGTTGTCAGGTGTCTTTTCTACGGACACCAGCCGCCGGTGCAGCGATAGACCCTGGGATATTTCCAGCAATCGTTCGTATCATTGCCGCTACCGCAGCACGTCAACGCTTCGGGTTCGAGGACCTCGGAGCGGATCTCCGGCTTGATATAGGTTTCCTTCATACTACCCCTCCTGCCTCCGTCATACTTACTGCTTTGCGTATCTCTGCGAGGCGACAGGCGCTGCGACTACTCCCTGTTAGTGTACCACACTCTAAATAAGCAATGCCAGTGCATCTTTGACAAAATTTCTTCATCTCGCAGCTGTAGCACTGTTCCTGGTCCTCGGCCTTCATGTTCCGCAGAATGTTCAGTTCCCTTACCGGTTCTGTCCAGAATTTTTGAAAGTCCTGCCTCTTGATGTTACCCAGCCTGATCGGGGCCAGGAAGCAGGGATACACATCGCCGGATGGTGAAATACTGCACACTGATTTACCCGCCCGGCACAATCCGTCTTCATCCGCGCAGTCGTCCCCTCCCGGCATCCAGCCGCAGTCACGCAGGTCCCTGGCTTCCGGAACATGCTCCAGCGGGAACGTGCTTCCGCTCCGGGCGGGAACGATGTTGATGTCCATGATGGAACGCGCTCCCATGCCGGCTACCAGCTTCACTATCTCCCTGACCTCGTGTACGTTTTCCTTCATGACCGTCGTCTGCACGTCCGGGGCCAGCCCCCGTTCGACGAATAGTTCGATGCCCCGTAGCGTCTTGTTGTATGATCCGTGTACACCGGTGATCGCATCGTGCGTTTCCGCCGTCGCCCCGTAAAGGCTCGTGTTCAGTTTGTACGGCCTGAGCCTGGCTATCTCGTCCGCCAGGTCCGGGGTGACCATCGTAAAATTGCTCAACAGGCCGATGAAGAATCCCTGGCCGCGGGCATAGCGGGCTATGTCGAGAAGATCTCCTCGCTCCAGCGGTTCTCCGCCCGTGAAAAGAAGGAATATGGTCCCGGCAGCCTTCAGTTTGTCGATGGCCGCCTTCCACTCTTCAAGGGTAAGCTCGTTCCTTTCCTTCTCGTCAATGTAGCAATGGCAGCACTGGAGGTTGCACTGGTGCGTCAGTTCTATTCCGACCTCGATCGGAATATACAGCTCCGTGCACCGGTCGATGACCTCGCGCACCAGGTGCTGCCCGCCCTCCATGATCGCTCCGAGCATGTTATGCTCCCGCCATTTCCTTGATGAGACCCAGCTTTAAAAGCTGTCCGATTACCTCGGTGACGTCCGTCCGGGCTTGCTCGTCGGGAACGTCGAACTGCTCGCAGAGATGCTCGATGATTTTCGGAGCATCGAGACCGCCGTCACAAAGCTCCCAGATACGGGCTGCCGTCTTATTGAGAATGTGCGTGGCCAGGCCGTCGCTCGTGATGATAACGATTTCGTCACCGATGCGGCGCCAGATGAGTTCTTCCTTCTGCGATGCGTACGTAGTCATATTGCCATCTCCTTTTCCAGGACAATACCATCGATGTTGGTTATAATGTTCAGCCAGCCTTCCGGGTCCGGCGTGAATTCCAGTTCGTAGACGGGAACGCGCTCGGCGATCGCGGCGCTGAAATCGGCCATGACGCCGTAGATCTCCCTCTTGCTCGTCTGGCCGATATGGGCCGGATTGGGTATCTGCCGGATGAGCTTGACGCAGGCTTCCGCCGCCGCCAGCTTCCTGGCTGAATTCCGTTCTCCCTGCTTGAGCAGCAATATGCCCGCCGCCGGAACAGGACCGGATTGCTCCAGGCCGATACTGTTGATGATCGGGACGTTTTCCAGGGTTGCTGCTCCGTTCTCGTCCCGGGAAAGCAGGATGTTCTCATCGTTGATAACAACGGTGTTTCCCTCCCGGAACATCCCGGCGAGCATGTTACGGGCTTCCATCCCCAGCCCGGTCAGGATGGTTCCTTTTCCGTGGCTTAAAATGGCACACCCCTCGATCAGCATACCGGGAAGAGGATCATCCCCGTACTTTACCCGGCACGCGGAATAGTAGACCAGCCGCATGAGTTTGTTCAGGTAATTGGATTCATGCGTCAGCTCGCCGAGTTCTCTCTCCACCGCCATGGATATCCAGCCGCTGGAAAGGTCGTATTCACCGGTAGCCACCTGGCTGCTCGTCCGGAACCGGTTGTTCTCATGGGTGTAGGTGGTCTCTTCCATGACCCTGTCCAGCGTCGCCGGATCGAGCCGTCTCGCGGTCTCCAGGCTCACGGTGATATCGGCAGGCTCGCCGGTCAGAAATGCCCGGTAAAGGGCCTTGAAATCCCGGCAATCTTCCCTGCTGTTGAACCTGAAACAACCGGCGATGCTGCCTATTCTCAGGCTTGCTTCGGCTCCGGCCGTCTCATGTTCTCTTCGCGGTTCTGGGTCTCTCATGTTCGCCACGGATTTTTCCTCACTTACGTAATAACTATACGGGTTTTCGTATGGCCCGCAAGTTATTGCTCAGGTAGAAAATGGTTAGACTTTCTACGCCTCAATCGTGCCCTTCCCTGACCAGAACTATCAAATATTTACTATTTGTTTATGTCCGCCTCCTAAAAATTTACTTAACGGTTATCATCTTCACGGTATGCTGGCATCAAGAGGAAATCGAGGAGGACGACCATGCAGAACGATTCCGGGATCAAACCCATGCTTACCGTCAAGGATGTAGCCCGATTACTGAATATCCATATCAACACCGTCCGCCGCTGGAGCAACCAGGGCATCCTGAAAGCCTACCGCATTACCCAGCGCGGAGACCGCCGCTACCGCCAGGAAGACATCGCCCGTTTCCTCGCGGAATACAATGAGTTTAATGCCAGCAAGTCCAGTGTCCGGGAATATTCCGGGAAATAACTCCGCCAGGCCCGTCGCCCGTTGCTCAGCCGGGACCCCCGCCTCCTCCCGGCTGTTGGTTTGTGTGACGATACGGAACATTGGAAGATAGTTCTACCTTACTTTTCCTTACTTATACTCCCGGTTTTCGTGTACCGTCCCCGCTTCCCACCAGCG
>CAZPSP010000152.1:0-6069 GCA_964589285.1 uncultured Dehalococcoidaceae bacterium | reverse complement strand
GGGGCAGCGGGCGGGTCTCCCCTTCCGAGGTCACCTGGCGCTCCTGCATGGCCTCCAGCAGCGCGGACTGGGTGCGCGGCGTGGCGCGGTTGATCTCGTCCGCCAGGACCACCTGGGAAACGACCGGGCCGGGACGGAACTCGAAGTCCGAGGTCCGCTGGTTGAAAACATACGTCCCCGTGATATCCGAGGGCAGCAGGTCCGGGGTGCACTGGATGCGGTGGAAGGTGCAGCCCAATGATTTGGCCAGGGACTTGGCCAGCACGGTCTTGCCCAGACCGGGTACGTCCTCCAGAAGAATATGGCCTTCGCAGAGCAGCGCGATGATGGCAAGCTCCACCACCTCGGCTTTCCCCACGATGACGCGTTCAACATTATCCTTGACCTTGATGGCGGTTTCTCTGATCCGCCGGACGACCGTTTCTTCCATGAAGCACACCGCTTTCTCTCAAGTTTGCATCCATTATAACAGCCTGTCCCGCCGCGATGCTAACCCCTTTCGAGCGTAAAAGGCTGTTTTTTGCAGAAATATTAGTTCACAACCAAAAATATTAATGTGAAAAATAAGTAAATGCTAAGCAAATATGTTGATTGCGCCGGCCCCATGTGTTACACTGTTGACTGTCACGCTCTTTTAAAGGAGAACGCACCGGTGTTCGTGGAGAAACAGAGAATAGCCTAGGCCGCGCCCGGCAGCCTGTACATTCGCGTCCGGTTGTCCGCGGATGGCGGGCGTACATTCTCTGAAAAGCGTTCTCCTGTTCATTTTTTCTACCCGACAGGTCTTTCTGTTTACAGGTCCCTGCTTTTCATAGCTGCTTCTCTGTTCGCCTTCCATTTTGCATTTCAGCCGCGTTCTCTGCTGCCGGCCGGCGGCCGTCCCGTGTTCCTATTCCGCCCGGCAGAGGAGAGCAGTGGAGCGAGACCGAAAACCATATCCAGCTATCAGGTATTCCCAGCGGGAACTGACCAATATCCCCCTGGTACGGCGCATCATCGAGCGTTCCGGCATTACCGCCGGAGACCTTGTCTACGATATCGGCGCCGGGTCCGGGGCTATCACGCGCGTCCTGCTTGAACACGGCGCCAGCGTCATTGCCGTGGAGAAGGACGAACGGATGTACCGGCGCTGCCTGTCTCTTACGCCCGATGACCGCCTGACCGTCATCCACGCCGATTTCCTGGACCTGGAACTGCCGGAAAGCGCTCCGTACAAGGTCTTTGCCAACATCCCGTTCTTTCACACGGCGGACATCATTCATAAGCTGCTCTTTGCCGCCAGTCCGCCGGAAGACTGCTTTCTCATCGTCCAGAAGGAAGCGGCGGAAAAGTATGCCGGCATCCCCCGCGAGACACTGCAGTCCCTCCTTGTCCGGCCGGTGTTCTGGAGCACGATAGTAAGCTATCTGTCGAAAAACGATTTCTCGCCGATGCCCTCGGTGGAAACCGTGGTCCTCCAGTTCCAGCAAAGGACCTGCCGGCTGGTGACCGAGGACGAGTACGCCTGCTACCGGGACTTCATCGTTCATGTGCGGGAGAGCGGTTTCCCGACCGTGAAACGCGCCCTCGGCCGGCTTCTGTCCTTTACGCAGATTAAACACGCCGCGCAAAGGTTCGATTTCGATCTCCGCGCTTCGCCTTCGGAACTGAACTTCCAGCAGTATCTCGGTCTTTTCCAGACGTGCCTGGCACTCAACGGGAGAGGACTCGCTTCCATCCGGGGAACGGAAGCCGGACTGTCAGCGGCCCGGAAAGACATCGTCAAACGGCACCGTACCAGCCGGCGCATCGCCGTAAACCGGTGAAACCGCGCCATTTTGCCCTTGAAAACCGGCCGTTTTGGTTGCACAATGTTCTGTACGGAGGTGGCGCGATGAGAGAAGAAGCAGTGATGATGGTGGGAGGTGAAGCCGGGCAGGGCGTGCAGTCTGTCGGCACGATCCTCGCCCGGAGCCTGGCCCTCGGCGGGCTCCACGTCTTCGCCGACCAGGACTACGAGAGCCGCGTCCGGGGCGGCCACAATTTTTTCCGGGTGCGCGGTTCCAAGAAGAACGTCCGCGCCATCAACCCCGGCCTCGATATCCTCGTCGCTCTCAACCGGGAGACCGTCGAGCTCCACCGGCAGGAACTCGTCCAGGGCGGCAAGATCATTTTCGACGCCGAGACCTCGAAGATCGACCTCAAAGGCCCTCAGTACCTGGACGTACCGCTTATCAAGCTGGCTGATGAAACGACCGGTAACAAGATTATGGCCAATACCGTGGCTGCGGGGGCGGTACTGGGTCTGGGCAATTTCAAGTTCGACGTCCTGGCCGCGGCTCTGAGAAAGGAATTCGGTCGCCACGGCGAGAAGATCGTCGAGGACAACATCAAGGCAGCCCAGGCGGGGTATGACTTCGCCCGGAGCAGCGGGCAATCGCTGCCGTTCCCGGCCTACCGCGACCCCGGCTCCCGCGCCGAGCGAGTCCTGCTCACCGGCAACGATGCCTTTGCCATCGGCGCGCTGGCCGGCGGCTGCCGGTTCATTGCCGGCTACCCGATGACCCCGGCCAGTTCCATCCTCGAGTTCTTCGCCACCACGGGGAGGCAGTACGGGGCGGTCGCCATCCACGTGGAAGACGAGATAGCCGCCATGAACATGGCGGTTGGGGCCGGTTACACCGGGGTACGTTCCATGATCGCCACATCCGGCGGCGGTTTTGCCCTGATGGTCGAAGCCCTGGCGCTGGCCGGTATGACGGAAACGCCGGTGGTGGCCTTTCTCGGGCAGCGGCCCGGCCCGGCCACCGGCCTGCCGACCCGCACCGAGCAAGCGGAGTTGTGGTTCGCCCTCCACGCCGGCCACGGGGAATTTCCCCGCGCCGTATTGACCCCTTCCTCTCACGAAGAAGCCTTCCAGGCCGGCATCAACGCCTTCAACCTGGCGGAGAGATACCAGACCCCGGTCCTGGTGCTGTCCGACCATTACCTGGCTACCTCCTATGCTACCGTGGAACGGTTCGATTTTGAAAACGTCGTCATCGACCGGGGAGAACTCATCCCGGACAGCAGCGCGGAAAGCTACGCGGACTACAAGCGGCATGTGATGACCCGTTCCGGTATTTCACCGCGGGCGCTGCCGGGTCGCGGTAAAGCACTCGT
The DNA here is from genome assembly GCA_964589285.1 of uncultured Dehalococcoidaceae bacterium. Classification (GTDB taxonomy): domain Bacteria; phylum Chloroflexota; class Dehalococcoidia; order Dehalococcoidales; family RBG-16-60-22; genus DAOUEG01. The sequence continues at coordinate 2,928 of CAZPSP010000152.1, read as the reverse complement.
CGTCACGGATTCCGACGAGCATGACGAAGCCGGCCACATGATAGAGGATGCGGAAACCCGCAGCCGCCAGGTGGAAAAACGCCTGAGAAAGGCCCGGGGACTGCGCCGGGATACCCTGCGGCCGTCCCTGCATACCGCCGACGGCGCTGAGGTTACTCTGGTCGGCTGGGGCAGCACCGCCGGCGCCATAAGGGAAGCCGTGGACATCCTCAAGGATTACAACCTGCCCGTCAATACGCTGCACCTGAACCAGGTCTGGCCTTTCCCGGTTACGGCGGTGACCAACGCCCTGGAAAAAACGCCCGAATGCATCGTCATCGAAGGCAACGCCACCGGCCAATTGGAACATCTGCTGGAACGTGAGACCGGAAAAACAGCCCGGGCCTCGGTACGGAAGTATGACGGCCGCCCGTTTACGCCGGAGATAATCGCCCGGAGCGTCCGCAAGGAGGTAAACTCATGGTAACCGGAGCTGATTACGAATCAACCGTCCCGAACGCCTGGTGTCCCGGCTGCGGCAATTTCGGGATTCTCAAGGCGGTCAAGCAGGCGCTGGTGAACCTCGGACTGGAGCCGCACCAGGTGCTCTTCGTCTCCGGCATCGGCCAGGGACCGAAGCTGCCTCACTACACCAGGGGCAACGTCTTCAACGGCCTGCACGGCCGTTCCCTGCCCGCGGCGACCGGGGCCAAGCTGGCCAACCACGCCCTGACCGTCATCGCTATCGACGGCGACGGCGGCGCGTACGGCGAAGGCGGCAACCATCTCCTGGCGGCCATTCGGCGCAATCCGGACATTACCTACCTCGCTCATAACAACCAGGTCTACGGCCTGACCAAGGGACAGGCTTCCCCGACCAGCGACGAAGGCTTCGTGACCAAGACGACACCGCTCGGTGCGGGAGACCCGATGCACCCGCTGGAAATTGCCCTGGCCTCGGACGTCTCCTTCCTGGCACGGGGGTTCGCCGGTGACGTACCGCAACTGACCTCGCTCCTCGAAGCCGGCATCAAACACCACGGGTTCTCCCTGATAGATATCCTCCAGCCGTGCGTCTCCTTCAACCACGTCAACACCTACCGCTGGTACCGGGAACGCGTCTACAAGGTGGAGGACGAAGGCCACGACCCTACCGATAAAACCGCCGCCTGGAAAAAAGCCATGGAATGGGGCGACCGCATTCCCACCGGGATAATCTACCGGGAAGAACGCGCAGTGTATGAGGACCGCCTGCCCCAGTTGAAGGAAAAAACGCTCGTGGAGCAGGACCTCGACCCCGGGAAGCTGGAGGGCCTGCTGGACGAGTTCTAAACCTTAGTTGCGGTAATAACTTTAATACAGCACCTCATCGGGGGTATCCAAATCCGCTCGTGGAGCAGGACCTCGACCCCGGGAAGCTGGAGGGCCTGCTGGACGAGTTCTAAACCTTAGTTGCGGTAATAACTTTAATACAGCACCTCATCGGGGGTATCCAAATCCGCTCGTGGTGAGCCTGTCGAACCACAGGGGATTGGCATGGTCTTTCGTCCCCCTCGCCGCTGGCGGAGAGGGGGATTGAGGTGGTGACGTTGGGTCAGTCGACTCCGCTCGCCCTTCGGCAGGCTCAGGGTGAGCGGTATCAAAGAAGGACTACGGTGTTAGTCCTCCGCCGGTTTCTGGAGCCGGTCCATCAGGTGGGCGACCGCGAAGGTGATGGCCCGGCGGATGTATTGCTGGGGCCGTCCGGGGAAATCCATAGAGCGTGAGTCCCGCTTGCCGTCCGCATCGACGATGATGAAGCTGGCAGTCTTCATGCCGTTCCCTTCCGGGACGCAGTAGCCGTCCATGACCAGCGCCACGTCCGCCCCGTAGACCTGTTTCACCGTGTCCGCCAGCGTCCCGGCGCGCGCTTCACAGGCCCCGGCGGCGTCCGGCGGGAGCACCATCCCGCCCTTGAAGAACGTGTGACTGTCCGGGACATCGGCGAAGAGCCGGCTGAGCCGGCCGCAGGTGAACGTCTCCGCGATGGCGATGGTCTTGCCCGCTGCTGCAAGCTGCCGCCCGATGAACCCTTCCATGGTATCTCCATCGGCGCCCCAGACAGCGTTCTTGAGCACGTTCCGCAGTTCGTTTTCCCGCGTCGCCAGGAGCTTGCGCGCTTCATCGCCGGTCGGGGCTTTGGCGGTAATGCGCAGGTGGATGCCGTCGTTCCGGGCGTAGATCCCGAGCGTGGGATTGGCGGCGGAAAGGAACGGCGTCATCAGTTCGTCGACCAGCCCCTCGGACATGCCGCGCGTCTTGAGCGTCCGCGATACAATGACCGAGCCGCTCTTTTCCTGCAGCCTCGGGAGAACTTCCTGGTACCACATGTCCTGAAGCTCGATGGGAGGCCCCGGCATGAGCACGATGGTCCTGCCGTCCTTCTCCACCCACCAGCCGGGGGCCGTTCCCGCGCGGTTCTTCAGCGCCGCGGCGGAAGGGATCAGGGTAGCCTGCTTGAGATTGTTGTCCGGCATTTCGATGCCGCGGGCGGTGAAGAATGTCGTCAGCGTTTCCTTCAGACCGGGGTCCACCGTCATGGTTTCCCCCACCAGCCCGGCGACGACCTCCCGGGAGATGTCCCCTTTGGTCGGCCCGAGGCCCCCGGTGGTGAAGATGATGTCCGCCCGGTCCCACGCCTGCTTGAGCACGGCGGAGTACCGCTCGAAGTTGTCCCCCACCAGTGAGGCGTGATAGAGGTCGATGCCCAGTTGCGATAGCTGCGAGGCCAGGAAGGAAGTATTGGTATCAGCGATCTCCCCGAGCAGCAGCTCGGTCCCGCTGGTGATGATTTCCGCTCTCATACACGATCCTTTAAGGTGATATTCGTATTATGGAACATTACGGCCGGTCACTCAAGCCGCGAGGAGGAGCACCGCGGCGGGTGCCTCTCAGGATGAGCCTGTCGAA
>CAZPSP010000151.1:0-6073 GCA_964589285.1 uncultured Dehalococcoidaceae bacterium | reverse complement strand
GAAGGAGAGATTGATATATTAACAATGGCAGGCCGGAATCCCGGCAGGACTATGTTGATATTGTATGAAAGAGTGAAAAAGAACCTTCATGAACTTGGAAAAGACCCCGAGAAATGAATGTAACCTCAAATAGTTACGAAGTTATACGGTACTGCCGATTATGGTCCTCTATATATTCTGGTCAAATTCGGCTTTAAAAGTTCTTGATTTTGACATGCACGGCATACCATTTTCAAAGCTGATTCGTGGCTAGAAAACCACCCGGTTTTCGGGTGGTTTTCTATTTGGCTACCTCACGAACCGCTGAACGACTTGACCTGCTAGAGTAAGCCCCTGAGCCTGGGGTCCAGGGAATCCCTCAGGCCGTCCCCCACGAGCTGAAATGCGAAAACGACCAGCATGATAGCCAGCCCCGGAGCAAACGAGAGCACCGGATTGGGTATCAGATACTTATAGCCGGCATTGACCATGGCTCCCCAGGCTGCTCCCGGAGGTTTGATCCCGATACCGAGGAAACTGAGTCCGGCTTCGGCAAGAATAACCATGCCAAGTTGTGCCGTCGATAATACAAGAATAGGCGCCAGCGAGTTCGGTAAAATATGGCGTAACATTATACGCCAGTTGTTGGCGCCCATGGATTTCTCAGCGAGCACATAATCATTCTCTTTCAGGCTGAGTGTCATCCCGTTCATGACCCTGCAGTATCCCGGTACCATAGCTACACCAAGGGCGAGAATCACATTCTGGATGCCGCCGCCGAGAACCGCCGATAGTATCAGCGCCAGGAGCAGCATAGGAAACCCCATGAGGGCATCCATGAACCTCATGATAATTGCACCCGGGACACCCCCGAAGAAGCCGGCAATGATGCCGAGTATAGTGCCGCTGACAGCAGCGATCAATGTCGTCACGAAACCGACCAAAAGCGCCGTTCTTGCACCGAAAATGAGACGGCTTAGAGTATCTCGACCGTGAAGATCGGTTCCTAGCAGATGTGCGCTGCTCGGCTGCTGCAGCGATTCTTTCATGTTATTCACATACGGGTCATAAGGCGCCAGAAACTCAGCAAATATAGCTGATATCACCAGCAACGCTAAAACAACGAGACCAAACAGAACTATCTTCCTCTGAAGGAAAATTCTCCAGAAACGTTGCCACTCGCTGATACGTGGCGGACTCTCTTCAAAGCTTTCAAATGTGTCGGTTTTACCTGAGTTCATCAATGTGTTTCTCCTAGCCGTACCGGATCCTGGGGTCAAGCCATCCGTAGGAAATATCGACTAACAGATTAACCAGTATGATTATTACAGAAATGATGAGTGTACCGGATTGAATAACCACATAGTCCTGCGCAAAAAGACTGTCAACCACTAACCTTCCTACACCGGGAATAGCAAAAACAGTCTCGATGAGCACCGATCCACCAAAAACAGTGCCCACGCCGATACCGATTAGTGTGATCATGGGGATGAGACTGTTCTTCAGTGCATGTTTCATTATGACCGCCCGTTCTCGCAGCCCTTTGGACCACGCGGTACGGATATAATCCTGACTGATGGTCTCGAGCATACTGGAACGCATCATACGGGCGGCTATTGCCAGACTTCCGAGAGAAAGACAGATTACCGGCATGATTATCTTTTGCGTACTCAACCAGAAATCATCAAAAGGTGACGTGTAACTGGCGATCGGAAGCCATCCCAACTGAAGTCCTAATGCATAAATCAGTAATATACCAAGCCAGAACACGGGAACGCTGACGCCGATGTACGCAAGGGAAGTAACGATTGTGTCCAACCACGTGCCGCGCCGAATAGCCGCGAGCACGCCCATGGTGATGCCTATAGCATTGCTGAATAGTATGGAGACTATCCCAAGATGCAACGTGACAGGGAACCGCTCTCCCAGCAGCACCCCTACGTCTTCGTGATAATAGATGGACTGGCCGAGGTCTCCCTGAAAAAGGTCCCCAAGCCAGTTGAAATACTGTATGATAACCGGTTTGTTCAGGCCATATTCTATACGGAGACGTTCGAGCTCCTCCATGGAAATAGTTCCTGAAGTGGCCTGTTGTCCCAGATAAATGATCAGCGGGTCCCCGGGAAGCAACCGAATGATAAAAAAGATGAGCAATGTAACTAAGAAAATAATCGCGATTGCCAGTGATAAACGCCGAATAATATAGGTGGACATTTGCTAAACCTCAGCCACTACTTTAAACTCAGCTTCGATGGCGAATTCCCTTTATCCAGAATCGTCATCATCGGGGAACCCGCGGTCTGTACGCATTTCGCCCAGGCTTCCCCTTTCAACTCAGAAAGCGTAAAACCTGTTTCTGCGCTCCTTTCCCGCCTTCGCTCCCGGAGAGGACCAAACGCGGAAACTCATACGGTCAGTGGTTTGCTGCCGGCACCGAACTCCAAGCTCCGCGCCGCTCCGTTCTGTTGGATTACTCTTTATACACAATGGCATCATCCATTCTTATACTCTCGACTTATTTCTTCCATGATTTTCGCGGCGAAAGGTCGTTTTTCCTGATCTGCCATAGTAAACATCGGCAAGACCCAGTCCATCTCGGCCAGGTTGTCTAATAGCATCAGAGTGAGATCATACGGTATGGAAATCAGCACGAGTCCATCCGGAAACAGTTTCTTACTCTTCATACCATACCCCAAGCCGGTGATCGTATAGTTCAGATTACCGGTCATAAACGGGTAGAAAAAAACCCAGGCGCACATGAGCACCGGTGTGACCATCGTCGTCAATGGTTTACCGGTCGAATAGCTCAGTGCCCTCAGCAGTATTTCCGCCTGGTCCGGACGGGCGGTTATCACCAGGACATCAGGGTCGAACGGGGCCTCATCGATAGGGAAGAAAGCCACATGTCTTACCGTGCCCGCTGGAACCTTCTGTATGTACTGGTAAATTCTCCGGTTAGCTCTCGCATCCCGGTAGATACGCTCCTTGGCGCCTATCTGCCCGCTTTCCATCGCTGGATCAGGCTCAACGAAACCGAGCAGCATCCGGTCCACACACGCAAAGTTATCCTCGCTGGCGTAGAACGGGTGCATATCCTGGGCTTCCCGGAACATCTGGCAGATTGGGAACGCTTTTTGCAGTTTTTCTATGCCGTCCGGCTTGTTCAGAAGAAACTTGAGCCCTATCGGTTTGTAAGTAAATTCGAACTTTTTCAGTATGGAATAATCCCGTGATGATTGCACCATGATTCACTCCCTGTAATTAATAGCAAAGCTTGCGTCTCTTACTAGGGGCCGCATTCTCTTTCTGGTTCGGCTGAAACACCATTATTCAGATAGTGCCAGGCCGGTAACACCGATGCTTGTCTCGGCGAACGCAGGAAAAACTAATGGCCTCAGCTTGCCTCCTCGTCACTTCGCAGAGCGACCAGTAATGAACAAGAATTAAACCGGTTCTGCTGACTGGGTATTGTCCTTCGTGAAATTAGGCGCCACCAGGATATGCCCGATCATAATGGGTTTATCTACACGCTTGAATTCCCATGGCAAGTGAACTAATCCCGCCGGGATGTAAACAAAAGATGCCTTATTAATGATGTGTTTTTCCTGGTCTTCACCCCATCCCAGGCATAATTCTACTTCTGCCTGGAAATCTATATAGTTCGTAGCATCCCCTCCAAGGAAGAAGAGATACTCGTCAACGGTATGTTTGTGCGCTTCGTGGTCATCCTTACCGGGTTCCGTGCGGACATCGAAGGCGATGTCCAGAGTTATTCCCTCGTTCAAGGTTCCGTCTACGTAAATGGGCACTTTGGGCCACATCTTGGCATGCGGTTCAGTCAATACGTACTTACCATACTTTGTTTCAGCCATCATACACTCCTTATAACTTTGCTGCTGACACTATTGGTTTATTTATTGGGACGACGGGAATACCAGCTTATTTTGACGCCTAAAAAACACCCTGTAACCAGCAACCGGGCATCCAGTGCTACCGGTTTGCAAGCAGATTTGCCCGGTTGCTGGTGGTTGTTACCTTATTGGTTTGTCAGTTCAGTACTAATGCTCATCCATCCACTCGTTGTAGACGCGCCTGCATACAGACATCTCGGAGAGGTAGGTGGTATGGACGTAGGGTCGAATGATATAGCCGACCGACATTTCATATATCGGGAGTAAGGCGACTTCATCGGCTATTTGCCGCACCATTTTTTTCGCGTACAGCTTCTTGCCCTCGATGTCGTATTGCTTGAGGGCTTCATGACCTAATTCCAGTAGCTCGGGCGACCGCAGGAAACCGGCCACCAGGTTCATAGGATGCGGGCCCCACATGACGAGTATCGCCATAAGCGGATCAGGATCCGAGCCGGATGAGAACAGACAAAGATTGTCCCAGCCTTCCACCCAGACCTGGGAAAAGAACCGGCCCGCGTCGGCAATATCCAGTTCTATGTCGATGCCAACCGCCGCGAGGTCTCCCCTCACCGCTTCGGCCAGGTCTTCATTACCGGATTGCACGAGCATTGTGGTTTTGAAACCATCCGGATAGCCTGCTTCGGCTAACAACTCCCTCGCCTTGTCCGGATTATACGGGCGGCCTTCATACTCAGGGTCATACCCCCAGGCTTTCGGACTCTGCAGGGAAAGGAGAGGTGTTCCGTAGCCGAAAGTAAGGGCCTGTGTGATCGATGGCCTGTCCAGTGCATATTCCATGGCTTCGCGAATCCTTAAGTCATGGAACATGGAATCGGGATGGTTAAGCATATCGAAGAATACAGCGGTCGGATAACCCAGCGCTGCTTCCTGTCTGACGAACCCCTTCTTTTCCAGATCCAGCTGGTCTCGTATCGGTACACTTGTCCACATGTCACCCTGGCCCGCCTGCATCATTGCCGAGGCGGTTACGCTGTCAGGAATAAACTGGACCTCGACACCATCCAGGTATGGTTTCCCTTCCTGCCAGTAGTTTTCGTTCTTCACCCATGTCATGTGGTCATCACGCTTGTACTCTTTGAGGATGAATGGGCCGGTTGTCACGGGGTTGGCCCTTGCCCACTTGATGCGTTCTTCATCGGTAGTGCCGGCCTTATCCCAGGCTTCTTTGGAGAACATCGGCAACCAGCCGATAGCAAAATCCATCATGTTGTTGTAGTCCAGCAGCTTAACCTCGACGGTATAATCATCGATAACTTCGATGCCTGCTACACTGTCGGAGAACATCATCCGGTGAGTGCTCCAGTACAGGTTCAAATTCCATGCCGCTGCTTCGGCGTTGAAATCTGATCCATCATGGAACTTGATACCTTTCCGCAGTTTGAATGTCGCGACAAGGTTGTCTACATCCACCTCATAAGTTTCGGCAAGAAACGGGATCAATTGATGTTCAGCGTTATACTCAAGCAACTTTTCTGTGGTATACAGCATGTCGCCCTCGTCCCAGGGTCCCATCTCCGGTAGATAGCCGAGGACCTGGGGTCCGGAGTTATCGATCACCCGCAGTATGCCGCCGTGAACCGGGTTGCCTTCCACAGGAAAGAGGTCTTTGACGGTCGGCTGGGTTGAGGTTGTTGGCTGGGTGGAAGAGGTGGGTTGGGTTGAGGACGTTGGTTGGCTAGAAGTAGAAGAGGTAGGTTGGGTCGAGGACGTTGGTTGGGCAGATGTTGTTGTCGGTTCTTCAGAATCGCCACATCCGCCAATGAAGAGCGTGGAGAGGATTGTTACAACAAAGACTATGATAAAAAGTTTTTTCATTATCAACAGCTCCTTCTCTTTAGTTAACTGATTGTCAGTAGAGTTTCCTCAATAAGACCTCCCGCAAGTAATATTTGTATGGATAAAAACATCTCAAGGATTACATGAAACCGATGCTCGTACTTAACTAAAAAGATTTATTTAGGTTTGTTAAATACTTTGCTACAGCTTACTCTGAAAACCAAGCTATGTCAAGGAACCTTCCCTATCACGGCCGCATCAACAGGTCACTACCGGAATTAAACGGATAAGGCGTGTTTGGAGAGAACGAAAGCTCAGGGTGTATACTGGAAAACGGGACAGCCACACCCTTCCGCCCGTATACTAAACACACCGGAGGAGCG
>CAZPSP010000150.1:0-6286 GCA_964589285.1 uncultured Dehalococcoidaceae bacterium | reverse complement strand
AGGCGGGGCCCCGAAGTCGAAAGCCTCGAGCATATGCCCGAACAGTTGCTGCACGATCTCCTCATCGTAGCCGAGCATGGCGAGTATCTTCCGCTGCAGGTCGGCCTTGTGAATGCGTATGCTGCCGCTCAGCAGCTCCCGGCCGTTGCAGGTGAGGTCGTAATTCTGTCCGCGCATCTTCTCCGGTTGGTTATCGAGCAGGTGGAGGTCTTCTTCCCGCGGATAGGTAAAGGGATTATTGGCGGCTTCCCACTTGCCCGTGTCTTCGTTCTTCAAAATGAGAGGAAAGTCCAGGATAAAGGCATAGACGAACGCGTTCGGGTCGGCGAGGTCCAGGCGCTTGGCGATCTCCCTCCGGAGCGCGTCCAAAGGCGGGTATGACTTTTCAGTATCCCCGGCGACGATCAACAGGAGGTCGCCCTGGGACGCACCGCAGCGCCTGGCGATCTCTTTGAGATGTTCCAGTGAAATGTACTTGGCGGCCACTGACTTTACCATCTCCGGTGTTATGTCATCCACCGGGCCGCCCGGGCCGCCGATGGCTATCGTCAGCAGGCCTTTGGCGCCGGCGCTCACGGCCAGCTTCGTCAGTTCGTCGAGCTGGCTCTTGGTATAATGGGCGCAGCCGGGAGCGGCAATGCCTTTGACCGTACCGCCATTGTTGACCACGGTCTTAAAAACCCCGAAATCGGTCTTCGCGGCGATGTCCGTGATGTCACCGACCTCCAGGCTGTAGCGCAGGTCCGGCTTGTCCGAGGCGTATTTCTCCAGCGCTTCGTTGTAAGTTAATCGTAAAAACGGCTTCGTAATTTTGGATTCCGGTCTAAATTTTTCGGTAAGAGCGGTGAACATTTCCTCCAGGAGCAACAGGATGTCTTCCTGGGTGACGAAGCTCATCTCCACGTCTATCTGGGTGTGTTCCGGCTGCCGGTCGGCCCGCAGGTCTTCGTCCCGGAAACAGCGCGCGAACTGGTAGTATCTCTCCAGGCCGCCGACCATGAGGAGCTGCTTCAACTGTTGCGGGGACTGCGGCAAAGCGTAAAAACATCCGGGATGCACGCGGCTCGGTACCAGGTAGTCGCGTGCCCCTTCCGGGGTGCTCTTGATGAAAATGGGGGTCTCGACCTCGACGAAGTCTCTCGCATCCAGGTATTCGTGGAGGAACCGGACCACCTTGTGGCGTAGCAGGAGGTTCCGTTGCATCCGCTGCCGCCGCAGGTCCAGGTACCGGTACTTCATCCGCAGATTTTCATCCACATCTACTTCTTCGTTGATGTAGAACGGCGGCGTATTGGCGGTGTTGAGGATCCGGGCTTCCTTGACGATGATTTCGATGTCTCCGGTCGGGAGATGGGCATTCTCCGTCCCGGCCGGACGCTGGGATACCTCGCCTGTCAGGGAGACGACGTATTCCGGGCGCATCGCTTCCGCCGTTTCCAGGGCTTCTCTGGAGACTTCCGGGTTGAAAACGGTCTGGACGATGCCGCTTCGGTCCCGTAAATCGATAAAAACCAGGCCGCCGTGGTCGCGACGACGGTTGACCCAGCCCGCTAGCGATACTGTTGTGCCGGTATCTGTTTTCCGGAGCGTTCCGCAGGAATGCGTTCTGAACAAAGTTGTTTCCTCGATGAGAAGCAGTCTATTTTAGATTATAGCTTATAGCGTTGAGAGCGGCAAACGAATGAGGTTGTTTGTGTTTGGCTGATAGAGAAAAGACAGTGTCCTTGCGAGGGGTCTTCAGACCCCGTGGCAATCTCGGAGATCGGGATTGCTTCACTACGTTCGCAATGACGCACTGCGGGAACAACCAAACCCAAATCGAACCAGAATACCCCCGTTTGTATTGTGGACGCGCACTTTGTTAAAATGTTATGTAATCCCCGCTCACCGGAGGGACCTGACATGACCAGAACAATCGAAGAAATCAACGAGAAAATCCGTGCCGGGAAAGCCGTGGTCTTCACCGCTGAGGAGATTATCAGCGTGGCCCGGGAGAAAGGCATCACAAAGGCGGCTAAAGAAGTCGATGTCGTGACCACGGGTACCTTCGGCATCATGTGCGGCTCCGGAGCGTATTTCAATGTCGGACACACGAAGCCCCGCATCAAGCTTGGCGGAGGACGGGTCACCCTCAATGATGTCCCGGCCTACACCGGGCTGGCGGCGGTGGACCTCTTCCTGGGCGGTACCGCCCTGCCGGAAGACGACCCGCGCAACCGCCAGCACCCCGGCGAGTTCCTCTACGGCGGCGGGCATGTTATCGAAGAACTGGTCGCCGGCAAAGACGTACGGCTGTCCGCGACGGCCTACGGGACGGACTGCTATCCGCGTAAGAAACTGGAAACCCTGATCAATATCAGGGACCTGAACGAGGCCGTCCTGTTCAACGTGCGGAACAGCTACCAGAACTATAACGTGGCCGTGAACGGCTCGGATAAAACCATCTATACGTACATGGGCATCCTGAAACCGGATTACGGCAACGCCAGCTATTCGTCCGCCGGTCAGCTTTCGCCCCTGTTCAACGACCCCTACTACAAGACCATCGGCATCGGCACGAGGATATTCCTCGGCGGCGGGACCGGCTACGTGACCTGGAACGGCACTCAGCACGACCCCTGCGTTCCCCGCAACGAGAAAGGTTTGCCCACTGGTGGTGCCGGTTCCCTGGCGGTCATGGGAGATCTGAAACAGATGAACAGCCGGTGGTTGGTCGGCGCCAGCGTCACCGGGTACGGCGCCAGTCTGACGGTCGGCGTCGGCGTGCCTATCCCCATCCTCTCGGAAGAGATACTTGCTTATACCACGGTGACGGACGCGGATATCAGCGCTCCGGTCATCGATTACTCGGACTCCTTCCCGAACCTGAAAGGCGTAAGTCTCGGCCAGGTCACCTACTCGGAACTGAAGTCTGGCACGATCAAGGTCAAGGGCAAGAACGTCCCTACGGCAGCCCGTTCCAGCTATGCCCGGGCGGTAGAGATCGCCGCCATCCTCAAGGACTGGATAAAAGCGGGCACGTTTCAACTCACGCAGGCGGTCGCTCCACTGCCTGGAGCAGATTCCGGCTACGCCTGCCGGCCGCTCAACGAACGGCCTGTGGAATAATGATGGAGGTAGCGGCAATGACAATCACCCGCAGAATCGTCCTGCGTTTCCCCAAACGGCTCGTGGAACGGCCCATCATCTACCGGCTCGTCAAGGACTACGACCTCGAATTCAACATCCTCAAGGCGTCCATCACCCCGGAACAGGAAGGCCTCCTCGTCCTGGAACTCAAGGGTAACAAAACTGAGTACGATAAGGGCATCGACTTCCTGGGCAAGGCCGGCGTCAAGATCCAGCCTCTGAGCCAGGACGTTACCCGTAACGATGCCCGCTGCACGAGTTGCGGCGCCTGCATCACTGTCTGCCCCACCGGCGCACTCTACCTCGACCCCAAAACGAGGGAAGTCATCTTCGACAGCCAGAAATGCATTGCCTGCGCACTGTGCATACCGGCCTGCCCGCCCCGCGCCATGGAAGTTCATTTCTAGGATTCTTCTTCACGGGAGGGGCAGATGATTACAACAGAACGGCTGGTCCTTCGCTACTTCAGGGAAGCAGATGCCAAAGACCTCTATGACTATCTCTCCCGTCCCCAGATGTTCCTCTTCGAGCCAGGTGAGCCGGTTTCCCGTGAAATCGCTGGCAATATCGCCCGCGAATGGTCGAAAAGTAACCAGTTCTGGGCCGCTGAATTGCTGGGAGGCTCCCGAAAAGTAATCGGGCACGTTTCTTTCATGCCGAACGGACCGGAACACCTTCGGACATGGGAGATCGGGTATATGTTCAGCCCGGACTACCAGAACCGGGGTTACGCCACGGAAGCTTCTCGCGCTCTCATCGCCCATGCCTTCAAGGACCTTGGAGCACACCGGGTCGTGGCGCATTGCAGTCCGCAAAACCCTGCTTCCTGGAAGGTGCTCGAAAAATGCGGTATGAGACAGGAAGGTCTTGAGAAACAGAACGTCTTCTTCCACCGTGACGATGACGGAGATCCACTCTGGCTGGACTCTTACGGATATGCCATCCTCGCCGGGGAATTTTTCGGTTCCAGCGAGGACCGGTGAAACAGGAAGGTTACCAGCCCCGAGATTACCGAGGCTGGGTGGACTCCCACGACCTCATCCACTTCACTGTCGCCATCGGTGAGACTGACCTGGCCATCTACGCCTGTGAAGACCTCCATCGCAAGGCCCGGCGCACCGTCCTGAAATACCGTTCCCAGCTTGAAAACTATATCGCTGCAAACCCCCGTTTTCAATCGTCGCTGGAACCGCTGCCCGTCCCGCCGCATGCGCCCCGCATCGTCATGGAGATGGTCCGGGCGAGCAGCCTTGCCGGCGTCGGGCCGATGGCCGCTGTGGCCGGCGCCGTAGCTGAAACGACCGGCCAAGAGTTACTGGCATATTCTCCGGAGATCATCATCGAGAACGGCGGTGACATCTTCCTCAAGGTAGACCGCAAACGCGTCATCGGTATTTATGCGGGAGAATCGCCGTTGAGCGGTAAACTCGGTCTCGAAATAGAGCCTTCGGATACGCCGCTGGGAATCTGCACATCCTCGGGCACTGTGGGCCATTCGCTGAGTTTCGGCAAAGCGGATGCCGCGGTGGTACTGGCGCCTTCAACCGCCCTGGCGGATGCCGCCGCCACAGCGGTCTGCAACCGGGTCAAAACGGCGGCGGACATCGATGCCGCCATTGAGTTCGGCAGCTCGATACCGGGCATTGCCGGCATTGTCATCATCATCGGCAAGGACATCGGCGCCTGGGGCAAAGTTGTCCTCTGCGAGACAGCGGACCGCCGTTTGCCGGAAGAGGGCGGTTTCTAGTCGCCGTTCCGCCGCGCTTTCTCAAGAAACATCTTTCGGAACTTCATGAAAAGTTCGGTTTCACGGGCGGCATGGTTTTCCAGCAGTTTCCGTGTCTGGTACAAATACGCTTTAAGGTCGTTGGCGCTGGCGTTCCAGTGCTGATAGGATAATTCGCCGGACCTGAGTTCCTGTATCAGTTCCATCACGCGTCTGGCCCGCGTCTTGAGGTATTCATGCTCCTTGATAAGCGCCAGGAATGACGTCACCATTTCAGGGTCGCCGTGCTCCTCGATGCCTCTGAGCAACAGGTTTTCTTCGTAATCGAAGTGCTGGTTCAGAAACGTAATCACGGATTCCATGATTTTCTCGATATTGGCGAGTTCCTGCCCCTGGTCCAGTCTGCCCGGCGTGAAACGGGAATGAATGGAATCGAATTCCTCAAGGACAATGGCCAGGCCGGCGACACCTGCGCCCGAAGGTTGGCCGCCGCTTTCGTGTTCCGCAATAAGACGGTCCAGCAGGTCAAGGATTTCCATAACCAATCCTCCTTCCCGGACAATTGGCCTCGCTCCGCGTAAACGTGCGTCCCAACTGTAACTGGTAATGCCGTGAACCTATTGCTTGATGATCGCGGTCAGTTTTTCAACCGGTCCGTTGACACCTTTCAGGTGAAAGACCATGCCGTCGAGCGTGCTCTTGATGATTAGCCTGGGAAATTCTTTGAGAGAAACGGGTTCTCCATTCAACGTGATTTCGACATTCCCTTCTCCCGCCTTCATCACGAGGTCGTGGATGTCCCCGGTGTCCCGGAGGCTCCGGACAAGGGCGGATACTACGTGGTAGACGACTTCTTCCACATAATAGTCCAGCTGGATTGGGACGTCATTGACGGTCAGGCTTACCTGTCTGGTCATCGAGGCCTCTTTCCTGTTACTGGTCAGCCGGCAAAATAACGGCGTAATTCGGCGAACAGATCGTTCTCCATGCCGGTATGTGCTGACAGTAACATTCTGGTGTGTGTTAAGTGTGCCCGCATATCATTGGCGCTGGCATCCCAGCGGTACCTCGCCATGTTCCCGGATTTGAGTTCGTTGATGTGTTCGCCGATCTGTACCATACGGTTCCTCAAATCGGCATGCTCCAGGAGGAGCGAGTTCAGCGAGCTTAACAAACGGGGTTCTTCAAGCTCTTCCACCATTCCCAGCAGGATGGTCTCTTCCCGCTCGAAATGCTTGAACAGCCAGGGCCGGATGGAATCGAGGATGCTCTCCAGCTTGTTCAGGCTTTGTTGTTGATCGAGGCGGCCGGGCACGAAAGACTCCCTGGCTTCCTTGAGTTCGACCAGGAAGACGGCATCGTTGGCAGCCTGTTCTAACCCACCGGCCCGCTCCGCGATGATCTTGTGCTCTTCGATAAGCTGGTCGATAA
>CAZPSP010000149.1:1354-6323 GCA_964589285.1 uncultured Dehalococcoidaceae bacterium | reverse complement strand
TGTCGAACCATCATGGTGAGCCTGTCGAACCATCATGGTGAGCCTGTCGAACCATGAGGCCCCTGCCAGATACCGGGTGGGACCGGCGTCCCTGCCGGTCCGTGGGCGATATGCCCGCACCCCCCGCCAGAGTCATCCTGAACTTGTTTCAGGATCCATCCAAGATAAACACCCGTAGTCCGGTCCCGTCAGACAACCCCCGCCCGCACAATCTCCGTCAAGCACCCGTTTTTTTACCTCAAACATGTACTTTTGACTTTTGACCTTTGACTTTTAACTTTTCTGCTTCCGTACCTCGGTCCCGGTCTGCTCTTCCAGCGGCAGGATAACGGCGTCCACCCCCTTGGTTCCGTAACCCGCCTCGATGGTCTTTCTCAGTTCTTCGCGGACCGTCCAGGCGGTATCCAGCGGAACATCGTACTCCTTCCCGAGTCCCAGCGCCAGGTTGATGTCCTTGTAGGCAAGCTCCACCCGGAAGCCCGGCTCGAAGTTGCCCTGGAAAGTGGTGTTGGGGAACTGCCGCATGCACCAGTTGTCTCCCGTGCTCGTGCAGATGATGTCCCAGAGCACCTCGGGGTCGATGCCCCCCTTGACGCCGAGGACGAAGCCCTCCGCGGAAATAGAATTGCAGCCGAGGGAGATAAGATTGTTGACCAGCTTGGCCACATTGCCGCACCCGACATCGCCGACACGAACGATCTTCTTGCCCATTGCTTCGAGCGGCTTGCGGACTTTCTCCAGTGCCTCCTCCGGGCCCCCTACCATGATCGTCAGTGTGCCGGCGTCCGCGCCCTTGACTCCCCCGCTGACCGGCGCATCCAGGACGATGGCGCCTTTCTTTTCCGCGTCCGCCGCTATCTTCCTGAGAAGAGACGGCGAATTGGTGCTCATGTCCACGTAAATGTTCCCCGCCTTCCAGCCTTTCAGCATGCCGTCATCCCCGTATATGACATTTTCCACGATCGGCGGCGTGGGAAGGCTGGAAAATACTACATCGCACCCTGCCGCGATGTCCTTCGGACTGCCCGCCCAGGCCGCTCCTTTTTCCAGCAGCGGACCGGCGGCTTCTTTCTGGACATCGAACACGGTCAGGTCGAACCCTGCCTCGTGTATGCGGCGGGCCATGTGCCTGCCCATCTGCCCGGTTCCGATAAAACCGATCTTCATATGGTCCATTCCTCCGGTGGCAATCTGAGACTCCTGGATAGTGCTACGCATCCACTCTATAAGTAACGCGCCAACCATGTCAATTTTGCTTTTTTGACAACCGCCACGCTCCTGTATATGATGTCAGAAAACAATGCAGCCTCGTCTGTTTGAAGGAGTCCCCATGGACAAAATAAGACTTGGCAGGACCGGCCTGATGGTCACCCGCATCGGTTTCGGCGGCATTCCCATCCAGCGCTTGACCGAACCGGAAGCCGTGAAAGTGGTGGAGCGGTGCCTCAGCCTCGGCCTGAATTTTATCGATACCGCCAACGGCTACAGCACCAGCGAAGAACGCATCGGCAAAGCCATAAAAGGCCGGAAACGGCAGGACGTCATCATCGCCACCAAGACCTTCCCCGGCAGCCCGGAGGACATCGAAAAGAACCTCGACCTCAGCCTGAAGCGGCTCCAGACGGATTATATCGACCTCTACCAGTTCCACCAGGTGGGGACGATGGAGGTCTACGACCGCGTCCTCGACCCGGAGAACGGACTGTACACGATATTCGAAAAAGCACAAAAGGCAGGCAAGATACGGCACATCGGCGTGACCTGCCACCAGATAGACGTAGCCAGGAAACTGGTGGAATGCGGCAAGTTCGAGACGATGATGTTCCCGTTCAACTTCATTACCAGCGAACCCGCCGAAGAACTGCTGCCGCTCTGCCGTACGCACGACGTCGGTTTCATCGCCATGAAGCCCCTGGGCGGCGGCATGCTCTACGACGCCGCCGTGGCCTTCAAATGGCTCTTCCAGTTCCCGGATATCGCCCTGATACCGGGCATCGAGAAGGTCGAGGAAATAGAAGAGATCGTCGCCCTCTACAACGGGCCGCACGCATTGACCGGCCGGGAGACGGCCCGCATGGAAAACCTGCGGGAGGAACTCGGCAACCGGTTCTGCCGCCGCTGCGATTACTGCCAGCCATGCCCGCAGGGCATCCCGATCTCCACCATCATGACCTTCGATACCCTCGTCAAACGCCTGCCGCCGGGCTGGTACCTCAACGGCCCCTTCATTCCCTCCGCCATGGTCAAAGTCCCCGAATGCCAGGACTGCGGCGAGTGCGAGAGCCGCTGCCCCTACGACCTCCCCATCCGCGACATGCTGAAACAGAACTACGACCTCTACGAGAAGATCAAAGCGGAAGCAGCTTGAGCGTAACCATCAGCAACGGCATTACCAGAGCAACTTCGGTATAGCATATCGTTCGCCTCCCTTTTAAAGGAGGAAGGTGGGTTTTAAAAAAGACCAAAAATAAAAAGCAAAGATCAGAATAAGAACGCGCAACAGCTTCTCCCTGGTGTTCTACCGGAAAAAACTGGAACGAAAAGAAGAAAAGAGTTGAGAGAGTTATGAGTTTGATCAGTATTCGCCGGTACCGGCCTTCCGACCAGGACGCGGTCATGCAGTTGCACACTGAAGGGGTGGAAGACATCGAAGCGGAGTTCAGCGCCGCCGATAATGGGCGCAATATCGTCGCGGACGGCGAAGGCGCTTCCTTCTCCGATGACGACCTGGACCATATCGCCACGTTCTATATCAATGCCGGAGGGGATTTCCTGGTGGGAGAACTGAACGGCCGAGTAGTCGCCATGGGCGGCCTGCAGAAACAGTCCCGGACCGGTGCGTTGATACGCCGCATGCGGACCCGCCGCGAGGTACGGGGACAGGGCTATGGAGCTTTGCTGCTGTCCAGCCTGGAACGGCGGGCCGTGCAACTGGGTTACACGGAGCTTTTCGTGGACCCCCTGTCGACTAACACCGGGGCGCGGAGCTTCTATGAAAACGCCGGTTTCCAGGAAATGGAGCAACGTATGCTCGGCCACTATGATATCATTATCTACCGTAAACAACTGTAAGGGGGTAAGGTATGGACTCGAAGCTCAAGGATAGTTTCCTGTCCCTCTGGAAGAAGTATTTCAATAACGCGGAACTTCCCGTCACGTTCTATTACACGGATAACCCGGATGAAGGCATCATCGTTAAACCCGGTTCCGTCTCCCGTTGCATCATCGGCGCGCTGCAAAAGGTCCGCGAAGGAGCATCGATGGCCTTCTCCGTCGATGCGGTCGGCTGTCCCGGCGGGAGGCGCTACCTGGGATTTTCACCGGGCCTCATGCCCAACTTCGAATACTTCCTTTCCTGCGGCATGGAAGGACTGGAAGGCGAACGGTACAAGAAAACCCCGGAACTGGTCAGGCACGCCATGAACGAATGGCCCAAGTTCGATGCCCCGGCAAAATACATCGTCTTTAAACGATGGGACAACCTGCTGGAAGCCGACACGCCGGACGTGGCCGTCTTCTTCGCGCAGCCCGACGTCCTTGCCGGCCTCTTCACGCTGGCAAGCTTCGACGAATATCATTCCGAAATGACCATGGCCCCGTTCGGCTCCGGTTGTTCCAGCATCGTCCAGTACCCGTTCCTGGAATCGAGAACCGAAACGCCGCGCACCGTCATCGGCATGTTCGATATCTCCGCCCGGCCCTTTGTCCCGCCGGACCGGCTTTCATTCTCCGTCCCGATGAAGAAGCTCGCCCGGATGGTCGCCGACGCGGAAGAAAGCTTCCTCATCACAAGTTCTTGGCAAGCGGTGCAGAAACGGATAAAATAAACAGCGTATGCAGCGGGAGGTCGTGAAATGAGTTCCGGTTGTGCCGAATGTAAAATGCGGTTCAAAGCCGAACAGAACCCCAAAAAGTTCCTCTCCCGTCTCTGGAAATGGCACACCAAGTGGTGCCCCGGCTGGAAAGCCTACCAGGCCGAACTTGCCGCCAGGGCAAGCGGCCCCTCGGAATAGACAGTAACGGGGACAAACAATGACCATAGTAAGCCTCGTGAAAACAGAAGACAGAGAAGCCGGCGCCCGGCAGGCCGTTGAACTGCTCGGCATCAACCCGGTGCAGGGCAAGGCCGTCGTCCTCAAACCCAACTTCAATACCGCGGACCCCGCGCCCGGCTCGACGGACATCAAGACCCTCCGCGGGCTGATACTCAAGCTCAAGGACATGGGCGCGAAGTCCATCACCATCGCGGAACGGAGCGGTCCCGGACCTTCTACGCATGACAATATGGAAAAGATCGGCGTGTTCAAGCTCCAGGAAGAAATCGGGTTCGATGTCGTCGACCTCCAGACCTTGGACGAAAACGGCTGGGTTTTGGTCAGGCCGGAGAAGAGCCACTGGAAAGACGGTTTCCTCTTTCCGAAGGTCTACCGCGACGCCGAAAGCATCGTGACGACCTGCTGCCTCAAGACCCATCAGTTCGGCGGCCACTTTACCATGTCCCTCAAGCTGGCGGTCGGCATGGTGCCGCCGGGACTCGGTACGGACGGCGGCTACCCGTACATGAACGAACTCCACCGCTCGCCGCACCAGCGCGACCTCATCGCGGAGATCAATACCGCCTACACGCCGGACCTCATCGTTATGGACGGAGTGGAAGCTTTCGTGGACGGCGGCCCGCACGTCGGAACACGGAAACCCGCCCGTGTGATGCTCGGGGCCACCGACCGCATCGCCATGGACGCCGTGGGCGTGGCCGTCCTGCGGATGCTCGGTACGATCCCTGAAGTCAGCCACGGCCGGATCTTCGAGCAGGACCAGATTGCCCGCGCAGCGGAACTCGGTCTCGGCGTGACCTCCGCCGATCAGATTGAGATCGTCACCGCCGATGCCGCCGGCGAAGCCTGCGCCGAAAAAGTAAGGGAGTTCCTCTACAAAGGGTAATCCCATACTCAACCGCTTCGCCTCCCAC
>CAZPSP010000149.1:0-1254 GCA_964589285.1 uncultured Dehalococcoidaceae bacterium | reverse complement strand
TCGTAGGGCGGGTAAAACCCTTCCACCTTTTTTACCCGCCGTAATCGAGGTCATTATGGCATGCTGTCCATCAATCCTCGCCTCTCACCCGCGTCATCCTGAACTCGGTTCAGGATCCACCATCGCTGAGCACCTGTAGTCCGGTTGTAAAACTGACCTCGCTCTGAACCGATGACTTCAAAATAAACAGATGCCGTAGACGCTCATGGTGAGCCTGTCGAACCATGAGGTCCCTCCAAATAACGGGTGGGACCGGCGTCCCTGCTGGTCCGCGGGCCAAACGCCCGCGCTGCCCAATGCATTAACCCTTTACGAACCACCGCATCATTACCGCCTCTCACCCGCGTCATCCTGAACTTGGTTCAGAAAAAACGTAGGGCGGACTGAAAGTCCGCCGAATAACATTCTTGAAGGTGACCAACTCCCCATACCTGCAAAATCTCCGCCAGGCACCCTTTTTTTTCTCTGTTTTTCTGATTTTTGAGATTTGACCTTCATTTTCCTACTAAGGCCGGCCCTGCTATAATAAACAGACGGAAACGCCTTACGCATCGGAGAGACTCCAATCTCGCTATAGATCGATATGACCTGGTACCAGTTGTTTTCCACCGAGACCGGGACCTGGGTGACGCTTGCGGTCGCCGTCATTACTTTTGCCCTGCTTTTACTGCGGCGTTTCAACGTCGCCATCGTGTCCCTCATCGCCGCCGCTTTCCTCATTCTGGCCGGCATCGTCACCCCCGCCGATGCCTTCGTCACCTACATCAACTGGGACGTCCTCGGCATCCTGTGGGGATACGGCATCCTGGCGATGGCGCTGGAAAGGAGCGGCCTGCCCGCCTGGATAGCCAACCGCGTCCTCGCCAGGCTGACGAAAGAAAGCCAGGTCATGCTCTTTCTTTGCATATTGGCGATGTTCCTCTCCAGCTTCATGGCCAACCCCGTCGTCGTCCTTATGCTGGCCCCGCTGGCCATCGAGCTTTCCAAACGGATGAAATCGTCACTGTTCATCTACATGGTGGCGCTGGCGGTCAGTTCCAACATGGTCACCACGGTGACGATGATCTCGGACCCGCCGGCGCTCATCATGGCGACGTATTCCGGTATGGAATTTTTCGACTTCTTCTGGTTCCAGGGCAAGCTTTCCATCGGCTCCATGACCGTCATCGGGCTGGCGGTGTCGCTCGCGGTGGTCTGGTGGCAGTTCCGGGGATACACCGGCAAACTGACGTTCCAGGCGGAAGACGTCCCGCT
>CAZPSP010000148.1:0-6375 GCA_964589285.1 uncultured Dehalococcoidaceae bacterium | reverse complement strand
TAAATCCCTCCTGATCTCCCTTTACGAAAGGGAGAGACTGGAAAGGGAGTTGCCATTGATGACCGGCGTAGCAAGTGGGTCGTCTCTCTTCGCAGAGAGAGAGACCGAGAGAGATTTGCAAAAAAAAGCTACCGTAAACTAGATTAAGGAACCAATATGACGGATAAACCATCTAAAGTACTCATCATCGGCTCAGGCCCCATCATCATCGGGCAGGCGGCGGAATTCGATTACGCCGGTACGCAGGCCTGCAAGGCCATGAGGGAAGAGGGAGTTACTTCCGTGCTGGTGAATTCCAACCCCGCCACCATCATGACCGATGAAGACGTTGCGGACGTGGTCTATATCGAGCCCCTGACCGTGGAGATGATTACCCGCATTATAGAACGCGAACGCCCGGACGGTCTCCTGCCTACCCTGGGCGGCCAGACCGGCCTGACCCTGGCCCATGAACTGGCCGAGGCCGGCGTCCTCGATAAGTATAACGTCCGCAGCCTCGGCACCTCCATCGATACCATCCGCAAGGCCTCCAACCGTGAACTGTTTAAGAAACTGATGACGGAAATCGGCGAACCGATGCTGGAAGGCCGGAACGTACATTCCCTTGCCGAGGCCAAAACAGCCGCCAAAGAACTCGGGCTGCCGCTCATTATCCGCCCTTCTTTTACCCTCGGCGGCACCGGCGGCGGCGTGGCCTTCACCATGGATGAACTGGCGGAGAAAGCGGCCGTCGGGCTGGCGGCCAGCCCCATTCACCAGGTACTGCTGGAGCAATGGGTCGGCGGCTGGAAAGAGATTGAATACGAGGTCATGCGGGACGCCGCCGATACCTGCATCACCGTCTGCAATATGGAGAACCTGGACCCCATGGGCGTCCATACCGGGGACAGCATCGTCGTCGCGCCCAGCCAGACGCTGACGGACAACGAATACCAGATGCTGCGGACCGCCAGTCTCAACATCATCCGCGCCCTGAAGATTGAAGGCGGCTGCAACGTCCAGCTCGCCCTCGATCCCAACAGCGAGAAGTATTTCGTTATCGAGGTCAATCCCCGCGTCAGCCGTTCCTCCGCGCTCGCCAGCAAGGCCACCGGCTATCCCATCGCCCGCGTGGCCGGCAAGATTGCCGTCGGCCGCCGCCTGGACGAGATTCAGAACGCCGTGACCGGCAAAACCATGGCAAGCTTCGAGCCGGCCCTCGATTATTGCGTCGTCAAGATACCGCGCTGGCCGTTCGATAAGTTCGCCTTCGGGGACCGCATCATCGGCACGCAGATGAAGGCCACCGGCGAGGTCATGGCCATCGACCGCTCCTTCGAGGCCGCCCTCCAGAAAGCGGTGCGCTCGCTGGAATTCGGCAAGAAGTCCCTCCAGTGGGAAGACCTGAACTGGGAGCGTAACGAATCGCTCGAATCCTACGCGCTCATGCCGCCGAACGACCTCCGGTTGTGGGCCGTCACCGCCGCCCTGCGCCGCGGCATCACCACGCGGCAGATACACGATTACACGAAGATCGACCTCTGGTTCCTGGAAAAGCTGAAGAACATCGTCGATATGGAAAAAACGCTCCTTTCAGAAACTCTGACGCCGGAATTGCTCCGCCGGGCCAAGCGGCTTGGTTTCAGCGATATACAGATCGGCACCCTCGCCGACCGGCTGCCGGAGCAGGTCCGCCAGTTGCGCCAGGACTGGGACATCCGCCCCGTCTACAAGATGGTCGATACCTGCGCGGCGGAGTTCGATGCCGCCACACCGTATTTCTACAGCGCCTACGAGCAGGAAAACGAAGCGCTGCCGGACGATAAACCCAAGGCCGTCGTCATCGGCTCCGGTCCGATACGTATCGGGCAGGGCATCGAGTTCGACTACTGCTCCGTGCACTCGGCCTGGGCGCTCGACGAGGCCGGTTACCAGAGCATCATGATTAACTCCAACCCGGAAACGGTCTCGACGGACTTCGATACCAGCGACCGCCTCTACTTCGAAGCCCTCGACGAGGAAAGCGTGCGGGACATCCTGGAGAACGAAACCGGCAATGGGGCCGCCCCGCCTTCCATCGTCCAGTTCGGCGGGCAGACGGCCGTCAACCTCTCCCAGCCGCTCTCGCAGGCGGGACTGCCGCTCATCGGTTCCAGCGCGGATTCCATCGATATCGCCAGCGACCGCCGGCGGTTCGAGCACTTCATGGAAGAAATGGAAATACCCCAACCTCCGGGCGCCGGCGTGACCTCCCTCGACGAAGGCCTGGAGGTCGCCCAGCGCATCGGCTACCCCGTCCTGGTACGCCCCAGCTACGTCCTCGGCGGGCGCGCCATGGAGATCGTCTATAACGCCACGGAACTGGTCCGGTACATCGGCCTGGCGATGGAACTCGATACCGGCCATCCGGTCCTCATCGATAAGTACATCATGGGCAAGGAAGTCGAAGTGGACGCTATCGGTGACGGCGAAAGGGTGCTCATTCCCGGCATCATGGAACACATCGAGCGCGCCGGCGTACACAGCGGCGATTCCATGGCCGTCTATCCCGGCGTGAACCTCTCTCCGCAGGAAGTCGATACCCTGGTCGATTACACGGTACGCATCGGTCTGGGGCTGAAGATAAAGGGACTGATGAACATCCAGTTCGTTATCATGCCGGGCAAGGAAGGGTCTCCTTCCTCGATTTATGTATTGGAAGTAAACCCGCGGGCCAGCCGCACCGTTCCGTTCCTCTCCAAGGTGACCGGTGTTCCCATCGTCAACGTCGCCACCCGGGTCATGCTCGGGCAGACCCTCAGGGAACAGGGGTACGAAAGCGGGCTCTGGCCCGTGCGTAAACTCGTCGCTATCAAAGCCCCGGTCTTCTCCATGTCCAAGCTCGTCGGTGTCGATACCTACCTCGGGCCGGAAATGAAGTCCACCGGCGAGGTCATGGGCATCGATTACACCTTCGAGGCCGCCCTCGGCAAGGCCATCCTGGCCGCCGGTCTGAACCTGACGCCGGGTTCCGGGGTCCTGTGCAGCATCGCGGACCGCAACAAGGCGGAAGCCCTGCCCATTATCCGGCGGCTGGCGGAAGCGGACATCAAGCTCTACGCCACCGAGGGCACCGCCGCGATGATAAAGGCCGCCGGGCTGCCCGTCAGGATCACGAGCAAGAAACTCGATGAGGGGCATCCGAACATCATCGACCTCATTAATGACGGCACCATCGGCGGCGTCGTCAACACCATCACCGGCGCTCACGTGCCGTTCCGGGACGGTTTCTACATCCGCCGGGCGGCGGCGGAAAAACGCATACCGTGCTATACTTCCCTGGACACCTTCCGGGCTGCGGTCACGGTGGTGACCTCCGGTTCGCAGGCATACTCCGCACTGCCGCTGCCGGTCTACCGGGAAGGCAGGAAGTCATGATACAGAAACAGGCGGCTATCCTCTCCGCCACCGAGAGCATCCGTGACACTTATCTCATCAGGCTGGAAGCCCCGGAGATCGCCGCGGCGGCCCGGCCGGGACAATTCATCATGGTCCGCTGCGGGGACGAGACCGTCCTGCCGAGGCCTTTCAGTATTCACCGCACCACGGCCGATTGTATCTCCATCCTCTTCGCCGATGTCGGTAAAGGCACGCATTGGCTGTCTCAACGGAAACGCGGAGAGAAACTGGACATCTTCGGGCCCCTCGGCAATGGTTTTACGCTTTTTGAAAAAGACCTGAACGTTATGCTGGTGGCCGGCGGTATGGGCATCGCTCCCCTTGTCTTCCTGGCGGAGACGGCCCTGCGGCAGGGAAAAACGGTCACGCTCATTTGCGGCGGGAGGTCACAGGACTGCCTCGTGCCGGTGTCCATGCCGCAGATAGTGTTCGATGAAGGCGTGAACCCTGAATCCCTCCAGATAATAAACGTTACCGAGGACGGCACCGAGGGCGCCCGCGGGCAGGCGACCGACCTCATCGTCCCCTGCCTGGAACATATCAACCGTATCTACGCCTGCGGGCCGGTCCCCATGTACCGGAGCATGGCTGCCGATATGAAAAAGTACGGCGTCCCGGTGCAGGTATCGCTGGAGATCATGATGGGGTGCGGTACGGGCGTCTGTTACGGATGCACCATCCGGACAAAGAAAGGTCTGCAGCAGGTCTGCAAGGACGGTCCGGTGTTCGACCTGAATGACGTGCTCTTTACGGATGCATGAACATCTCCTGTGCAACCGAAGCTGATATCGATGCCATCATGGCGCTGGTTCGCGACGCTGTCCGGCAAAAGCAGATGAACGGCGACGACCAGTGGGATGACAGCTACCCCGACAGGGAACTCATCGCACAGGATGTTTCCTCCGGGACCCTGTTCAAGATTACCGTCGAGGGTGAATTAGCCGGCATCATCGTCCTCAACGAAGAGCAGCCGCCTCCCTACTTTACCGTTTCCTGGAAAGACGGCGGCCGGCCGCTGGTGGTGCATCGTCTCTGCATTGATCCCCGCTTTCAGCGACGGGGACTTGCCCGGCGCCTCATGCTTTTTGCCGAAGAACATGCCGCCGCAAATGGCTACCGCTCGATCCGGCTGGACACCTATTCCGGGAACCATGGCGCGCAAGCGCTGTTCCAATCGCTGGACTATCTGCCTGTCGGGGATGTCTCTCTGCGGGAAGGCAAGTGTTTCCATTGTTTCAAGAAGATGATCGGCTGAGTGAGGCTTAAAAAAAGAAGCCGGCGGGGTCTCCGCCGGCTGTATGCGATCACGGCTTGTTACCGTGATTGGCTTTTAAAGGCCGATGGTATCGAGGATCTTGTATAGCACGGGTTTGATACCCTTCTTACCATAGTCAGGGGTTACCTGAGAAAACAGGTAACGTTTCTGGAAACTGTTCAGGTCGTTCCGTAGTCTGACATTTGTTAATATCTCGAACATCTCTCTTCCTCCTTCCTTCCGCTTGGTTTGCCTAGTTCCTTCACTATCAATTATGCAATATTCTGCGCAATTCAACATCGGTATTTCTCCTGATTCCGTATAGTTAGATATGCTTATTCAGAAGCGATGAATAAATGCGTATTTTTCAGTACTTGATTTCTCTAAATAATACGCAGTCGGTGCTTGTTCGACCGGGTCTGGTTCCCGGGAAGCTAAAAACGACGCGGAGCCATACTATTTGAGCGGCCTCTGATCAGGGGCCTGCGCCGGGAGCTTGATGTAAACGGAAAGCCGGCGGGTTCCGCCGGCTTTCCTATGACTGGGGAAAGATTTCCCCTGAGATGCTGTCTAGAGCCCGAAGGTGTCAAGGATCTTGTTCATTACGGGTTTGAAGCCTTTCTCGTGTAAGGGTTTCATCTGGCTTTCGATGTACCATCTCTGGTAAATCTTCTGTTCGTTCCGTGCTCTCTCTTTTGTAAACAGTTCGTACATCTTCCTTCCTCCTTCCGCTGAAGCCATCCGGCTTTTCTACTTTCAATTATGAAACACCGGCGGTTTTTCAACAGCGGTATTTCTCCTGAATCTGAATAACGACTTTTACCTAAAATAACAACGCGGGAACTCCGCATTAATGCCGTGCCTGTTTACTTTGACATAAACACGACCGAAGCCTATAATACAAGTGGTAAGTTTCAAATAGAGGTGATGCGTCATGGCAAATCAAGTAGGAAAAAGATATCGCTGCACCAAATGCGGGGCCGAGGTGATCATTACGAAAGGCGGCACCGGCACTATCAATTGTTGCGGCCAGCCCATGGAGCAAAAGCAGTAATCAACCTATTGTTCAGGAGGATAAGAATATGCCAAGTCAACTCGGAAAACGATATCAATGTGAAAATTGCGGCACGGAAGCCCTGAGCACGAAGGCCGGCTCCGGGGAACTGACCTGCTGCGATAAGCCCATGAAATTACAGGAAGCCCGGCCCATCCCATCATCTGACTGATCAGACCGGATATTCCCGCCAGTATTCATTAGTGTAAGAGGACCCGCTTCACGCCGTCTTGGAAGCGGGTTCTTCTTTGGAGCGGGCAACGACCTGGTTCAATTTCTTGACCAGCCTTGCCTTCCGGCGCGCCGCGTTGTTGGCATGGAGAATCTGCTTCTCCGCGGCTTTGTCCAGAGAACTGACGGCCTCGGTCACCGCGGTCTTTGCAGCCGCTGCGTCACCGCTTTGGATAATGCGCTCCGCCTTTGAAACCTTGGTTTTTACTTCACTGCGAACGGCTTTGTTTCTCGCCTGTTTCCTCGCCGATGTTCTTGCGTGTTTCTCCGCTGATTTGTTAGCCAAGGACTACTACCTCCACTCGATATATACATACTTTAGCCGCTCGCTTACAGCCGGTCAAGCGGCCTGTCCGGCATCTTTCTGGGCTTCGGGGCGGCCGCCTATCCGGCTGACGCTGATAACGCCCCTCACGCC
>CAZPSP010000147.1:2090-6412 GCA_964589285.1 uncultured Dehalococcoidaceae bacterium | reverse complement strand
GTTCGATCCCATGGAACTCGTCAACTGCGTGAAACAAACGCTTGGACCGGCTTGATTCAACTCTGGTCCTCATGTGCCGCAGGAAGAGTGAAAAAGAAGGAAGACCCGGAACCTTCTTCCGATTCCACCCATATTCGCCCTCCCATGGCCTCGCAAAGACGCTGGCAAACCACCAGTCCCAGGCCGGTGCCGTCGGCATAGGCCCGCCCGGTATCCAGGCGGCCGAACAGCTTGAACAGATCTCTCTTCTGATGGCCCGGTATCCCGATGCCCCGGTCATGTACCGCCACCAGGACTTCCTCGTCCTCGGTTGGTGCGGCGCTTACCGTAACGGGACGGTCTTTCGGGGAATATTTCAAGGCGTTGCTGATCAGGTTGTTCAGTATCCGCTTGATCCGCACCGCGTCCCCTTTTACGCGGGGAATATCCCGGCAGCCCTCGAAGATGACCCGCTCCCGTTCACCGGCGTTCAGTCCGGCGATCACTTCATCGATAATGAGCCCTAGTTCCAATACCTCGGTTGCCAGTTGCAGGCGGTCCGCTCTCACACGGGCGAGTTCCAGGAGATTATCGAGTATCGTGCCCAGCTCACCGGCCTCCGCATAAGCATTCTCCGCCAGCTTGGCAATATCTTCCGGCGGGAGTGTTGCGCCGGATTTCAGGATGGACAGGTTTCCGAGCAGCACGGTCAGCGGGTTCCGCATTTCGTGCGAGATCATGCCAATGAACTCGTCTTTGAGCTGGTCCATTTTCTTGACCACTTCCAGTTCACGGGTCGTTTCCTGGAGCTCGCGTTCGATCTTTTTACTCTCGCCGCGCGCCGCGGCCTCGCGGATTTCTCTCTGTACCGCCGGGGCCAGCCGCCGCAGGTTGTCTTTCATGATATAGTCATTGGCGCCCGCCCGCATGGCTCCTACCGCCACATCTTCTCCGACATGACCGGAGATCATGATGACCGGTATTTCACCATTATGTTCGCGTATGCGGGAAAGCGCCTCCAGGCCGCTCCAGCCGGGTATGACGTAATCGCAAAGGATGATGTCCCACCCGCCCTCGCCTAGAGCGGCATCCAGGGCTTCCTGTGTATCGATGCGCCGGTGTTCGATGTCGTTGCCGGCCTTCTTCAGTTCCCTGATGAGCAGAACGGCATCGGCTTCGGAATCATCGATAAGAAGAACTTTCATTATACTCTTATCTTTCATATCACTGACCGGTTGGTCGGCGCCGTCTGGTTCATTACCAGCCAATACAGCCCTACCTGCCTGATAGCCTCCGCGAACTCGCTGAATTTCACCGGTTTCCTGATAAAACTGTTCGCGCCCAGGTTATAGCTCTGGATCACGTCTGTCTGCTCGCTGGAGGTTGTCAGTATGACCACCGGCAGGAACTTGGTTTTTTCTTCGGTGCGTATCTTCCGCAGTACTTCAAGCCCGTCTATACGTGGCAGCTTCAGGTCCATGAGCACCAGGACGGGCAATTCTTCAACCGGGCATTCGGGGCAGGTCTCGTCACCGTAGAGATAGCGCAGTGCGTCCACGCCGTCCTCCGCCACGACGATCCTGTTGGCGATGTTCGCCTTTTCCAGCGCCCGTTTCGTCAGGTCTACATCACGCGGATTGTCTTCCACGAGAAGTATCGTCTTCTCATCCATATTGCTTGTTTCACGACAGGGTGAAGTAGAATGTCGTTCCCTCTCCTTCCTGGCTTTCTCCGCGGATCGTGCCGCCGTGCCGGCGGACGACCCTCTGCACGGTGGCCAATCCTATCCCGGTGCCTTCATACTCGGTCGTCTTATGAAGACGCTGGAACGGCTGGAACAGCTTACCCGCGTATTTCATATTGAACCCGGCGCCGTTATCACGTACATAGTAAACTGGCCTGCCGTTTTCTTCAAGGACTCCTACCTCTATTTTGGGGTCTGCCGTTTTTGCTGTGAACTTCCAGGCGTTACTAAGCAGATTTTCCATGGCTACCTGGAGCAGCTGCTCGTCTCCAAAGCCCATAATTCCCGGCTGGATGGTAACGGTGCGCGGTTTGCCGGCCTGGTTTCTTTCCAGGGTCTCGACTATTTTCTGCGCCAGCGCGCTCAGATCGACTGCCTGGTAGTTCATCTCGCTCCGCGTAATCCGCGAGAGTCGCAGCAGCCCGTCGATGAGCTGGCCCATCGTATCGCTGGCGTCTTTCACATAATCCAGGTACTGTTTTCCCTGTTCGTCCAGCTTGTCTGCGTAGTCCTCTAGCAGCGCGCTGCTGAACCCTTCCATGCTGCGGAGTGGCGCACGGAGATCATGGGAAACGGAATATGAAAATGCCTCCAGTTCCCGGTTCGAGGCCTCCAGTTCCGTGTTGCTCCGCTTCAAAACGGCCTCCGCCTGGACCCGGGCCGTAATATCGCGCGAATAAATGCGGAAATTCTGCCGGGCGGGAGAGAAAGTTACCGCCTGTTCATACCATAATTCGCCCACGGGGATGTCCCGCCGCACGATCATTTTCCTCTGTTCCCTCAGTTCACGTTCGATAGCCCTGAAACCCGTCAGGAAAGGATGTTGAAGTCCCTCGCGGGCCAGGGTGGGGAATACTCTTCTCGCTTCCGGGTTCATGTAGACGACCTGTTCGTTCCCGTCCAGTTCCATGATGGGATTGGGATTCAGTTCCGGGAATGACGCCAGGTGGGAGATTTCCTCTTCGGCTTTTTTCTGCTCGGTGATGTCTGTCAGGATACAGGCGACGACGCCCGGGCGCGGGATATAGTAGTGACTCCGCAGAAACCTGTCCGACCGCGGGTTGCGGTCATCCACAAGTGACGCTTCACCGGAGCGGAATACGCGCGTTATCGCCTTTAACCACTTCTTCCCCTCGCTTCCCATGAGTTCGGTTAGCGTCGTATCCAGGGCTTCATCGCGGTCAACTCCCAGCATCCGTTCGAAGGCGGGATTGACCTCAAGGAAGCGGATATCGGTTACGGTGTCCCGCTCGGTTATCAGCTCCGCAAGGAAAAAGCCTTCATGCATGGAAGTAAACAACTCCCGGTAGCGTTCCTCGCTCTGGCGCAGCCGCTCTTCCGCTCTTTTTTGTTCGGTGATATCGTTGCCGATAGCGAGGATTTCCCGGAGATTGCCGTCTTCATCATACACTGCTTTGTTCGACCAGTTGACGGTGACAACGCTGCCGTCCTTGAGGGCATTGTCGTTTATTAAACTGATGTAAGCCTGGGGATTGGCCGCGATGTCCTCCACCAGGTTGGCAAGGTCACGGCCTGACGTTTCACGTTGGGGCAGCAGGATGTTGACACTTTTGCCGATGAGTTCTTCCTCCCGGTATCCGAAGAACCGGAGGCCGTAATTGTTCACAAAGGTGATGGTCCCGTCCTTTTTCCAACGGATGATAATGCTGTTGGCGGTTTCCACCAGCTCCCGTATTTCTCTCTCGCTGGCACGCAGGGCGTCACGCGCGGATTTCCGTATCATCGCCACCGATACCTGGTCGGCAACGGTCTTCATCAGGTCGAGTTCGTCCTGTGTGAACTGCGTACGGGACTTTGTACCGAAGGAGAGCGTTCCGATTGTCTCCTCACCGACGATCAGCGGGTGGCAGGCGTGAGCCTGAACGCCAAAGGACCGGACGAGGTCTGCGCGTTCGTCGCTGTTTCCCTGGACGTCCTCGGAAACGATGCGGCAGCCTTCCTGCGCCACACAGCCGCATATCGCCGTGCCGATATCCAGCCACGCTATCCGGGCGGCTTCTTTCCGTGGAATACCGGCATAAGCGTTGAGTTTCAACCGGCGGGACGTAGTATCAAGAATGAAGTTGAAGAACACATCGCAGTCCAGGTGCTTCATGACCTTCTCCGCGATGGTCTGAATGACCCGCTCCGGTTCTTCGGCTGTCAGCAGCAGGGAATTAGCTTCGCTCAATATCTGGAAACGCTCGTGGCTGTCACGCAGGGCTTCCTCGGCTTCCCGCGTCGCCGTCATATCCAGTGTGGTCGACCCGATGCCGATGACATTGCCGGACTCATCATGGATGGGTTCCCAGTAAACGGCCAGGTACATCTTTCCGCCCGGACGGTCGAACCACATCTGGGTATTCAACTCGATATCCTCTTCGATAACACGGCGCTTCATCGGATTGATGATCGCCACCTCTTCCGGAGTGAACAGGTCTTCATCACAATGGCCGACGATCTCGTCGGGAGACGCCGATTTATGGTTATATGCCCAGATGTACTTCATATCGAGGTCCTGGACCGCCACGGACACCGGCGAATCACGCATGGCCATGCGGAAGTGCATTTCACTCTCCCTCAGCTTCCGCTGCGCCTC
>CAZPSP010000147.1:0-1990 GCA_964589285.1 uncultured Dehalococcoidaceae bacterium | reverse complement strand
CTTCTTCACTCGTCCAGCCGTAAAGCATCGTGGCGGCGCGGTTCCAGGCAATGATCCGGAATGCCGCATCCGTCGCGATCACCGCCTCGCTCATGTTCTCCCAGACGGTCGCCTGGATGCGCAGTTGGTCCGCTACCCTTTTTTGTTCGGTGATGTCGCGCGCCACGTGGACCGTCCCCGCCAACACGCCGTTTTCATCGAATAGCGGTGTGGTGGTGACAAGATAATCGCCTTCCAGCCGGGGCTCGTTGACTTCCGCGGTATGCTCTTGGCAGTCTTTCCGGGTCATGCAATGAGGGCAAAAATCCGGGGGCCCGTCAGTCCCGTGGATCGCCTCATAGCAATATAGCCCGATGCACTGCTCCGGGGTCGTGCCCAGACGCTCCGCCATCGCCCGGTTGACCCGCACTATCCGCTGGTCCGGGGAAAGGATTGCGATCAGGTCGGGGACCGTATTGAACGTCCGCTCCCACTCCGTTTTGGTCTTCTGCAGCTCGTTTTCGGCTTTTTTCTTCTCGGTGATATCGCTGAACAGCGTTACGAAGGTACCCGGTGAGGGAGAATACGCACGGACGGCATACCAGCGTTCCAACATCGCGCTGTAATTCTCGAAATTGACTGATTCCCCGGTGTTCACTACCTTACCGTACGTCTCGATCCAGGAAGGTTCGAGTCCCTCAAGGACGTCGCGCGCCGTTTTTCCCACCACGCCGCTCAGGCCGGTGAGCTTCTCGAAGGCAGGATTGACTTCAAGGAAACGGTAATCGATTGGGTTTCCCGCGTCATCGTATATCATTTCATGGAGCGCGAAGCCTTCGGACATCGTGCTGAAAAGATTGCGGTAACGCGCTTCATTATGGCGCGCCGTGTTCTCCGCGTTCTCCCGCTCGATGACCTCCTGTTCCAGCCGCTGGTTGCCCTGCGTCAGCTTCTCTTCGCTCAGTTTGAGTTCACGGAACAGGGTCTCATATGGCCGCCGGAGGCCGGACTCGATCAGCGCCTTGTAGACGAAGTAGAACGACACGATCTTGAGAAGATGGCCCGCCATGTTGGCCACGCCGTAAGCGTCTGAATAAATGGTGAAAGTCATTTCTGAGGCGATAGTGATGATAATGGCAATTAGCACTGACCGGTAAACGGTACGGTCGAAGTCGCCCCGGTGCCGGTACAGGGCGTAGCCGGCAAGAACCAGCAGCGCAGAGATGATGTATTCGCTGGCGACCTTGAACGTCGTCAGTCCGGTGCCTTCGATAAAAGCCCGGGGGAAGATGTCCCACCAGAATATGGCGCACAGAATGGTCCCGCTGACCAGCAGATAACCCGCGGCGGCAATACCTGCCTTGAGCTTACGATGGAGCAACAGCGGCGCCGCCAGCAGTGAAAGGCTCTGCAGATAACGGGTGGCGATCCATATCTGGGTGGCCGGGTCCGTGTCGAACCCGCTGAATACGCCCATGCCCCGGTAGGCCAGCGTGTGGAGAAAATCGAGTACGCCGATGAATAAGTAGGCGATTCCCAGGAACAGCAGGTAATCATTCGTCATGAACCGGCGGGAATTCCACGCCACGGCAAATATCGCGAATGAAATAACGATGCTGAAACCTTCCGCGAAACCGTGAAAGAGGAGATAGTTGTAACGGCTCAGGAAATAAAGGCCCGCGATTATGACCGAACCCGCCAGGATGAAAAGCGCGAACCGTACCGGCCTGCTGAAACCTTCCCGCTGCGTGCTTGATATACTCGTTTGTTCCATCTCACCCGTAGCCCCGCAAGCGGCAGGGAGCGGAAGGGGCATTCAGGTTCATTCTAACAGAAAAACAAGGCATTACCAATTGCGAGAGACCGCACTACCGGTCGCGGGGGTGCATAATGGTGTTCACATTGAATCCGGCAGTCTGATGACCCCGGCGCCGCGGTACTTGCCCTGTTTCAGCATGAGTAGGGCCTCATTGGCTTCTTCCAGTTTGAACTCTACGGTTTCCGGGATGAT
>CAZPSP010000146.1:2056-6469 GCA_964589285.1 uncultured Dehalococcoidaceae bacterium | reverse complement strand
GTACCAGTACGCCACGTACTATACCGGGGCAATCCTGGAGCTGCTCATAAAGGCCGGGCTGGAAGACGACCCCCGCGTGGAAAAGGGAATGCAATGGCTGCTTGCCATGCGGCAGGACGACGGCGGCTGGACGATACCCATGCTCACGCGCGACCTGGACGGCGCAACGACGTATGATCTGACCTCCGGGCACGGCGGGCCGGTGGAGCCGGACAGGTCAAAGCCGTTCTCCCACAACTGGACAAACATGGTGCTGGAGGCCTTCGCGGCGCATTCACGGTACCGGGAGTCTCCGGAGGCCCGGCGGGCGGGGGAATTGCTGAAGGGCCGTTTCTTCCGGGCGGACGTATATGCTTCATACAAAGAGCCGAGGTACTGGGTGCGTTTCATCCACTGGTGGCCCAACCTGCTGCTGGCGCTGGATTCCCTGGCGGCGCTCGGTTTTGCCGCGGATGATCCGGATATCCGGGCGGGACTTGACTGGTTCATCGATAACCAGCGGGAGGACGGTCTCTGGGACCTGGAGAATGACGGCAAGCGCCGGCTGCTCAAGGATACCGACCGGGAGGAGCGTTTATGGCTGGCGCTGGACGTGTGCCGGATGATGAAAAAATACGAAAGAGAGACCAAAGATCAGAGACTAAAAATCAGAAACACAGAGGAAAGGGCAAAGGATTAAGGTGAGGGGCAATGAGGAAAAAGCCGCTGGTACATTTAACCCGGTTATTGAGACAGCGACAAACAGATGCTGAAAACAGGCTATGGTGCTATCTCAGGAACCGGCAATTGAGGGGGATCAAATTTCGTCGCCAACACAGAATCGGCGGGTATATTGAAGATTTTATCTCTCTCGAACGTAACCTGATACTGGAGTTGGATGGCGGTCAACACGCTGAACCGGAGATTCAGGAGAAAGACCGGGAAAGAACAGCCTGGCTTCAATCCGAGGGATACAAGATCCTTCGTTTCTGGAACCATGATGTATTCGATAACCTGGAAGGTGTAATTGACAGCATACTGAATGAATTGGGCGGTGAGTCACCCTCATCCTGACCTTTCCCCTCAAGGGAGAAGGAATCCTAGTCGTAAAACCGTTTGTTAGTGCAATCTTAGTCATTATTCTCAGTTTCTCCCAACCAGTTTTCATCATAATTACTACCCCTTGACGAACGAAGGCTCAAGTTACTGCTGTGAATCGCTCACGCAGCCGGCGGGCGGCTTCTTCCGGGGGCATGATGCAGACGTTCTCGTCCTGGAGGACGGTGTAATAGAACTGGTCGCTGGTGGGGACGGGGGAATAGAGCTGGTCGCCGCGGGGCGTGAGGCGGACATGGCTGGTGCAACTGGCGGCGTCCTCGCCGGAATAGGTGGCGAGGTTGAAGCTGAATACGTTGAGTTCGTCCATGGCGGCGAAGACCTTGAGCAGTCCGGCGGCCAGATCGCGCCAGTCCTGCGGGGTGAGTTCCAGGATGGAAGGCCGGCCGGGGAAGAAGGCCAGGACGTCGAAGAGGCGTCCTTTCGGGACGAAGTCGGTCAGCCATTCGATATCGCCGGTGCGGCCGATGTAGCGCTCCCCGAGTTCTTTTTCCTGCCGGATGAGGTCCTCGAAGTAGTTGGTGCCGAACTCCGCGTACCAGCGGTAGGAAGACTCGAACAGTGTTTTCTGAAATACGGTGGGGCGGTACCCGGCGTCGCACTGGATGTGGGGATGGACCAGGCTGCCGCCGGACGGGGGGAGGTAGTTCCAGCCGATGAACCGCCAGCGGGCGTTTTTGTCGTGGTCGGCAACGAGCTGTAAATAGCGCTGCGCGCCCAGGAAAACGCTGGCAATGATATCGATGTTAAAATCCTGGAGGCGGATGAAGTGGCGGTCCGGGGACAGGACGGCGACGCTGCAGTAGATGTCGTACGGGTTGACGTTGGGAAAGGTGACCGATTCTCCGACCTGAATTTTTCCTTCCGGCACGAGGTCAGCGGGAAACCGGGTGGTGACGTTATCGATATTCGGGCGGCAGAAGGGGCAGGGGAATTGACGGGAGAGTTTTTCGAGGGCGTCGAGGTCCGGGCGGACGATGCGTTCCGGCGAGAAATTGACGAAGCGCGAGGACCGGCCGGTCAGGGCATCGAAGTGGAAGACGATGTCCGCGGTGACTTCATCCATCTCGCCGTTACCGTCCGGCTTCTGTATCCGGGCGGTCACGGTCTCAGACCGGAAGGGAACGGGCGTGAACTGTCGTGCATTCATGGGCTTACTTGACGATACCGCTAATCTGTTTGAAGACATCCCCGCGGCCGACCTTGAGGAGTTCGAAGAGGGCGGTCTCGACGGTGGTGGGGCTGACGCCGGCGGCGCCCATCTTGAAAAGGGCTATCTGCTGGTTGTGCGGGCTGCGGGATGAGCAACAGTCGCTGATGACCTGGACCTGGTAGCCGGAGCGGGCGAGGGACATGGCGGTCTGGTAGACGCAGATATGGGCTTCGATGCCGGCGAGCAGCACCTGCTTCCGTCCGGAGGCTTTCAGGGCGGCGGAGAAATTGTCCTCGGCGAAGCTGTCAAAGCAGGTCTTTTCCAGCGGGGCCGCGGCCGGCAGCAGTTCTTTAATCTGCGGCAGGGTAGGCCCGAGGCCTTTGGGGTACTGTTCCGTGAGCAGAACGGGCACGCTGAGGGCATTGGCGCCTTTGACGAGCTTGAGGACGTTATCGAGGAGTTTTTCCTTCTCATGCATGGCCGGGAAGAGGCGTTCCTGGTAGTCGATAAGCACGAGTATCGTGTTTTCAGCGGTCAATGCTTCCGGTACGGTCATAGAAATACCTCGCTTATTCTCTATATTATTATAATTATAGTCATGTTTTCTCTATTTTGTGAAAAATCTCTGACGGTCTCTCTTTTCAAGAAAGACGACCCATAGTACCGGACGGGCATTTGCGGCGAAATACTATCTCCGCGGCAGTTCCCCGGCCAGGTTGTAAGTTGGGCTCTGCTCCATCCATCTTGCGCTTCTAGCCGAGGAAGCCGCGGTTGACACCGGCGATGTAGATGCCGGTGATGATGGCGGTGGTGATGACGCCGGCCACGTTGGGTCCCATGGCGAAGGGCAGGATCATGGCCTTCTTATTCACGGCGTAGGCGCACTTCTGGGCAACCTTGGCGGTGGTGGGAACGCAGGAGACGGCCGCCAGACCGAGGAGCGGGTTAAATGGTTTCTTGCTTACTTTGGCATAGATGTAGCCGCCGGCAATGCCGCCGAGGCCGGAAATCACCAGGGCGATAACGCCGAGAAGGAGCAGCAGACCGACCTTGGGGTCGTAGAGGGTATCGACGCCCATGAGCGCGCCGAGGGTGAACCCGAGGAAGAGAGTGGAGCCGTAAAGCAGCGGGCCGGAAAGGAACTCGACGAAGCGGGTGATGCCGGCTTCCTTGATAGCCAGGCCGAGGAAGAAGGAGGCGAACAGCGGTGTGGCGACCGGGAAGAGGAAAGCCAGCAGGGTAAAGGTGGCGATGCAGAACGCGAACTTCTTGCCCGCCGAGACCTGGGGGATCTCCCGCCAGTTCATCTCGGTGGCGCGCATCTTCTTCGGGAGTATTTTGGCGAGGAACGGGAACCCGGCATAGGTGATGCCGAGGTAGACGTAAGCCACGATGGTGATGGGCACGAAGAGGTCCGGCGCCATGCGGAGCGAACCGTAGAGGACCATGGGGCCGTCCGCGCCGCCGATGAGGGCGGTGGCCGCCGCCTCGCCGTTGGGAAAGCCCATGGCGATGGCGATGGGGAGGGTGATGATGGTGCCCAGTTCCGCGAACATGGCGAGAAAGAAGCTCATGCCGGGCCGGGCGAGGAGGATATCGATGTCGGTAATGGCACCGATGCCCATGAAGACGAGGCAGGCGATAAGGCCGTTGGTGAACATGAAGGTATAAACGGGCTGGAGGAAGTCTATCTGGAGGAAATACATTATCTCTTCAAAATTACTTGATTCCAGCGGATTGATGAAGAGATTGCCGACGTTTCCGGCTTCCATTACCATCAGTCCGGCATTGACGGCGATCATGCCGATGCCGAGGGGCAGCATGATGAGGGGTTCCAGCACCTTTCGGTAGGCCAGCCAGATGAGGAAAATACCCAGCGCGACGAGCAGCAACCGGCCGACGACGACCTGGGGCTCGTTGAGGGTAAAGGTGTAGATGCCCTGGAAAAATTCCAAAAAGAACATAGGTGATGTCCTGCCTTATTTTTGAGGTTTAGCGTCCCGGGTATCGGCGGGTTTCTTTTCCCGGACAAATGATGCAATGGCCTTGATGATGAAGGTTACGCAGACAGCGATGACCACCGCTACCCCGTAGGCGATGAGGGCGAATACAACCGGATGAAATTGCTGTTCCATTTACCAAATCTCTCTCGGTCTCTCCTTGCG
>CAZPSP010000146.1:0-1956 GCA_964589285.1 uncultured Dehalococcoidaceae bacterium | reverse complement strand
CAAATCTCTCTCGGTCTCTCCTTGCGAAGGAGAGACGCTCCATTTTGCCGTACCCGAGACCGTCGGCGAAACCGAAGGCCGGGTACCCGGTGGCTACGCTGCACCCCACCCCGCGGCCGGTTGAATGTTACAGTTCCCCCTCAGTTTCCTGGTCCGGTCTGGGGAAGAAGGGTGAGAAACTATTTCCCCGGGGCAGATGCTGCGGTCCCCGGAGGCATTTCCTAGTACTCGATAACGGCAATGACATCGCCGGGTTTGACGACCTGGTCTTCTTTAGCGGAGATGGAGGCGACGGTGCCGTCTACGGGCGATGTGATAGGGTTTTCCATTTTCATGGATTCCAGCATGCAGACGACATCGCCTTCCTGGACGGTATCGCCTACCTTGACTTCAAAACTGATTATCTTACCGGTGATAGGAGCTTCGATTTTCTCCTGCGCCATTATCAGACTCCTCTTGATAACAAAATAAAAAAGGCGGAGGGCCCTTTCCGGGACCGCTCCGCCCTATTATACAGGAATTTTTTTTTTAAGTCACGCTAGCCGGAGGCAGCGGCTACCGCCATTTCCGGCAGCAGGAACTTCTCCTTGGATTCGATGACCACATCACCGTCACTGGCGTCCACGACGACGTAGGACACGTAAGAGAATTCGGTCAGCTTGTACTGCGGCGTGCTGCTCGTCTTGCCGGGTTTGTCCTTGTTCGCCTCTTTGAGGTGTTCCTTGATGGCTTTTTCCACTTCCCACTTGACGCTCTTGGTGGAATACACCGTCAGGGTATCGCCCTTAAACGCGGCGTGGAGGACGTCTCCGGTCAGGCGGGCTTCGTCATCGGTATCCGCTTTCAGCCAGCCGGGGGCCTTGACCGTGGCGAGGACCCCTTCCCGGATATCCAGGTTCTTGATGGTCGCCCGGAGTTCGTAGACCCTGTCGAAGGTCTTGAACTCTTCGCGGAGGACGGCTTCAGAGAGCTTGTCTTCCACCATGTTCTGGATGACCCTGCGCAGCGGGCGGGCGCCGTAGACTTCATCATAGCCCTTATCGCCGAGCAGGTCCTTGGCGGTGTCGGAGACTTCAAGTTTGATCTCTTTTTCCGCAAGCTGTGTGCTGACATTGGCCGTCATCAGGTCGACGATCGAGCGTATCTGCTCTTTGGCGAGCGGATGGAAGACCACGGTGCCGTCGACGCGGTTGAGGAACTCGGGGCGGAATGCCTTCTTCAGTTCTTCCAGGAGGTTGTCCCGCATCCGGTCATAGGACTGGGCCTTGGCCTTGGCCTCGTCGCTGCGCTGCATGAAGCCCATGGTCGTACCTTTGCGGATGGTTTCCGCGCCGATGTTGGAGGTCATGATGATGACGCTGTTGCGGAAGTCCACGCGGCGTCCCTTGGCGTCCGTGAGGTGCCCGTCATCGAAGATCTGGAGCAGGAGGTTGAACACGTCCGGGTGGGCCTTCTCGATCTCGTCGAGGAGGATGCAGCTGTAAGACTTGCGCCGTACGGCTTCGGTCAGCTGGCCGCCCTCGTCGTAGCCGACGTATCCGGGGGGAGCGCCGACGAGACGGGACACGGCGAATTTCTCCATGAACTCGGACATATCGATGCGGATCAGGGTATCTTCGCTGCCGAACATGAATTCAGCCAGCGCGCGGGCGAGTTCCGTCTTCCCCACGCCGGTCGGGCCGAGGAAGATAAAATTGCCGATAGGCCGGCGCGGGTCTTTGAGACCGGCGCGCGCGCGCCTGATGGCCTTGGATATCGTATCGATGGCCTCATCCTGGCCGACGATTCGCTGGTGCAGGACCTCTTCCATGTTGAGCAGGCGGCTGGTCTCATCATCGGAGAGCTGGACGACGGGCACGCCGGTCCACATGCTCACCACCTCGGTGATGTCTTCCTTGGTAACGACGATGTTCTGTTCTTCCTGCTCGGTGCGCCATTCGGCTTCCATCTCGGAGG
>CAZPSP010000145.1:0-6489 GCA_964589285.1 uncultured Dehalococcoidaceae bacterium | reverse complement strand
TCATCATGCTGACCGTCGGTTTCGTGATGGTGCCGCAGATCGTCGCCAACACCCGTACGGAGGGCACGTTCGACTACATCTGGTCGCTGCCCGTACCGAGGATGGCCCACATCGCCGCGGACGCCACCAATGTCTTCGGCACAACGCTGCCGGGCACCATTCTGGCAGTCGTCCTGGGCGCTACCTACTTCGATTTCTCCCTTACCGTCAGCCCGCTCGTGATACCGGCGGTGCTGCTCATCGCCATGTGCGGCACGTTCATCGGCTATTCCATCGCCTTTGCGGTGCCCAAGCCGATGATGGTGAATGTGATAACCCAGGTGCTCGTCTTCGTGGTCATGCTGTTCTCACCGGTCATGTTCCCGGCCGACCGGCTCCCGGAATGGCTCCAGGCCATCCACCAGGTCTTCCCGGTGCAGTACATGGCGGACCTCGTCCGCGGCACTTTAACGGACCTCGATGTCAACCTGGGGCTGGCTTTCGGCGTCACCGGGGCATGGTGCGCCGCCGGGTTCATCCTGACCACGCTCCTGGTGCGGCGGCGGCAGTAACGTTGGCCCGCTATCAGCGTTACGCCTGGTGACGGTTTACAATCACTCTGCGCTTACGGAAAGGAGTATCTGTTTCATAACAGCTTCATCAAGGCCCCCGGCCAGGATTCCGGTCAGAGCAAAATACAGTCCGTTCTCCTCCCAGCCGTATGTCAGTCTTTCGAATTGTTGACCATCTTCCGGGCTCTCATAGCTGACGGTCTTTTCCACCTGAAGACCGTCTATTTCTATAGGCTCACCTCCCCCGATGCCGAACGGGTGCGTCCCCTGTATGAGCGTAAACATGACGCTTCTGCTCCAGGTAAACACCTGCTGAACCTTGGTGTTGTTGAACTTTGGCGCCATATCAGCCGGCAGACCGGCCCCGGAAATGTTAATCATGAACTTTCCGGGAACAAATCCTTCCGGCACGAATGAAGGAACGGCAATATCGAAACCAGCGATGGCGGATGCCGTTTCCCGGGACTCGATGTTCGCCATTCCCTGTTCCTCCAGCATCTTGATTTGATCTTCCGTCAGTCCCAAGCCTTGGTACCGCCCCGCTCCGGATGTTGTTGCCGTT
The DNA here is from genome assembly GCA_964589285.1 of uncultured Dehalococcoidaceae bacterium. Classification (GTDB taxonomy): domain Bacteria; phylum Chloroflexota; class Dehalococcoidia; order Dehalococcoidales; family RBG-16-60-22; genus DAOUEG01. The sequence goes on along the minus strand of CAZPSP010000145.1, from coordinate 5,376 downwards.
GTGGTTATTTGCGGACTCTCAGTGGTCATGGTCGTTGTCTGCTGATCGCAGGAAACCAGCGTTACGCCGGCAAACAACAGGACGAGTACCAGAAAACACTCGATTGATTTCACGAACTATACCTCCCGGTGATATTTCCTTCTCCGTTGAATAACGGCAACGGCAGCCGCGATACCTGAGAATCCCAGCACACTCGCAACGATGATGACAAGCAGGCTCCCGCTGGCGATCCCTGCTGCCGGTCCCTGTTTCTCCAGGCTGAGCAACATTTCATCCCCAATGTCTATAATGGCAAGATATGACTCTTCACCAATCCTGATGGGTATCCGGGCGACGGTCTGCACCCGGCCTTCTTTCACTAAATCACCATCCGCGCCGGTACCTTCCAGGATATCGACGAGATGCTCGATAGTAATCTTGCCGAACAGCGCGCCGCGGACCAGCAGCGCTTGTACTTCAGGGAACGACTCAGCCAGTTCCATCACGCTGCTTTCGTCCATCGATGTCAGGCCGGGGACGGGTATGCGGACGATACCCGTTACCAGCTTTTTCCCGAGGTCGACCTCGGCGGCGGCAGCCCCGCTCATGGTCTTGACGAGCACGACCAGGACGTCCCCCTCTCTCCCGATGATACTGGTAGCAACCTCTACATCCTGTATTTGTTCATCCTTGAAAAATTCTTTCACCTCCGGGCTATTCCAGACGATGTCCGCTGCCAGCACAGAGGGGGTTTGCATGTTCCATGGCCGTACGGCCACCAGCACGATAATAAGGACCATTAGCGGTATACCGATAGCAAGGGGGCGAAACCAGCCTCGGGATATGCTGCCGGTCAAGCGCCTTTTTTCTTTAATGGAAATCAGGGTGGGGTGCATGATGTCCGTTGCTTCCGGTATCTTGCTGAGCCTGGAGAGAAGACTACCGGCAGTCTCGAAGTCGGCGAGGACTGCCCGGCATTCCCGGCAGCCGGCCAGGTGTTCTTCCACGAATTCCTTCTGCGTTCGGGGAAGCTCACCATCCGCATAAGCTGATAACAACTCTTCAAAATCCTGACAGTTCATGACTCTCCGTCTCCCCGCCGGGAGTAGTGGTTGATAAACACGCGCCGGCCCCTCGCCACTCTCTTACGTACGGCGTCTTCCGAGATGTCGAGAGTCTCGGCTATCTCACGATACTTGAATCCCTCAACGAAATGAAGGACCAGGCAGACTCGCTGTTCATGGGGAACGTGCCGCAACGCTTCTTCTATAGCCGCCGTTTCGACCTGACTTGCATTCCGTGTTTCCGCCATCACCATCTGCGTGTCCCCCGGCGCCAGCCGGACGACCGACAGCAATTTCCTCCGACGGTGGTACTGGAGCGCGTTGTTTGTGGCAATACGGTAGAGCCAGGCCCGGAACGAAAGATCGGCGTTGGTTTTCATAATACCTTTGTAAGCCTGAACAAATGTATCTTGGGCAAGGTCCCTGGCAAGTTCATAGTCTCCGGTCAGCCGGTAGAGGTAGCGCATGACCGGCGTCTGATAATGCTCCACGATCCCGGCAAAGGCATCGGCCTCGCCGGCACGTACCAGGGCAATAACGCGTGCTTCTTCCAGCAAATTATCCCCTTTCCTGCTTATTTAAATGCATGGGCCGATAAAAACCGGACGCGGAAGCCATTAAAATTTTCCAGGTGAGCATCTCCGTCATTATAACCCGGTTCCGGAACAGGGGCACGACAAATTCGTAAAGGGGCTGAACTGAAGGAATAACGGTAAGACCTGTAAATCTATCTAATACGAAAAAGCCCTCCCGTTTCGGGAGGGCTTTTTCGTCACAGAGATAAAAAGCTAAGTTACTTTTTCTTTGCGGTCGATTCGATTTCCTTCACTCCGCCGACGTTGACCTTGATCTGCTTCGGTTTCTTCTCTTCCATCTTGGGAAGGGTGACGGTCAGGACGCCGTGCTCGTAGTCGGACTTCACTTTTTCGGTATCGACGCTCTCCGGCAGTCTCAGCGCGCGGTAGTAGGAGCCGTAGGAACGCTCACGGATAAGGTAGGCCGTGTCGTCCTTGTTCTCATATTCACTGGAGCGCTGGGCTTTCAAGGTCAGGACGTTGTCTTCGATGGTGACATCGATGTCCTCCGGTTTGACGCCCGGCAGCGAAGCCTTGACCACGATTTCTTCCGGCTTCCGCACTACGTCCAGGGCGATGTTCCAGTCCTCCGCCTCACGGTTGGCAATCCTCGACCCGAAGCCGCGCCACAACCGGTTCATCGTCTCGTCCATTTCCTGTAATTCGCGAAAGGGATCCCATCTCTGCATTACCATAATGAAACCTCCTTATATTGTTTTTTGTTTCGGTTTATCTTTTTACTATTGGCGTTTCAGACGCTCATACCTCACCTCCGCGCGTCACGAAGAGATATCAATGGTATGTGTTGACCGGGGTATCCGATAGTTCCGGTGTTTCTTCCAGGACCAGGTGGTCAGTCCGTTTTACCTCCGCCGTCACCGGGACGAGGTCATGCATGTAGGAACACTGGAGGCACTGTTCGTACCAGCCGTGGAAGTCTTTATCGATGAGTATCTTGCCGCCGCACCTGGGGCAACGGCGATCGATGCTGCGAGTTCCCATAGTTTCCAGACTCCTTTCCGCTTAATTAGCACTCTCTGCCTTGGTCTGCTAACCCATTCGGGTAAAATAATTAGCACTCGTGGTGTCCGACTGCTAACAATCATATTCTAATCAAGAGAAAGGCCTTTGTCAAGAGATTTTTGTCACTTTTTTGGTCGTTCGCTTCCGGCACCGGTACGCCCTCGCCTTCAACCTGCAAGCCCGTGTACCGGGGTAGGACCTGCGCCTCTGCTTCTCAGGAAAATCTCAGCCGTTTAACGGTTTCACGTCTCGGGTTTTGTTTCTGATTTTTGATTTATACTTTTTCCTTTCCCTTCCCTCCATACGAACGTCTGCATTTTACGAAAAACCGTCATTTATGCTATACTTATAGTAGCTACATGTACGGACTTTCGCAGAATCGGCCAGCCTCGGTTTTTGGAGCGGCACGGACCCGATTCCATCCGTCCCCCGCCAGCGTAGCGCTGCGTGATTTTCCCGCGAATGTTTTCCAGAGAGAGGTCTCATGACACAGGAAGCAACTCAACCGAAGCCAACGCGCAAGACCGGTTCCAAATACACCGCTGAAGATATCCAGGTACTCGGCGGGCGGGAAGCGGTCCGGCGGCGGCCCGGTATGTATATCGGCAGTACCGACCAACGCGGTCTGCACCACCTTATCTATGAAATCGCCTATAACAGCATCGATGAGGCCATGGCCGGATGCTGCGACCACATCGAAGTACGCATCCATCCGGATAAATCCATCAGCGTTACTGATAACGGCCGGGGCATCCCGGTGGATATCCATCCCGCCACCAAGGTCTCCACGCTGGAAACCATCATGACCGTGCTCCACGCCGGCGGCAAGTTCGGCGGAGGGGCCTACAAGGTCTCCGGCGGCCTCCACGGCGTCGGCGCTTCCGTCGTCAACGCTCTCTCCGAATGGAGCTATGTTGAAGTCAAACGGGACGGCAAGGTGCACCGCCAGGACTATGCCCGCGGTATTCCCAAAGGCCCGACGGCGGTCATCGGTGAAGCTAAAAGCATTGAGGACACCGGCACGACAACCGTCTTCCTCCCGGATACCCAGATCTTCGGCGAGATCACCTATGACTTCGATACTATCAGCGAGCGCCTGCGGGAAATGGCCTATCTCAACAAAGGCGTCGAAATAGCCTTTTACGACGAGATCAACGACAAGGAACGCACCTTCTACTTCGAAGGCGGTATCTCCGGCTTCGTCCGCCACCTCAACCGCAACCGCGTCGTCCGCCACCAGGACCCCATCTATATCTCCACGGAGGTCAACGGTTACGGCATCGAGGTAGCCATCCAGTACAACGACGGGTATACGGATTCCGCGTTCAGCTTTGCCAACTGCGTCAACACCATCGACGGCGGCACGCACATGACCGGGTTCCGCTCGGCCTTGACACGTGTGCTGAACGATTTTGCCCGCAAGAACAAGCTCATCAAGGAAGACGATCCCAACCTCACCGGCGAGGACGTGAGAGAAGGCCTGACCGCCATTATCAGCGTCAAGCTCGCCGAACCCCAGTTTGAAGGCCAGACCAAGGGCAAGCTCGGCAACATCGAGGTCAAAAGCGCCGTGGAAAGCGCCGTCAACGAAGGTCTCAGCCTGTACCTCGAGGAACATCCGGACGATGCTAAAAAGATCATCGAGAAATGCGTCACCGCCGCCAAGGCCCGGGAAGCCGCCCGCAAGGCCCGCGACCTCATCATCCGCAAGAGCGGGCTGGAATCCGGCACGCTGCCCGGCAAGCTGGCGGACTGCTCGGAAAAAGACCCCGACCAGTGTGAGTTGTACCTTGTCGAGGGTGAATCCGCCGGCGGCTCCGCCAAGCAGGGCCGCAACCGCCGCTTCCAGGCCATTCTCCCTCTCCGCGGCAAAATCCTCAACGTGGAAAAAGCCGCCCCTGACAAGATGCTCGCCAACGAGTGGATCCGCGCCATCGTCACCGCCGTCGGCGGCGGCATCGATGAAGACTTCGATCCCGCCCGCCTCCGCTATAACCGTATCATACTGATGACGGATGCGGACGTGGATGGTTCCCATATTCGCACCCTGCTCCTCACGTTCTTCTTCCGCCACATGCCGCAGCTTATCAGCGCCAAGCACCTCTACATAGCCCAGCCGCCGCTCTACCGCATCAAGCACGGCAGCGAGGTGAAGTGGGTCTACACGGAACAGGAGAAGGACGAATACCTCAAGTCCATCACCGCCCGTAAAGTTGACATGCAGCGGTACAAGGGTCTCGGCGAGATGACCGCCGAGCAGCTCTGGGAAACCACGATGAACCCGGCCACACGCACCGTGCTGGAAGTCAACGTGGAGGACGCCACCAAGGCGGATGAAATCTTCCAGATGCTTATGGGCGACGAGGTCCCGCCGCGCAAGGCCTTCATCCAGGCCCACGCCAAGAGCGCCAACCTGGACGTGTAGAATAACAGCCTAAAAGTAACGATTCTCGTAGGGCGGGTAAAATCTTTCCACCCTTTTTACCCGCCGCACTCAAGGTGCCTTGAATCGGTTGTGGCGTCCAACCCTCAGGACGAATCTTCTATCGCCCGTCTTCACAATTGGGTAGCGCGGGCGTCGCGCCCGCGACAATCAACCTGATACAGTCCGGAAAGCCTGTTTTCTCATTATACCCATCTGGTGGTTATCACTGCTTGATTCGGTTTCCTTAGAACACACAAAGCCGCAGGGCGGACGGTAAATCCGCCGGGTAAAACAATCAAAAAAGAAGCCC
>CAZPSP010000144.1:0-6500 GCA_964589285.1 uncultured Dehalococcoidaceae bacterium | reverse complement strand
ATGACCATTTACAGGAACGATATCAGGAACGTCGCCATCGTGGCGCACGTCGATCACGGCAAGACCACGCTCGTGGATGCCATGCTCAAGCAGAGCAAAATATTCCGCGAGAACCAGGACGTGGGCGAACTCATTATGGACAGCAACGCCCTGGAGCGTGAAAAGGGCATCACCATCATGGCCAAGAACACGGCCGTGGAATACAAGGGCGTCAAGATCAACATCATCGATACCCCCGGACACGCCGATTTCTCCGGCGAGGTGGAGCGCGTCATCTCCATGGCGGACGGCTGCCTGCTGCTCATCGATTCCGTGGAAGGCCCGATGCCCCAGACCAAATTCGTCCTGCGGCACGCGCTGGACCAGGGACTGAAGATCATCGTCGTGGTGAACAAGCTGGACCGCCCCAACGCCCGCATCCAGGAAGTCCTCCGCCTGACGCAGGACCTGTTCCTGGAACTCGCCACGGATGATGCCCACCTGGACTTCAGGGTCATGTACGCCTCCGGGCGGGACGGCTACGCGGTGGCCGACTTGAACGACAAGGGACAGACCATCCTGCCGGTCTTCGACTGCATCCTGGACTACGTCCCGCCGCCGCGTATCGAGGAGGGGCCGTTCCAGATGCTCGTCTCGAATCTCGATTACGACAGCCACAAGGGCAAGATAGCCATCGGGCGCATCTGGCGCGGCGGCATTTCCCCGAAAGACGTCGTCACCCGCATCGACGCCGACGACGAGACCGCGGACTATGAGATAGCCGAGGTCTTTACCCACCTGGGGCTGAAACGCATCAAGGTGGAACGGGCCGAGGCGGGGGACATCGTGGCGGTGACCGGCATCGATACCGTCGCCATCGGCGATACCCTGGCCGACCCGGAAAAGCCGGATGCCCTGCCGCGCATCGAGATCGGCGAGCCTACCGTGGAAATGACCTTCGGGGTCAACACCTCACCGTTCGCCGGGCGGGAAGGCCGCTTCTGCACCACCCGCCAGTTGCGGGAACGCTTGTACCGGGAACTCGATACCAACCTCAGTCTCCGCGTGCAGGACACGGAAAGCCCGGACACATTCATCGTACGGGGGCGCGGGGAACTGCATCTCGCCATCCTCATCGAGACCATGCGCCGCGAAGGCTACGAATTCGAAATTTCACGGCCGGAAGCCATCGTCAAGAACATCAATGGCAAGCTGATGGAGCCGGTCGAACAATTGACCATCGACACCAAAGACGAGTTCATCGGCGTGCTGACCGAGATGCTGAGCAAGCGCCAGGCCAAAATGCTGGACATGCAGAACGACGGCCAGGGCAACGTGCGGCTGGTCTTCAGCATCCCCACCAAGGGGCTGCTGGGGTTCCGCAGTTCGTTCCTGACCTCCACCCGCGGCGACGGCGTGATGAATTCCATCTTCACCGGCTACGAACCGTGGCGCGGCGAGGTCGGCTCCACCCGCATGGGCGTGCTGGCGGCCTCGGAAGGCGGTACGGCCTGCACCTACGGCATCAACAACGCGCAGGGGCGCGGCATCACGTTCATCGAGCCGGGCACGCAGGTCTACGAAGGGATGATCGTGGGACTGAACACGCGCCAGAACGATATACCGGTCAACGTCTGCAAGGAAAAGAAGATGACCAATATCCGTTCGTCCACCAAGGACTTCGCCATCAAGCTCACGCCGCCGCTCAAGATGAGCCTGGAGCAGTCCATCGACTTCATCAACCGGGACGAACTGGTGGAGGTCACCCCGAAGAACATCCGGCTGCGCAAGAAGGTGCTGGAATACTACCGGCGGCTGCGGGAAACGTCCGCGGCGAGGGCCTGACCAATAATCTCCTTCAGACCATGCCAGGTACTGCCGGGTGTAACCATTGATTGACAGCCGCAAAAAGCCTGTCTAGAATGGAACCAGGGAGTTGAAGCATGGTGACTAATGACACAGCCTTATTCCCGATAAGCATTGTGTCGGAGATGATGAATGTACATCCCGAGACGATGCGTGTCTGGGAGCGCGCCGGTCTGATAAGTCCGCAAAGAAGAAGCGGTAAACGTTTCTATTCACAGAACGATCTGCTCCGGCTGCGCTTCATCAAGAAACTCATGAGCGACCAGCTCAACATACCGGCAATCCGCTATTACCTCAAACTGTATCCCTGCTGGAACATGGACACGTGCCCGAGCTGTATGCGCGTATCCAGGGATGCAGCCTGTTCCAAGCCCTGCTGGAAAGAAGAAGGTTCTTATTGCCAGGTGGACGGGAACAAAGACCTGTGCTCGAATTGTGAGTACCGGAACAACGGCGCCTCCGGCGCGTGCTGACAAGCTCCCGGTACCACGGAACCACACCCATCCCATACCCCAATACCCGTTCTGGCGCTTACATCTGAGCGTTGCTCCGGGTTCACAAACCTTTCCCGCCATTCAATATCGAGCAATACTTGACTTCAATCATGTTTTTGAACTAATATAACTATGGCTTTCAAACGATATATTCATCATTTGTTTGAATGTTTTCCATACAAGAACCCTGTTGGTAGACTGGTTCTTGCTTGTTTTACGGAGTGCCTCTGGAGCGTTCAACAATCTGCTGGCTTTTGCCGGGATCAAATTGTATCAGGAGGATCGATGAAAAGGTACCTATTGATGATCGGATGCATTCTATCTATGGTGATGCTGATGGCGCCGTGCATTCTCGGTTGTTCATCGCAGAGTGAAGAAGGCGCGACTCTCATGGTCTACAGCGGCGCCGGCATGAGAAAACCCATGGACGAGATCGCGGTAGCATTCCAGGAAAAATACGGAGTCCAGGTAACCTACAATTACGCCGGTTCCAACGCCCTACTGAGCCAGATGGAACTTACCAAGGAAGGCGATGCCTACATGCCCGGCGAGACGATGTACATCGACATCGCAGCTGAAAAGGGACTTGTGGATTACCAGCAGCTTGTTTGCTACCATATCCCCATCATCACCGTACCCAAGGGAAATCCCGGTAACATTACCTGCCTGGAAGATATGGCCAAGCCAGGCATAAAACTGGTCTGGGGCGACCCTCAGGTTGCGGCCATTGGCAAGACGGGCAAGGGGATCCTCGAGAAAAACGGCCTGTATGATGCCGTTTGGGCCAACGTCATTGCTACCCTTCCCACGATGAACGAGGTGATGATACAGATTGCCCTGGGACAGGCCGATGCATCAATCAACTGGTGGGATACGGTCAAGTCTGTCGAGGACATCGAAGTCGTCCAGATCCCCAAGGAACAGAATGCGATTGAGATAATCCCCATCGGGGTGACCACTTTTACCAAGTACCCGGAGACCGCGAAGAAATTCGTCGATTTCTGCGCCTCGGATGAAGGTAAAGCCATATTCGAAAAGCATGGCTTTACCGCCTACCCTAACGAGCAGTTCGGCGCCAGGTAGATTTTTATTAGGAAGATGGAAAAGCCGGTGGACCAGGTAATTTGTCATCCTATCGGGGTGATCCGCACGCCGTTTAAAAAGCAGGCGGATACCCCAATCCAGGGCGTCTTTGCTCCTGACACCAGGGGAACAATCGAATTGTTGCCTGAGTATACTGACGGCCTGGAGGAGATCACCGGCTTTTCTCACCTTATCCTTATCTACCATTTTCACCTGGCAGACAGTTATTCTCTTTCGACGGCGCCATTCCTGGACAATGAGAAGAAGGGCATTTTTGCCATCCGCCACTTCAAGCGCCCGAATCACATCGGCCTCTCCGTGGTCCGCCTGCTTGGTGTGAATGACAATATCATGGAAATCGGTGAAGTGGATGTTGTGGACGGGACGCCGCTACTCGATATCAAACCATACGTGCCGCAATTCGATATCAGGAATGATGCAAAAGATGGATGGTACAAAAACGCAGCCAATAAAACTGCCTACGAGCAACATAAGGGACTCCCGCAGCGTCTCGACGATTTTTCAAAGGATCAAGGACTCTAATTTCAAGATCATAACGCTGGCATTCGGCCTGATCCTGGCGGTCTTCATCATTGCGCTCATCATCGGCATTGTGACCCATACCACACCAGGCGCCCTCGTTGACAGTTTTCTTTCCTCGGAAATCCAGTTCGCCATCAAGTTGAGCCTCATCACCTCGGTGATATCCACACTCTGCTGTATCATCGTTTCCGTCCCCGCGGCTTACGCGCTGGCGAGGTATAATTTTCCCGGCAAAAGCTTGTTGAACACAATCCTCGATATACCCCTTGCCCTGCCTCCGCTTGTCGCCGGCGTGGGACTGCTCATTCTGTTCGGCACCACGTCTTTTGGGAAAGCCCTGGCGGCAGCAGGTATCAAGTTCGTCTTCACGCCGGAAGGCATCGTGCTGGCGCAGTTCTTCGTAAACATGCCTTTTATGTTCCGCGTCTTGAGATCCACGTTCCAGGGCATCAATCCCAGGTATGAGTACGTTGCCCAGACCCTGGGGTCGACGGAAGCACAGACTTTCTGGCGGGTCACGCTGCCGATGGCGAGAAACGGTCTCGTGGCCGGGGCCGTCATCACCTGGTGCCGCGGCATCGGCGAATTCGGCGCCGCACTCATGGTGGCAGGCTCGACCAGGATGCTCACCGAGACCCTGCCGATTTCCCTCTATCTCAACATGTCCACGGGCGAGCTGCCGATGGCCATCGCCGCCGCTACTATCCTTATCGTCATCTCTCTCGTATCGCTCTTCATATTCGAAAAATGCAGCGGCTACGCACGCGTCTTCTAGACAGGCAAACATGATAAAAATCGAACACATATCCAAGAACCTCGGCGAATTTTTTCTGAAAGACGTCTCGCTCGAAATCGCTGATGGTGAATACCTGGTCCTGCTGGGCCCTACCGGCGCCGGTAAAACGATCCTGCTGGAGACCCTGGCCGGTATTTACCCTCCCGATAAGGGACACGTGTTGCTAAATGGGAGGGACATCACCCGGCTGCCGCCCAGGAAGCGCCACATCGGGATGGTCTACCAGGACTACATGCTGTTCCCGCACCTGAATGTTGAAAAAAACATCCGTTACGGTCTCAAGACGAAGAAAAACAACAAAAAGGAAATACTGGAGAAAGTCCTCAAGCTGACCGACCTGCTTGGCGTTACTCATTTGCTGCACAGATATCCGGGCACATTGAGCGGGGGTGAGCAGCAGCGAATAGCCATCGCCCGCGCTCTTATCATGCAACCGGAGGTGCTGCTCCTCGATGAACCCTTGAGCGCCCTGGACAGCGAGACCCGTACCAAACTCCGGGAAGAACTCAGGCGCATTCATACGCTGACCCGCACAACCATGATTCATGTGACCCATAATTTCGATGAAGCCTTCCTGCTGGGAAGCCAGATGGCTATCATGAACAAGGGAGAGATCGTTCAGGTCGGTGAGCCCGGAGAAGTATTCAGGAAGCCGAACTGCCAGTTTGCCGCGGAGTTCCTGGGTGCATGCAATGTTTTCCGGGGAACTTCTACGCGTGAGAGCGGCATATCCCGTATAAGTGTCAACGGGTTCGAACTTTCATCCACGACCCTGCTCGAAGGCAGCGTTTTCGCATCCGTCAGACCGGAAGATGTGCTGGTCTCCCTGAAACCACTGGAATCCAGCGCCCGCAATATGTTGAGCGGCAGGATTACCGATATCACCGATACCGGGACCATCATGAGGATAACCATAGAAAACGGCGGACTGCCTTTTATCGCCGCCATTACAAGGCGTTCCTGCCTTGATATGAATTTACAGCCCGGTATGGAAGTGTACTTTTCCTTCAAAGCAACCGACGTACACCTCTTTTAGCACGTCAAAGACGCGGCAGTTCAGTCTGCTTACGGGTCTCTTTGTGGCAGTCCAGGCTCAGTGAAACGGGAAATAATCCGGCTACTTCACCTTGTCGAACAGCTTCTCGTACTTCTTACTCAGGCTGAACGCCAGGAAGAGGATAGGTTTGTCCGCCCGCACGACGCGGAGAGGGCAGTGCTGGAGTCCCTTCGGGCAGAGGATCAGGCAGCTTTTGGTGAGGAAGTACTGTTCATCGTCAAGCCAGAACTCCACCTCTCCGTAAAGCTCGTGGGGGTTTTCCGGATCGCTGCCGACGAACCCGACCACTTCATCGAAATCATGGGTGTGGGCCGGTGACCCCGCCTGCTCGGTGGCCTTCCAGTACCAGGAAAGGATGATGCTCGGCGCGCCTTCCATGACAAAATCTTCCAGCCAGAGAATACGCGTTGCCCGCTGGTTGTATTCGGGTTCACGCTGTTTGGCTGGTTCCGGCAGCACCAGGTCCGTCAGAATGTACTTTTCGTATTTGCGTTCCGCCATGATAACCTCCGATTTTTTTCCAGACTCCGGTATATTTATGAAATTGACCCATTATACCCGGAATACGGAGATTATGCCACCCAGGCGGATCCGGGGAAAACATAGAAACAGGGTGGGCGCGCGCCGCTGGAATCGGAGCGCGCCCACCACTACACTTCAATTACAGGAAAAACCTACTTGT
>CAZPSP010000143.1:0-6503 GCA_964589285.1 uncultured Dehalococcoidaceae bacterium | reverse complement strand
TCGGGTTTACCGTTATCGTAACCGTGGCGATATTGGAGAAATAGGCGCCGTCGGTAACGCGGTACGTGAAATTGTCCGTGCCATAGAAGTTGACATCGGAATCATAGGTAAAGGAGCCGTCCGCATTGAGCACCAGCGTGCCGTTTGCGGTGGTTTGGACAAGCTGAGTCTGGAGCGTAGCCCCGGCAGGGCCGCTGTCATTTGCCAGCACGCCCTCAGCTGCGGATTTGGTCAGTACATAGTCCTCATTCACCGTGTAGGCATCGTCGATGGCTTCGAGTTCGGAATCCGCCGGCGCCAGGAGGATATCGGTGCTGCGCGTGTTATTGACCTCAATGCCTTCACCGATGGCATCCTCCAGGTCTACCACCGCCAGCAGCGAGTGCTCGCCGGCAAACAGATGACCGGACGGCAGTGTCACAGAAATGGTCGCCACCCGGCCGGAATTGAGCGCCGGTATATCGGTGGAAATCAACGCTGTATCCGTCGGCAACGGGTCGGCATTATCGGCAAAAACCTTGAGACCGGCAGCGGATGTATCCGCGGTGCCCCGGTTCTGCACCGTAACGATCATCTGGATGCTTTCGTTTTCGGAAGAAGCCAGAGCGGTAAAGTCCCGCACAACCAGGTCCGGATACACGGGATAGGTCAGCGGCTCAGGTTCATAAGCAAAGATGACATGCGTGCCGAAATCGGTCACCCAGGCGCACGCTGCGCTGTCCGAATCACAGACCCGCGCGATGCCGATGGCCGTCCATTCCGGTTTGAGCATGTTGGCGTTATGACCGGAACTATTGCGCCAGCCCTCGAAGGCCAACTCAGCGGTGGTCATGCCGCCCTCCACCCCCCAGGCTATGTTCTCGCCGCGGCTTTCAAAATAGCCGAAGTCCGCCATGCGGTCCACCATGTTGCGCCCCAGGGAGTCATCGTGGCTGCAGGTATTCCAGATACAGGTATTGAACATGTCTCCAGCCATCCACTGCGAGGCCTGCTGGAGATGGAGGTCCAGGCCAAGCGGTCCAAAACCGGCATCAGCGCGGTACGCATTGATCAAACCGAGGAATTCTTCGGTCTCATAGTCCCATCCGTACCTGGAATCCGGCAGCGGGAACCCGCCGGCCCTGACGGTAACATTGGCTGAGAGCGCCTGGCCGCCGTAATAGACCGTTATCGTGACCTCGGTGTCAGCTTCAGCATAAACAGGCAGCAGGCCGAGAGAAAACGCGGTCTCTCCGGGTTCCACCATGTCTGCATAAGGCACGCTGATGATGTCCGGGTGGCTCGAAAGGAAATTGAGCTCCACGCCGTCGTCCGGCGCGGCCTGATAGAGAGTGATTTCACCGGCAGCCCAGGCGCCGGCGTCGACCGTGGAAGGATTGATGACGAAAGACTGCATCGAGCAGGCATCGCCGTAGCCGTCGCCATCCGTGTCCACCTGGTCCGGGTTAAAGATGGCCGGACAGTTGTCCTCGGCGTTGGAGAAGCCGTCGCCATCGAAATCCACTTCGCTCGCGGCCGCAACCACCTGTTCGATGGTCGGGTCAACGTGCGGTTCGAATTCCGGGATTTCCGCGCCTGCCATATCGAACCAGTAGCTGGCCCGGAAGTTGTAGATGAGGTTTTCCCAGTCGTTATGACCGGTAAGCACGCTCATCCCGTCGGCGGGACAACCGCTGTTCTTGTTCCAGTTGACATCGGCGAGGGGATCGGTCAATAGTCCATCGGAGATCACGCCGTCATTGTTCCAGTCAACTTCTAAAGCGCCGGCAAGTTCCAACGGTTCCACGGTGGTGGCGTTATAAGAATGGACAAAGTACCTGTCATGCGGACCTAGAATGCCGAGAGTTTCATACAGGTTAACCTCATCCAGGTCCGGCAGTTTCTCACTTGAGTAGTCCAGTTTGCGGGTAGGATCGATGTTCTTGTTCTGGAGGCTGTAGGACATGATGCTCAGGTAGTTGGGTTTACAATTGGTTATGTCCTGGCCGGAATTATCCGGGAGGCGCCCGCCATGGCCGAGCCCCAGCAGGTGGCCGAGTTCATGCATGAAGGTAGCGGCTTCCAGGCTGCGCCGCCCGCCATAGCGACTGGCAAATGGGAACCAGGAACCCACCATGACCACCATGTCACGACCCGGGAGGCCTATGGCAAGGCCGCCCGATGAGGTGATTTCCGAGTCAAGTTTGCAGTTGTGGTTGGCATCTTCCCCGTAATCGAGAACGCCATTCTCGTTTAGGTCCTCCCCGGGATCCAGTACGCCATTGCAGTTCCAGTCCTCGAAACCATCGAGTTGGCCGTTCTTATTAGTATCCTCGCCAATATCAAGGTGGCGATTTTTGGGGTTATTGTCCTTTGCGTACGTGTATCCGAAGAGCGCGTAGCGGAAGGACAGTCTTCTCGCCTTGATGATATTCGGGCAGTTATCTGCATTGCCCCGCTCGGCTGGGGTCCCGAAGTGGCCGACGTCGTCGCCCGCTCCGCAAAGATTTCCCTGCGGCCGGCCGTTCTTGATATCATAAAAATCCTTGGCCGTGTCCCATGATTCAGACATCATCAACCCGAAGACAGCGGCTACGGGTTCGTCCACCATCGGGTGAAGAGAAATCCCCATGCTGCCGTCAGGATTATCGACCGGCGCCTTGGCGAACGCTTCGACCACGTCGGCCATGGACTCGTCAAGGGGCTTAAAGCTAAAACTAGCCGGCGTACAGCCGCCTTTAGCGCAGTCCATATAGTCGATTTCCACGAAGACGTCTTTACGGTAAGGATTGGCTCCCATGGCGGGAAGATCCAGGTCAACAATGCCGTCATTATTGGCATCGAGGCCTTCTATCTCCCAGGGGTCGGCCAGGCCGTCGCCATCGGAATCTTCCAGGAGCGTGGCGAGAATAGCATCACCGCCGAGGTGCAGTTCACCTGAATCGCCATTAAACGAACCTTGAGCAGGGTCCAGGTACGGTACCGGCTTGACCGGAAAATCAGCGGACCGGGAATGCCCCGTGATATAGACCATGCCGGGGACCGGCACAGCGATGTGCTGGGCAACGTCTTCGTTACTACCTCCGAGATACATATAGTAATACAGGAGGCTTCCATCATCTGACATCTTGGCAACGAAAATGTCCGAATCACCCCCGGCATATTCACCTGTGGCCGGTGTGCGGACCGGGAACCCATACGATGAAGTGACGCCGCTTACGTGAATGCGGTCTTTTCCATCCAGGGCAAGCCCGCTAATGCGGTCATCCCCGGCGCCGCCGAGGAAGGTGAAGAAATCGAGGCTGCCTGCCGGGCCGACCCTGGCTACGAAACTGTCATAATCTCCACCGCCGTATCCCTGGAGCGTGCTGGGGTAGGAAATATCGTGTGAAGCGGACACGCCCCCGATATATATTGCCCCGTCTTTATCCACCTTGATACCGGTAGCCCAGTCTACGTTAGACCCGCCCAGGTAGCTGGCGTATCCTACATTACCCTGGAAATCGACTCTCATGATAAAAGCGTCATCGCAGGGCTGGTTCTCTCCATAATCCGTCGTGCAATTGTCTCCACCGCCATGCGTGGGCTGGAAAGCGTCGTCTGTGGCAGGGAAGCCTTCGTCTATATCGGCAGTGTCGGGATCGTCTTTGGAGTTGGTTTGGCCGGTGATATAGACATTCCTGAATGCATCCACGGCGATGCCGCGGCCGTCATCGAGTCCGGTCCCGCCGTAAGGTATGGAATACCTGACTTCCGACATATTTGCCGTCACGGCAGCCACGAAGACGTCCTGGTCGTACCCCTTTTTCTCATACGGGCTGTGTACGAAGGGAAACTCTTTATCATCCGGCTCTTCAGGATTGTCCCAGGACCTGGTGCTGCCGGTGACATAGACCGTGTTGTCGGAAGCATCGAACACGAGGGCGCGGCCGTAGTCGGACATCGAGCCGCCGAGATAAGTACCTTCAAAAAAATAGTCAGCGCCTGATTTGTTAAGTCTCATTACCCAGGCGTCGCCGAAGCCGTCGACTGATTCATCACCGCCGTAGACGGTTTGAAATGCTGCGTCCGCAACAGGGAAATCAGCGGAGGTGGTAAAACCTGTCAGGTAGATGTTCCCGGCGTCGTCCACGGCAATACTCAGGCCGCTCTCATGACCGGAGCCTCCGACGACGAAACTACTTTCCCATGTAGACCCTGAGGCATTAAAGACAGTCACAAAGGCATCTGTTTCACCCTGTAGACCTCCATAGAGGTCGACGGACTGGGTCCGACCGGTAATGTAGATCTTCATGTCCTTATCGACGAAGATGCCGTTGGCGCCATCATCCGCCGCGCCGCCAAAATAGGTACCGTACTCCAGGACCGGATCGATGACCAGCGGCAGCGAAGTATCATAATCGCCGATATTGAACCCGACGCGGTAGATCGTTTCATTTCCCGCCGCTCCGGCTGGGAGCAGGGCGTAGGAACCCTCGATAATCGCGGTAGAGTCAGCGCCATCCTGGTAGATGTAAGGGCGATAATGGTACAGATCGCCGCTCGTCAGGTGTATAACCAGGTTGCCCGCCTCGTCAATCTCGACGCCCTGGGCCCCGCTGACTTCAAATACGATAGGAGATGGGTCCGCCTCCGCCGCCACGATAAAATCGTATTCGAGCTGTCCCTGGTTCCCATAGTAGGTAACGTCGATGCCGGGATAGACCGATGAATACGTTACCCGTTCGTAAGAAGGGATGTCCTGTTGCCAGTCAGCCGAATCATTGCCGATAAAGTAGTTGACGCTGCCGGGCAGCGGGTCATCGACCATCGCCGGGGCATTCCTGTCCGCCCCGGCAAGGGTGATGCGCACCATCTCCGGGCTGATTTCCGGGTTTGATGTTAACTTTGAACCGGAATTTGTCAGTTCCGGTGAGTTTGAAGTTCCCTGCAGGACCATGACCGCTTCCGGACCGTCCAGGTATATGGTATAGCCCTGGCCGCGCGCCAGGTAGTCTAAATCCGTGCCGGCCTGGCCCCGGTTTTCTTCGAAGGAAAGGGGGAGGGAGGCTATCTGCTGCTGTATAGCCTCGGAGGGTCCCTCCGGCAGAGACAGCGTCCCCGGATCGAGTTCGTTCAAGGGGACAGGCTGGAAGAAGTCTTCCAGCATCAAAGCGGCCTGGTCTCCCGCGTCATCCAGGACGGCCGCTTCCAGGTCTTCCCGTGCAGTAAACCCGTCGAACCGCTGGTAATAATACCGGCCGTCCGCGCTCCTGCCCGATATCACGAAAGTGGTTGGAAAACCGGTAATATCGAACTGCTGCCAGGCTTCGGCATCGTTCGTAATGCGGAGGACAGAAACCAGGAGAGCATAGTCTTGCTCCAGACCGTCGATGACCGGTTTCTGCTGCTGGCAGTAACCGCAGGTCTCCGAGTAAAAGTAAACGACAGCCTTTTTGCCTTCAGCAAGGGCTGTATCAATGAAGGTTTTCGTTGGATTGGAAGGAAGTTCGAGCAGGTCTGCCTGGAATGGCGTCTCAGTGCCGGCTGCAGCTGCGGCGCTTGCCGCAGACGGGATCAGCAGCATGGCCGCCAGCGCGATATTAACGGCATACCTTAATCTGAATGAAGAAAATACCTGCCGGAAGCTTGCCTGCCGGGCTTTGTTCAGGACCAGCGGCAGCAGCATCACCAGCATGGCGATATCTGCAATCAGCGAACCGGTATTGCTCAGCGGGACCGCTTCCCCGAAACAGCCGCAGGAGTCCGAGGGGCTCCCGCCGTGCACCATGAGGAATACGTTGGCCGTCAGGAATGACGTAACCATCAATACACCGGTAACTCCGGCCAGCCGTATGAAGAACCCGAATATGAGGAGGAAACCGGTGGCCAGTTCCGCCCAGGGCAGGACCAGGGCAAATAGTTCGGCAGGGGTTCCGGAAAGCAATCCGTAACCGAGGACGGTTTGGGTAAATCCCGCCTGGTCCGGTAATTTGGTAAGCGCCGAGGTGATAAATGTACACCCCAGGATAATACGGAAGAAAAATAAAGCGTACCTGTTCCCTAAAAATGAAACCGCTTTTTCAAATAATGCAATAGCCCTTTTCAAAGTAACGCTCCTGAAATACTTACTTCAATTTGAATGGCTCAAAGATTACATACTTCTACCCTCCCGTGAGATTGTTCAGCGGACATGCGCCCGTCCACGTTTGGAGACTACATAGTAATTGCTTTTGATCCGAAATCGATGGGACCCGACCGGCATCGCAATGCGGCTCAAATAGTATTGCATGACTCGGTTAAAAAATCAGGAAGAATTTGGTATTAGTTTAATTTTTATGCCCACTTTGATGATAAAACTATGCTTGTTGATGCACCATCCACGATGGATATCTGACGGCATTCGATCTGTCGCTACAGTTAAGACGTGGTGTATTGAACGGCGCTTCCCGGCTGGGCCGCTTTCAAAGGGTATGAAACCAAGCAGGGAACATAACTTCGTCCCCATCGAAACCAGAACTGAATATCCCGAGTAATGAATGCAG
>CAZPSP010000142.1:0-6556 GCA_964589285.1 uncultured Dehalococcoidaceae bacterium | reverse complement strand
TCACCGGAGCATCATGGAAATCATGGATGCCTTCTCGCTGGTCAGCGAGGTCAAGTTGTTCGATGTCTACACGGGTAAACAGGTAGGAGAAGGGAAGAAATCGCTTGCTTACCGGCTGGTGTACCAGTCCCCGACGCACACCCTGACGGACAAGGAAGTGGACAAGGTGCAGGAGCAGATACTCAAGCGGCTCGCCAACGAACTCGGCGCGGTGTTGCGGGGATAAGTTGTCAACGAGGTTATCATATGCCTGCTCCTGAGGACATGAAGGATTTCTTCGACAAGAGGTCGGCGACGTATGACGCTCACATGGAGAAATCCGTAGCCACGTTCAAAGAGATTTACACCCTGGTCGCCGGGCCGATCGCAGAAACTGACCTAGCGATAGAGGTACTGGACATCGGGTGCGGGACCGGGCTGGAACTGGAAGCGGTCTTCCGTCGCGCCCCGAACGCCCTCATCACCGGCATCGACCTGTCTTCCCGGATGCTCAATGGGTTACGGGAGAAATACCCGGACCGTCAAGGGCAGATCGAGCTTGTCCAGGCATCCTACCTCGATCACGCCTTCGGCGAAAGCCGGTATGATTATGTCATCTCCGTCATGACGCTCCATCACCTGCTGCCGGAGAAGAAGCTGGCGCTCTACCAGAAGGTGCGGAAGTCGCTGAAACCGGGCGGGAGCTATATCGAGGCTGACTACATCGTGCCGGCAGACAGGGAACAGCAGATGCTGGAGCGGTTCGAGGGGCTACGGGGCCGGTACGAGAACATTGACGACGGCAGCCATCACATCGATATCCCTATGTCCCTCGAGACCGAAGAACGGGTATTGCGGGAAGCCGGTTTTACCAAGATTCGAGTGCTTTGGAATGAGAAGGACGCCGTCGTGCTGGCGGCGTCCTGATAGTTCTTTCTTGAAACCCCGGTTCATTCATCTTGCTTTTTCCCCTATTTTGATGTAATAATAATAATATATCAGTATATTCTGAATATACTGAATTTTTGGTCTATGAGGGTGCTATGCAGCAACAGGAGCAACAACAAGAATGTTGCCAACCCCTGGCAAACAGTGAACAGTGCTGTCGTGTCGAGGCGGTAATAGGAATCGACGAGAGGGGCCAGATGGTCCTTCCCAAGGAAGTACGGGAAAAAGCCGGCATCCGGGCGGGAGACAAGCTTGCGGTGGTTGCCATGCAAAAAGACGGCGAAACGTGCTGTCTTACCATTATAAAAGCAGAAAAGCTGGCCGGTATGGTTAAGGACCTGCTCGGCCCGGTAATGTCTGAAATAATAAATAAGCAGGACGGGTAAATGACGAAAGATTATGAGATAAAGAGAGTTGTCAGGGAAGGTTATGCACAGGTAGCGCAACAGGGTTCTTCCTGCTGCGGTTCATCAGGCTCTTCCTGCTGCTGCAGCGGCAACTCACGGGAGATAAGCCGGGGCATCGGCTATTCCGATGAAGACATGGATTCGGTTCCGGAGGGAGCCAATCTCGGCCTCGGATGCGGTAATCCAATCGCGCTGGCCTCATTGAAAGAAGGAGAAACAGTCATCGACCTCGGTTCCGGGGCAGGATTCGACAGCTTCCTGGCAGCCCGGAAAGTTGGCCGTTCCGGGAGGGTCATTGGCGTGGACATGACGCCGGAGATGCTGGAACGCGCCCGCCGAAACGCTGAGGAAGGCGGCTACGACAACGTTGAGTTCCGGCTCGGCGAGATAGAAAACCTGCCGGTCGCCGACGCCACAGCCGATATCATCATTTCCAACTGCGTCATCAACCTGGCCCCGGACAAACAGAGAGTCTTTAAAGAGGCTTTCCGGGTCCTCAAGCCAAACGGCCGCATCATGGTCTCCGATATTGTGTTAAAGCAGGCTTTGCCGGAATCCGTCATTACCTCGGCAGCCGCCTATGTCGGCTGTATCGCGGGGGCTTCGTTGATGGATGAGTATTTCGATGCCATCGAGTCCGCAGGCTTTACCGAGCTCAGGGTACATGATGAAGCTTCTTTCGCTCCGGAGTCACCCGGTGACGCTGAAGCGGAATCACCTCTGCCCGACTTGCAACTGACAAATGAAGAAGTCCGGCAGCTTGTGGGCGCGGTACGGAGTGTGAAGGTTTCAGCAATCAAGCCCGGCTAAGCTGACTATTCCCACCGGAAGAAGCGTACGGAAAGCCCGGTTGCCACGACGAGAAATGCCAGGGTTACCAGCATCGCGCCGGTGTTCCAGCCGAACCCCAGCCAGGGGTCCTGCAGCATGAGGATGACCCAGTAAGCCGGCGTTATCTTGCCGACGATCACGAGTGTCGTAGGCAGGACTTCCGGGGGCGGTCCGGCCCCGCCGAGCATGAGCATGAGAAAGAAGAGAATAATACCGATGCCCTGGGCGGCGCGGGTGGTTGGGAACACGGCCCCGAGGAAGAACCCGATAGCGGAGAAAGCGAGCGTCGCCAGGACGAAGGCGACGATGATCATTCCCACGGCGTTGAAAGTATCAACGTCATAACCGACCACGCCGACCAGGACCATCAGAGCCCCGCCGACGATGGCGAAGAAAAAGCTGACAACGACCTGGGAGCCGAGGATCGACCAGATAGGAATGTTAGAGGCATGCATACGGCGCAGCACGCCGCGCTCCCGGTAGGCGGTGATGTGCACCGGAAGACCGATGACCCCGATGGAAGCGATCACCAGGCCGACATAGGCGCCCATATAGTAGTTCATGGCGCCGACCCCTCGATAAAACCCTCCCTCCGAGGTGTTACCAAATACCCCACCGAGCACGTAGAGCATGAGGAGCGGCAGTGCCAGCGTGAATACGATGGTGATCGGTTCACGGAAAAAGAGCTTCAGTTCCACCAAGGAGAGTTTCAGCAGGATCTTCATTTCTTAACTTCATCTTCATCCAAAATATGGCCGGTTATCTTGAGAAAGACGTCTTCCAGGGTGGGGCGTTCGACTCGCAGGTCCAGCGGCGCGATACCGTGCTGGACAAGGGCGGCAGCAACGAGGGCCAGCAGCGGGCCGGTACCGGTGACCTCGATGCGGGGGCCAGAATGCTCCACCGTTCTCACGCCTTTAACGTTTTTCAGCCAGGAAAGGTCTTCATGGTCGGCGGCAAAAACGACGCGCGACTCCCTGACGTTGTTGGCGATAAGGCCGTGAGGACTGTCCAGAGCGACCACGCGACCATGGTCGATAATCGCCAGGCGATCGCAGAGCCTTTCCGCCTCGTCCATGAAATGGGTCACCAGGACGACCGTCGTGCCTTGCTCACGGACCTCCCGGATGAGGTCCCAGGCCACGTGGCGGGCGGCGGGATCGAGGCCGGTGGTCATTTCATCGAGGAAGATAACGCGGGGATTATTGACGAGCGCCAGGGCGATAAACAGGCGCTGCCGCTGGCCGCCGGAGAGATTGGCGAAGGAGGCCTTTTTCTTATCCGCCAGTCCCCACTGCCGGAGCAGAACGTGGGGATCACGCGCGCCGGAGGAAACGGATGAAAAGAGGTCCAGGGCTTCCCAGACCTTGATACGGTCCGGCAGAGCCGATTCCTGCAACTGCGAACCGATGTGCCGGCGGAGAGAGGTCGCCTGGGTGCGGGGATCGAACCCGAGAACCGATATAGAGCCGCCATCCACATGGCGGAGTCCCTGGATGCATTCAACTGAGGTAGTTTTACCAGCCCCGTTGGGACCGAGGAGACCGAATATTTCCCCTTCCTGGACATCGAAGGAGACGTCTTCCACGGCGACGACATCGCCATAGACCTTGCGGAGGTTACGGACATCGATGATAGGAAACATACTACCAAGTATAAGCAGAGAAAATACCGGAGGCAATGGGCAAGTCTATCGAATACGAGACTGTTTCCATGAATCAATCAGCAAAGATGCGATAACTGCAGGTTTCTTAGCACACTCATATACAAACCAGTGCAAACCGCCACAAACTCAGATAACAATGTTTGCTCAAAAGTATTCTGGATAATAGAATAGTGTTAGGATATATTTTTTCTTTCATTTTCTTGGTTTGCCTCTCTCATTCTTTATTATATAATATATTTCGTCACTTTTTGCCAAACCGGAGGTTTATGATGAAACATATCGTCAAGCATGTCTCCGGCTACAGCGGGTGACGAAAAAAGCACTTACCCCACCATACTTTCAACTCGCGTAGCCGATAATCAACACACTTTCGCACCAAGAAGCATGCACGCATCCGTGTATGCAAGCCTACATGTCACCCCGAATGGAAAAGCCAGGAGGACTTACCACGATAATGGGCAATAAAGAACAAAAAAAACTACAACGGCAGGAATACCATCGGCAATTTAACACCGGGACCAAGACGCGGAAAGTCAAACAGAAAAGCGCCGGACGTAAAGTCAAGTGATTTTTGCACTACCGGCATCGAGGAGACAAATATGACCACGAAGCTATTTTCAGTACGAGTAAAACTGGAAGAGTTAGCACAGCAATATTCCGCTGACCTCGGACTGTCCATTTTTGAACATGACGAAACAGAAGACTGTCAAGGTTCGCGCTTCCGCGAAAAAGGGGAGGCTGCGTGTGCCACTGACGACCTGGTGAGGCGCTCCGCGCTGGAAAGACAGAAACGGCGCCAACTCGCTGAAATACAGCGCGCCTTGTCCAAGCTGGACGATGGCTCATACGGAATTTGTGATTCGTGCGGGAAGAAGATCGCAAACGGGCGTCTCGAGGCATTGCCTTACGCATGTAATTGCCTGTCCTGTCAAGCAAACTGCAAATAGTATTCGGGAGGAGGGAAACGGTGTTGGATAAAATTCTTGATGAATTAAAGAAACAGGAAATCACACGGCAGGTACGCGGTCTGGCGGTCAAGCACCTACAAATGGGGGTTTCGGTAGGGACACTGGTTATATGCCGTAGCTGCGGTTACGCCAAGCCTATCATCGGGGCTACATGCTACGGAAAATACCGGTTATGTAATGACTGCGCCCTGAGCTATGAACTGGCAAGGGCTGAAGGGAAAATCAACGATATCGAATCTTTCATCCAGCAACAAAAACCGGAACGAAGGCAGGAAAAAACGAGGAGCGGGTGATGAACACGACGTCCGTAGAAAGAAAAGTGCAAGCATGTCCGCTGTCCGAGAGCCATAACATCAGACGACTTTTACTTTCACTTGCTGCTGCCATGCCTGATGGCAGCCAGATGATTACCATCAGAGAAAACAGCCCTATTTCAACTGGTGATGTCTCCAGTCCTCTTTTACGGCTGTTTACTCCAGGCCAGTCCGTAATTCCTCGCTTATTCAAAGGGAAAATAGGCCTCATCTTCATAATACCTCCGCTGGAACCTGTTGTAGCGAGAAGAGTAGTCTGGTCATGGCAGAAGCACCTTGACCAACGAGCCATGCTGGTAATACCAACCGTCACGCAAGAGGCACGCACTTTAATGGATGATCTTACCGGTGAGTACGGTAACTTCATCATGGAACGAAAGATCGACGATATAGCCATCATGAGCCCGGACCCTTGTACACATTACTGGATCATCAATAACGGAGAAAGAGGAACATGCAAGAACTGCGGACGGGAAAGAAATTTCAAAGGTCTCGAGAAGGACACTACTCAGCCGTGGGCGTGCAAGATATCGGTCACGATAACTTGAGCGTTCCCAAGTCGGAACAGCGGAGGACAGACCAAACAATACAGACGACCGAACTCAGGGCATGTACCATGTGCGGGGCTTGCTGTAAAGGCGCCCACCGCTGGGGCTTGCTGCTGGTTTCAGGAGATTATGAAAGATGGACCAATGAAGGGCGTGAAGATATTCTGCAATATGTCAAGCAATCCGCCTACGGTTTGTACTGCGCCATAGTCTGGAGAGATCCGAAGACCGGCATATCCCTGGATTATTGTCCTTTTTTGGTCCGGCTAGAGACCGGTAGTTACAGTTGCTCCATCCACGAGACCAAGCCCGGGGTGTGCCGACGATTCCGGTGCACATGGATGTTGGGGAAGGGCAAAAAGTGTTTGGCGTTCAAGTCATATGCCTGGTACAAGAAAGGTAGTACCATTGGCACAGCTACGAATGATCATCTACGGGCAGCGAATCTAAGGTGAATTAGTCGCCGCGGGCAAGATGCCCTCGCTACCGGACTTAACGATAAGCTCTTTATACGGGATAGCTGATTTGTACCCGGCTGAGATGGATTCCCGTTTTCACGGGAATGACAAATCCGATGTCTTATTGGTCAGGGTATAAATCCATCATGAGCAGGTGGACCCGCGGGCAAGATGCCCGCGCTACCCTTAGAGCGAGGCTTTAATCTTATCTACAATTTCCGCCAGCGGCACAACCTCAAAGGCTTTCTCTGTGCGTTTCTTGAATTCCACGGCGTCCTTTTCCAGGGTACGCGGAGAGATGGTGACGCGGTACGGCAGGCCGATGAGGTCGGCATCGTTGAACTTGACGCCGGGGGACTCGTTGCGGTCGTCAAAAAGAACCTCGATTCCGGCGGCAGTCATGTCCGTATAGAGCTGTTCCGCCCGTTCCATGACGC
>CAZPSP010000141.1:4837-6657 GCA_964589285.1 uncultured Dehalococcoidaceae bacterium | reverse complement strand
TGAGCCGTCTCCGGGAACAGCCAGCGCGTGAAAGTAATCTTCCTCGGTCCCGGTATAAAGACGTTGCCAGTCCAGCCGCGCCACACCGCCGGAGATGTTGGAAGCGACCACTTTCACGACGGGCCGGGAGCCGGATTTCTGCTGGGCGTTGATAAGGGCCGGCGTCAGCGTTCTCATGGTTCCTCCACGCACCGGGCAGCGACGGACCACGGGGTATAGAGCGTTCCGGTCCTTACCCGGCCCCTCCTGCCTAGTCTCCTCAGTTCTTTCCTGAACTCCGCCAGGCGTTCCCGGCCCCAGGCAAGATAGTCCTCGGCGGTGCCGGTGCCGCCGGCGTTGACCCGGTTGACGGCATGAGCGGAACCTGCTACGGCGGCATAACCGGCGGCTCCCATGGCCACGAGGTCTTCATATCGGGACGGGATGGTGGAGCCCTCAGCGTCCAGAACGTGGAGATCGCCGTGATAGACGAAGGCGTCGGAGCCGTCCGGCACATCATCGCCGAGCAGGGTCAGCATATCGCCCCAGAGGGAGAACCGCTGCCAGCGGGGCGGAAACAGCCCGGCGGGGTATTCCACGGCTTCTATCATAATACGGCCGGTTAGTTCCGAGATATCCATCTCCCGCGAACCGTCTACCGTGGCCACGGCGGTCTTCTTTTCATCAGGAAGGTGTTCTGAAAATTCAACGACGGCACGGCCGATGTGCCTGTCGAGTTCATCGTTCGTCCAGCGGTAGTCCGCCGGGTCTTCGTCCTTGAGGTCCCTGCGGACGGCGGCGCGCATTTGTGTAAGGTCCATGTTGCCTCCTTTGTTCCATGTTCTTGGTAGGCGTGCTCCGGCGCAGCCGGAGCACGCCCAACCTGTTTTATTGTTGCCTAGTCCTTGACGCCGATGAGCGCGGCGGCTTTGACCGAGCTGAAAAGCGCCAGGGAAACGTACCACTTGACACGGGTGCGCGTGGCGTCCTTGTCTTCCAGCTGGCCCACGGGTTCCGCCTGGAGATGGCCGGGGGCGGTGAGGCCGCAAAGTCCGCCCTCGCCGAACTGGACGGCGTAGATGGTGGAGCAGTCGCCGCCGGTGGTGGCGGTCTCCACACTGTCGGCCAGGACATGAGTATCGAGTATCCAGTCGTTGACGCCGATGGGCACGCCGTCCCAGAGCTGGACGAAGTTGCCCCAGCTGTCGCGGTCGGAGTCGATCATGCCGCCGGCGGCGCGGACGAGGTTATTGATCTTGCGGCGGGAGCGGCGGCTCATGAGGAGCATGTCCGGTTTACCGCCCTTGACCGCATCGATAAGCTCATCGAGCTTGTCCAGGGTCAGCGTGGCGCCGGCCGCGCCCATGGCGATGACCTGGTCGCCGGCGGTCTCGGTATCGATGAGGTTGCGCAGACCGTCGAACTCCTTGGGGCTCGTCGCCTCATCACCGTAGATGAAGACTTCCTCGAAGGTGTCCCGCAGGGCCTTGGCCTTAAGTTCGATGACGGCGGCTTCGAGGTCCTGGATATTGCTGCGGGTGGCCTTGAGGAAGTTGTCCACGTCCGCGTCCCCACCCATGATCTTGAGATTGGCGGTAAGCTGCTCGAAAGTGGGCGTGGACTCGTTCCAGGTATCGCCGACATCGTAGAAATCGATGCCGGGAAGGGTCTTTTCCTGGTTATAGGTGAGGCCGTTGCCGACGATCTCAATGAAGGGCAGGCGCTGGAGGACGGGCGAGTCCTTGACGATGGTCTCGACCACGCCCTGGAGCAGGATGTCATTGGATAATTTGCTGGCTTCAGCCAGTGTCAGTGCCATATGTTGTTACCTCTTTCTTTTT
>CAZPSP010000141.1:0-4737 GCA_964589285.1 uncultured Dehalococcoidaceae bacterium | reverse complement strand
TCCCGTGATGAGAGGGCGGAGACGTCCGGGGCGGAGCGGGGCGGAGCGCCGGCGGGTACCTGCTGCCGGGCGTTTTCCGCTGCCACGTCCCGCCGGACCTGTTCCACGAGGGCGCGGGCCCTGTCCGCGGATTCCCTTATCTCCGCGATGGTGCCGCCGGTTACCATGTCCGCCGGGAGGCCGGGTTCTGCCTGCATGACGAGTTCCCGGAAGGCTTCCACGGCTTCCATCAGGCTGCCGGAGAGACCGGTGGATTCGCTGCGGGCGGCCTCGGCGGTTTCCCGGAGGGCAAAGATCTCGGCGTCGCGCTGCGCCACGGCATCTTCCAGGCGCGCGAGGGCGGCATGGGCTTGCGTCACCTGTTCCTCCAGGCGGGCGTTTTCCCGCCGGAGTCCTTCGATTTCCGGCAATTGCTCCGCTCCCCTGTCGAATTCCTGTTCTTCCATACTTTTCTCCTTTATGCTTCATTGCCTTCTCCGGCGACGGCCCCATCACTCTCTCTCGTGCCGTTCCGGCCGGACCGGGCATTAAGCTGCTTGTTCATGCGCAGGATGGACTCTCTTTCCGCCAGCCACCGGTGGAACTCGGCGTCCGGATCGACGACGCCGACGGCGGCCATGGCGGTACGGCGGGAATGTATCCCCGTCTGGACCATGGCCTGCTCCGTGGTCACGCGGCGTTCCAGGTCCGCCGGGAGCACCGGGTTCCAGATGACCTGGAGGCGCGGGCTGCCGAAGTCCTCACCGCGATACCTGCTGAGCAGAGCGAGTATCATCTCGTTGCGGCGATTGTAGGCGGCCGTCCGTATGATTCTCTTTCTCCTTACCTTCTGGAGCAGCGGCTGGAGTTCCAGTTCCAGGGCAACGCCGGAGAGGTCCCGTTCCAGACCGCCGAAGGCCGAGCGCGGCGATTCCGAGAGGTCGTGGAGGGCGCGGAAAAGGAGGTCGATGTAATTGATGTGCAGGTTCACGCCGCCGCCCTGGAGCAGGTCCAGCAGGTACGCCCGGGCATCTTCCGGGACGGTCCAGACGGCGCCGGGCTTGACCGCGATGTCTTCCGATTCCTCGACGTTCTCCAGCACGGCGATGGGATTGCCGGAAAGCTCCAGGATACGGGAAAGCTGGCTCATGGCCCGGTTGAGTTCCCGCTGCGATTCCATGATGGGCAAAAGGTCGGAAACACCCCAGAAGGTCTTAGGTTCCCTCAGGTTGGGATAAATGACGAACGGTATAAAGCCGTAAGGGTTCGGGCGGCTTTCGAGCAAAGCGCCGTCGAGGTACGTATCGAACCCGGCGTCCGTCCAAACCTCGACGATGGAGGCGGAGCGAGCGGCGGGCCGGACGCTATAGCGGCTTTCCACTTCATCAGCGTCAAGCGTGTACCTGGAGGCAACGCGGCGGACCCTGCCGGGATCATCCCCGGCCCACCAGGCATAGAGTCCCTGGACGTCAGGAGATGTGACCCGCACCTTGCCCGCCGAAGCGTCCCAGGTGACCTTGTAACAGCCGTCGCCGAGGACGGCGCAGTCCGTCTCCGTCTCCAGGTCGAGCTGTTCCAGGCGGTTGTCCGTGTAGACCGTCGCGAGCGCGGCCTCGGTCCGGCGTGCCTGCTGCAATGCTTCCGGGGTGTCATCGGCGGGCTCGACCGCAAAGCCGATGCCGCCCATCAGGTAGGATGTCACCTTTTCAATAAAGACGCGGGCGTAGTTGAAGGTCAGGCGGCGTTCATCGCGGCGTTCCCTCCCCGGCCACTGGCGGCCGTTATAGAAATCCAGCATCTGCCGGTAGCGGCGGAACCGCTCCAGGTCCAGTTGTTCGAGATTGCCGATAGTATTCTGCTGCATGGCTGCTCTCCTTACTCACCTATTCTGTTTTCTTTTTCACCGGCGTCGCCGGTATCATGCTCTTTACATGCCCTCAGCACGGTACGCAGGCTTACTTTAAACAGCGCGGCGATATCCGGCGTTTTCCACCCGCGCGAGACCAGCGCCCGGATATACCGGTTACGTGTTTTTTTTAACATGCGCCTGGCGCCGCCGGGGACGTCCTGAATGCAGTCCGGGAACGGGCATTGCAGGCAGGAAGAGGAATACTCGCAGCCTTCATCACGGTAACTGCAAAATTCCGGGGGAAGGTCCTCTTCGTTCAAGGAAGGAAGGGAATAGCCTGCTTCTGTATCTCCGCTGTTCTCAAACGCTACAAAAACCATTTCTTACCTCTACAACCGTTCAAGAGAAGAATAGCACATTTGTTCTATGCTGTCAAGGAAGTTTTGTCACTTTTTTGTAAGGATGGGTGACTTACTAAGTGTCCCCTTACAAAAATAATCTTGACATTAGGTAAATACGATGATAATATTGCTTTAACGCAACAATATTTAGCGTTAACAAACCACGCCGTCAGGCCGGTGCCGGTGAGTTAGCGCTAACAGGGAATTGTTATGCCGGTATGGGACAACTATCTAACGGTTATCGAGGCCAGCCGCCGCCTCCGGGTACACCCGGAAACAGTGAAACGGCTGTGCCGGCAAGGGGACCTGCCGGCACACAAGATACACAACACCTGGCTGATAGATAAAGACATGCTGGATAATTTTGCCGGCACCTATAACCCCAACCGTGGGGCAAGAAAGAGGCTGATGCAGTGAAACCGGCAGGGCAGACCATAGTAGTATG
The DNA here is from genome assembly GCA_964589285.1 of uncultured Dehalococcoidaceae bacterium. Taxonomy (GTDB): domain Bacteria; phylum Chloroflexota; class Dehalococcoidia; order Dehalococcoidales; family RBG-16-60-22; genus DAOUEG01. The sequence goes on along the minus strand of CAZPSP010000141.1, from coordinate 2,063 downwards.
TGGCGGAATTCTCCCGTAAGGAGGCCGGAATGAAAACCCTGACGAGGTTTTTCAGACCTGGCAACAAGGCATTCCCGGTAGCCGTTGTTCTTTCCCTCTTGGCATTGATAGCATTCGGTACGCCCGCGCTGGCGGCGCCGGGCATCACGATCTCTCCGGCCGTCGGCGCCCAGGGAACGGTGACCGCTATCTCCGGTACGTTGTTCGATTCCTATCGCGGCGATACCGTCTACGTGTTTTTCCACAATACGCAGATAGAGTACAGCCCGTTCTCGGTGCCGGACACGGGTACGTTCGAGATACCCTTTGTCGTCCCGGAAGGCACTCCCGCCGGCGTCTACCAGGTCAAGGTCACCAGCGACTTCAACGGGCTGGTAAAAATCGCGGAAACCGTTTTTACCGTGGAGGCAACGGACCTCTACCTGGACATCGTTAAAGGTCCGGTAGGGACCTCCATCACTATTTCCGGAAAGGGATTTTACGCCGATACGGAAGTGATTATCTATTTCTATACCCCCTCCCCCGTCCAGGCCGGCATAGAGAAAGCCTCGGACATCGGGCGGTTTGATTTCCATTACACTATCCCGGCCTGCATCGCGGGTCCGCATGTCATAGCGGTCGGCAACGGCAAGGGCAACCAGGCTGAAGCCGCCTTTGAAGTCACACCGGTCGTCACTCTTGATACCGCCTCCGGAGGCCCCGGCGAGCAGGTGAAAGGGACCGGCAGCGGCTTCGGGCCGAAGAAGAATTACACCGTGACCATCGGCCCGCGCAACGTGGCTTCCGGGGCGACGGATGAGAACGGGAGCTTCGAATTCAATTTCTTCGTCCCCGACATTAAAGCCAATCTATATGAAATAACCGCCACGGACGCCGACGGAAACACCGATACCGATAAGTTCACGGTCACGGCGGGCGCGGCCCTGAGCCCCGATAACGGGCATATCGGCAGCGAAACAACTGTGAGAGGGGACGGCTTTATCCCCGGCGGAACGATAACCATTATGTTCGATGATCAATCGAAGCTGACGGTCACCGCCGATAACAACGGCGGCTTCGCGGCTTCATTTACCATTCCGGAGGGGACGGCCGGCGGTCCTCACACCGTATCCGTCAGTGACGGCACGACGGTGAAGGAGTTCACCTATACCGTCGAGACCATAGCCCCTCCGGCGCCGGCGCTCCTGTTACCGGTCAATGACAGCCAGACCGGCCGCAGCATCACCTTCGCCTGGAACGAGGTCAACGACGACAGCCCGCCGGTCACCTATGATCTCCAGGTAGCCGCCGGCCAGTCCTTCAGTTCGATATTCGTCGAGAAACAAGGCCTGTCAACGGCATCGTACGCCCTGACTGAAAGCGAACAGCCCGCAGGCGCCGAAGGCCCGGTAACCTACTACTGGCGCGTCAGGGCGATAGACGGCGCCGGCAACGAAGGGGAATGGTCGGCGCCATGGTCGTTCCACATCAGCCCGCCGCAAGCCCCCGTCCTGAAGACCGCTGCCGTGGGGGCCGCCGGCGATGAGTTATTGCTGGACTGGGAAGACACCGCCGGCGCGAACGGCCCGGTAACCTATATGATCGAGATATCGGACGACCAGTCATTCGGGACCGTCATCATCCGTGAAGAAGGCATCACCACCTCAGACTTCGTTCTCACCGGCGCGGATTACTCTTCTCTGGAGAGCGATACGCCCTACTTCTGGAGGGTCAAAGCCGTTGATGCGGCCTCGGTCCCCGGGGACTGGTCCGAGAACGGTATCTTTTCCATAGCTGCATCAGCTTCATCTTCTTCCGTCTTCCCTGCGTGGGCGATATTCGCCATTGCCGGTGTCGGCGTTATCATCATCGCCTACCTCGCATTTCGTCTGGGAAGACGTACGGGAGGTGACCGAGAGGAATAACCGAAGGAAGAATTTTTCGTTATACTAAGTAGGCCCGGCACCGCGCGTGCCGCAACCACTATCGAGAGGGGAACAAATTCAAATGAAGAAAATCCGGTTTTTCAGATCAATGGGCATCGCCCTTATCGTACTGCTGCTATTGACCGCAGTGCCTGTTTC
>CAZPSP010000140.1:0-6675 GCA_964589285.1 uncultured Dehalococcoidaceae bacterium | reverse complement strand
TTCCATTTCCTGGAGGGTGTCCCAATCTTCGCGGCACTGGATCTGGATGCCGATGCCGTTGGCGAAGGGACGGTCCGCCATGTGAACAGCCCATTCATCGGGATCGACATTGGAGAGAGGGTTAGCGGGGGCGTTGCACCAGTGGTCGCAGCCCGGGCCGCCGGCGCCGGAGCGCTGAACATCGCCTTTTTCCACCAGGGCCACTTTCAGTCCGGAGCGCGCGGCGCTGATGGCCGCCCAGCACCCGCCGATGCCGCCGCCGAGCACCAGGACATCGACGTCGATTTCCGTTTCCTCGCCGTACTTAATGGGATACGGCCAGTCCGGAGGGGTACCTTCTTCTCGTATGTAATCTTGCCACCGTGTCATTTGTGAACCTCCTTCTATTAAACCAAAAATGAGAAATCAAAAATCAGAAACAAAGACGTTTAAACATGAAAATATTTGATTCAGGTCGTTCGGCCTTTCATCGTCATCAGGCTTGCGGCCAAGATCTTGGACAATTCTCGGGTTTCTTGAAGTAATTCTCCAACCTCGTCCCGGTTTACTTTCAATCCCTCCTTCAACAACTCGAGCCAATACACTGTTTCATTTGCCGACTTTAAACCAATTTCGAAGTATCTTATGAATTCCCGTTTTGAACTTGAGGCATTAGCTTCGGTAACGTTTGCACCAATATTGGTAGCTGACCGTAGAAGCTGACCGGAAAGCCTCCAGTGTACGCGGTCTTCCGGCAACGTCTTGATAAAACCAATGACGGCGACAGAGTATCGAAAACACCGCTCTCTGAACTCATCTTTTGTTTTAGAGACGTGTTTCTGAATTTTGATATTTACTCTTTGGTTTTCCAAGACCATCTGAGAGTCCCAGTTATCCGCCAATCATAGAGTTGTCCCTTAAACCGGGCATTACTTATACCACCCGTATTCATTGACGGCTTCAACGATGGCGCGGACATTGTCCACATTGCCCTTGTGGCCGCCGGCGCCGGAAGTGAGGACGAAACCACCGTCCTTGCCGCAGACCTCGATGAGGTCCTTGCAGTAGGCTTTCATCTGGTCCGGCGTACCGGTAATGATCAGGGAAGACGGGATGTTGCCGGCGATGCAGGCCTTGCCGCCGAGCAGTTTCTTGGCTTTGTGCATGTCCGTCTGGTCGAAGTGCCAGTAAACCTTGCCCCTGGGTATTTCGTCGTCACAGATGATATCGAGGCGGTTGGTATATTTGCCTTCCGCAAAGAGGCAGGGAGTGATACCTTCTTCGATCAGCCCGAGGATAACGGCCTTCAAGCCCGGCCAGTAGAATTTCTGGAACTGGGCATCGGACATGAAAACGTCATCGCCTTTGTGAAGGGCAAAGAAGCAGACCGGATTGCGGGACCGGTTGCACTGGCGTACGCCGATCTCGATGTTCAGGGGTATCAGCATTTCGATGGCTTCGAGGATCTTGTCCGGCTGACGATACATATCGCGGACGATGCCCCGGGTGCCGCGGAGAGTGTCAGCCAGGATATCGAACGGGGCGTGGGCCTGGCCGCCGAAGAAAGACGGGTAACCGGCCTCGCGGCCTTCCCGCATGAATTCCATCATGGGTTTGCCCCATTCTTCTTCTTCCTTGCCGTAATCGATGATAGCCTGGAAAGCGGCTCGTACCTCCGGTCTCACCGCCGGCATGACGAAGCGATTGGCCATACCCATCATATCGTAGAGCGGATCGAAGGTTTCAAATACTTTCAGAGCTCCGAGCGAGCGGGGCAGGTAGCGCCGGAAGCACCAATCGCCGGGGTATTTGATGAGGTGGTCGTACTCATCGGCTTTCATATATTCGCCTTCCACGAAGTTGGGCAGGGAGGCGTCATCCGGCATGCCGTGACCCGGCCAGCGCATAGTCAGGCTGTCCAGTATCTCGGAGCCCCTGGCCGACCCGGCGCCGCCTCCGGAGAACGTATCGGAGTCCGGGAAGTCCTGGAACCACTTGCGCGCCGCAGCGATGGCTTTCCGGTTGTCATACATGGCTTCCTTGAGGGTGATGCCGTAGTAATAAAGGGGGAAGGAGGGCAGGAGCATAGGTACCCGGTCCGGCACCTCGCACTTGATGGCTTTCATCAATCGGGTCACTCGTTTCTTGTAGTTGGCCTCGGCTTCCTTGCTGGCGAAATTCACGTGTTCCGGGTTCAGCCACCAGTTGAACCTTTCCTCGCGTCTTTCATCGGGCGTCATGGCTTTCCAATCTTTTGACATCAGGGCTTTTTTCTCCAATCGTATTTTAGTCTCAAAAAGGGTTATCCCGGTATTGACAGACCGTGCTATAATGTCTCTAATGTCAGTGCGAAAAAATTTTCCCAATCAACGGAAATATAGCACATTTGCGGGGAGTACAACAACCGCCCCTTCGCTGCTGAAGCGGATAACGGACATACTGCTATGCCTCAGTAACGGCATCGATTCAGCCACGGAAATCGCCGAGTACTGCAACTACAGCATTTCAACGGTGCACCGCCTGCTTCAAAACCTCGGTGAATTGGGCTGGGTGGTCCAGGATGGGTCCAGCCGACGGTATTTCCTGGGACCGATCTTCACGCGGCTGACCGTTAATCCTGCTTCCACCCACCGTTACCTGGTCCTTCACGCTCTAAAGGAGATGTACCAGCTCTCGGACCTGACGGAGGAGACGATCAACCTGGGAATACTAGACAAGCTGCGCTTTGAACATTTGCACGGTATCCCGAGCCGGCATGATCTGAGGATTATTGAAGAAAGCGAACGGCACCGCGGCCAATACGTCGGAGCCACGGCCAAGGTACTCCTTTCCCAGCTCGAAGATGACGAACTCATGGAAGCGCTGAAGCATATAAGACATGACAACCTCACAAAAAAAACCGTGACGGATAGTGAAGAACTGCTTGCACAAATCCATGAAATACGGCAAAATGGCTACAGCATAAGTTTCGGGGAGCGAATTCAGGGGGCTGTCTGTATCTCCGCTCCTGTGTACAACTACTTCTGCCCGGTCGCTCTCTTCATCGTCGGGATGGAAACGCGCCTGAAACCGGGTTTGGACAGGTTTACAAAGGAACTGACAGCCAGCGCACAGCGAATTTCAGATGATATCGCCGGCGTTTTTGTTAAGTAAGGAGGTCCGGCGCATGACATAAGCTTTTCCAATCACCCGTGAACAAGAAAAAAAGGGGGGAACATTTAAGTGAAGAAGTATTTAATCGCAATCGTCCTCGGCGTTATACTCATCAGCACCCTGGTTCTCGCCGGCTGCGGCGGCGGGGATACGACGACGACGACAACAACACAACCATCCGCCACCACGACCACATCCACCAGTCAGACCACACAGACATCCACGGCAACAACCGGAGAAATCAACAAGGGCGGTACGCTCCGGATCATCGCCGGGGCCATCCCCAAGTGTTTGGGCTACCCTCCGGAAAAAGCTCCCAGCGATAATTTCCAGATGCTTCCCGTTATCGAACACCTCTGCGAATGGGGTTCTACAAAGGGTGACCTGGTTCCCGTACTGGCAACTGCATGGGAAGCCGATCAGGCTACCAAGACCATCACCTGGCACCTGCGCAGCGGTGTGAAATTCTCCGATGGCGAACCGTTCAACGCCGAAGCTGTCCGCTGGAATGTCCAACTAAATATTGATAACCGGAGCGGCACCGGCACCAACCTCATCGAATCCATGGAAGTCAAAGACGAACTGACACTTGTCATGAACATGATATCGTTCGACTGGCAGACGGTGCAGAACATCGGTCTGACAAGTCCCATCTCGCCGAAGTCTTTCATGACCGCCGGCGGCACTCTTTCCGCTGACGATACCTCAGAAGCGGCCGGCGAAGCTCGTAAAGAGTGGGCCCGCGCCAATGCCGTCGGTACCGGCGCCTTCACAGTATCCGAGTGGGTCAGGGACGATCACATCACCTTCGTCAAGAACCCGAACTACTGGCAGGAAGGCAAGCCTTATGTCGACAAGATCGTCGAGACTGCCATTGCGGACACGATGGTTGCTTCCGCGAAACTGCAGGCCGGTGAAGCCGACATGTGGGCAGACACCACGTCCATCAACGATATCCTCGAGCTCAAGGAAAAGAACTTCAAGCTCGTTGAAGGCCCCGGTATGTTCATGTCCATGCTTTTCAGCAGCATGGATGAGAACAGCCCGCTTTCCAACGTCAAAGTCCGCCAAGCCATCACCTGCGCCCTCGACCGCGAGACCATCGCTGAAACCCTGGGCCAGGGCATGTATGAGCCGCTGACCCAGATGGGACACAAGACGAGCCCCGGATATAATCCCGGCTACGACCCTTATCCCTATGACGTCGAAAGAGCCAAACAACTGCTGTCTGAAGCCGGCTATCCCAATGGATTCACGGTCAAGATCCTCGGCGCATCCGGGTCCGCCACCAACGACGCCATGGCCCTGTTCCAGTATCAACTGGGACTCGCCGGCATCACCGTCGAACCTGATATCGCCGATCTCGGACGCTACTTCGGCGCGCTCTTCGGCGGCGATAAGGGCGGCTGGGACGGTCTCTGCTATACCGCATCCGGCATCAACCCGGACGGCTCGGACCTGTTCGTCCATTACGGTCCGAACCCGATGACTTTCCGGACCCCGAACATCTACAAGTCCCAGGCATTTATCGACCTCTGCAATGAAGCTATCGATCCCAAGTACAACAGCGCTGCAGAGGCCGCTCCGGCCATCAAGGCAGCCCTCAAGCAGGCTGATGAAGATGCTCTGTTCATCCCACTCTGGAGGACCTACGAAGCTTCCGTGGTGTGGCCTTATGTCCATACCGAATATCCCATGATACACGGCATCATCTGGCATCCTGAAAATGACTGGATGGAAAAACACTAAAACTCAATCCTGAACTTTTACACGGCCGGGCGAGGTAACCGGGACCTGCCGGTCCCGGAACTCGTCCGGCCGGAACAGATGGATTCTTATGCCTCTCTACGCTGGCTTGATATTCGGTCAACCAGGTAGTACACTGGATTAACTATTACCGAGGTAAGCTCGTGACGACATATATCATCCGCAGAATACTGATGGCACTCCTTGTGCTCATCCTCGTAACCCTCATCGTATTCTTTATCATGCGTCTGCTGCCTGGAGACCCGTTAATCATCTACATGGGCCAGGCGGCGCAGCAGCAGGCTCTGCAGGAAGAGCAGATGGAAGTGCTGCGGAAGCAGTTCGGCCTGGATAAGCCTCTCATCGTGCAATATTTCAACTGGATCGGCGGCATCACCCATGGTGAATTCGGGACTTCCATCTTTTATCATGAAAAAGTAAGCACGCTGCTGGCTGAAAGATTGCCCAAGACCATTTACCTCGGTGTTCTTTCACTCATCTTCGGCGCCCTGACCGGCATTCTCATCGGTATCTGGGCCGGAGTCAAGCGAGGCAAATGGCCGGACAAGATAATAACGCCTCTGACCTATATAGGCGTTACCATTCCCCAGTTCTGGCTGGGCATCCTGATGATCTATTTCTTCGCCCTGCAGTTAGGCTGGCTCCCCACAAGCGGGTACACTTCACCGTTCGATGATTTCTCGCTGAGCACCCGCCAGCTTATCATGCCCGTTATCTGCCTGTCTCTGTTTTCAATTGCCGCCAATGCGCGGCAGATGCGCTCCAGTATGCTGGAAACAATCGGCCAGGACTTCATCAGGACCGCGTGGTCCAAAGGGCTGAGCGAGCGCGTCATCATTCTCAAGCATGCGCTGAAAAACAGCCTGATACCGGTGATCACCCTGATCGGTATGGGCGTCGGGATGATACTCGGCGGTTCCGTACTAGTGGAGACGGTCTTTTCCATTCCGGGTATCGGCCGGCTGTTCGTCAGCAGCATCTTCGGCCAGGACTACGTGGTGGTCCAGGCCATCGTTTTTGTCATCTCGGTTTCCATTCTGGTCATCAATCTCCTGGTAGATCTGTCCTATGGTTGGCTTGACCCCAGGATAAGGTACAGTTAGGGATGAATATGGTAGAAGAAGCACAAATAACGAACGGATTTTCGGAAAACAAACCCCGCTCCAGTGAATGGAAGCGCTTCAGACGCGTATTCTTCGCCCGCGGTGTGGTCATCGGCGGACTTATCATATTGATACTGCTTTTCATCGTTGCAATCTTTGCGCCGTGGATTGCTCCCTATGATCCTTATACACCGGGGGTAGCGCCTTCCCTGGCCAAACCGAGCGCGGAACACTGGCTTGGCGGCGACAAGCTGGGACGGGATACATTAAGCCGTCTCATCTACGGCTCGCGTACCGCGCTGCAAGTCGGTTTTATCTCGGTCATCGCCGGTTCTGTCGTCGGGATCATCCTGGGAATCGTGGCAGGTTACTCGAAGGGAATAATCAGCAGCGTCATCATGAGAATAATGGATGCCATGATGTGTTTCCCCATGCTGGTCCTCTGTCTTGTCATCGCGGCGCTGCTGGGTAACGGTCTCTTTAACGTCATCATCGCTTTAAGCATCGCATCGGTACCGGGGTACGCCAGGGTAACCTTCGGGCTTTCTCTCAGTATCAAAGAGAATGACTACATACTTGCGCAGAAGTCCCTGGGTTCAGGCTCATGGCGCACGATGTTGCGGCACATACTGCCCAACGCCTTCCCTCCGCTGATCGTTATCGTGACGATGCA
>CAZPSP010000139.1:0-6713 GCA_964589285.1 uncultured Dehalococcoidaceae bacterium | reverse complement strand
ATGGAATCTCGTGACTGGAGTTCAGACGTGTGCTCTTCCGATCTTGACCGCCGTCTCCCCGAAACTGTTCGCTCTCGGCACCGCCCTCGTGGAGTCCATTAACGCCGGCGTCGTGGCCGGGATAGAGAAACTCGCCGAAGAACGCCGCATCGTCGGGGTCAAGCTGTACCCCGGCTTCGAGGAGTTCTACCCGGATGAAGAGTCCTGCTATCCCCTCTATGAAGTCTGCCGCCAGCACGGCATGCCCGTCCTCTTCCATTCCGGGGAGACCATGCAGGAAAGATGGCGGGAAGAGTTCAACCACCCGTGGGAAGTGGCCCGGCTGGCGGAGCTTTTCCCGGACCTCAACATCATCATCGCGCATTTTTCCCAGCCGCACCTGGAAGCCTGCCAGGAGATCCTCTTCAAGGTCTCCAACGTTCACGCGGACATTTCCGGCCTCGCACACCCCACCACCATCCGTTTCTGCGGCAAAGACTTCATCAAACAGGTTCTGGAAGAGACGGTCGCCAAAGCGCCGGAAAAGGTGCTCTTCGGGACGGACTGGCCCATCTGCGATGTCAAAGACCACATCAAGCTGGTGGAATCCTTGAATGTCAGTGAAGAGGCTAAAGCGCTCGTTTTCTCCGGGAACGCGAAGAGGTCGTTCAATCTAGCCTGACCCCGCTCGTCCTGAGCATGTCGAAGGACGAGTCTATCTAAGGACGGACCGCCTTATTTTCCCTTCATGATTTCTTCGGCGCAGCCATAAGCCCCCGCTTTACCATCAGCTTCACCAGCCACAGCGGCAGCGAAACGGGGAATTCTTCACGGCTGCGGCCGGCCGTCAGCGTATCCGGCATGACCTTCATCAGTTCCTCCGGCGTCCACGAGCCGTCTTTCCAGATGGTCTTGTCCACCTGCGGGGGGTCGGCGAAAATGCCGACATGCCCGTGCCACACCTCGAAGACGCAGCAGTTGATGTGGTCGGCTGCCTCCGAGGCCAGATACGCGACGAGGGCCGCCACGTCTTCCGGGCGGTTGACCGCCATCTCCGGGTCGGTCCCCCTGGCGCTGACCATTTCCGCTATCGGGCGGATGACGTTGCAGGTGATGCCGAACTGCGCCAGTTCCCGCGCCGCCGACCGTGAGAACCCGACGATACCTTCCTTGGCAGCGGAGTAAGCCGTCTGTCCCGCTTGCCCGAGCGCTACGTGGGAAGCCGTGTTGATAATCCTGCCGTAACCCTGTTTTTTCATGTACGGGACGGCGTAGTGTGTGCAGTAGAACGTGTCGTAGAGATGGGACTTCATGACGTGGTCCCAGTCCTCCGGCGGGGTCTCTTCGATGGAATGGATGCGGAAGGCCCCGGCGTTGTTGATGAGGATGTCGAGCTTGCCGAAGGCGTCGATGGCGGTCCTGATGATGTTCTCCGCGCCCTCCGGCGTGCCGACGCTGTCGTAACTGGCGACCGCCATGCCGCCGGCTTTCTTGATGTCCGCCACGACGCGGTCCGCGGCCTCGTGGGGGTTGGCGCTGTTGTAGACGCCGATATCGTTGACGACCACGCTGGCGCCCCGGGCGGCCAGGAACGCTGCTTCGGCGCTGCCGATGCCCCCGCCCGCTCCGGTAACCACCGCGGTCCTGCCCTTGAACATGTCTTCCATTGGTGACCTCCTGCCGGCCCTTGAATATGGAACAGCGTTGCCGGTCTCATGATTCTAGCAAAATCCGCCGATGGTTCACAATGGGAACTTTCCCCGTTGATTGTTTTCGCTGATTGGTTAATTCCCCGTGTTACTGCAAGGGGTCTTCAGGCCCCCGCGGACTCGCAATGAAAATTTTCGGGAACAGGTGAAAAACTACGGGCTTATCACAGACAGCAGAACTGACGAGAAAACCTCTTTCAATTGTTCCTGCGCTTCCCTGAAGGCAGCGGTGTTCTCCTCTGTCTCCACCGGCCGCGCCTCCGCCTGCTCCAGGTAGGCGCGGAACCTCAACTCGATCTGAAGCGCCTGCACGCCCTTGAGTTCGCTGTAATGCCGCGTGATGTAGCCGCCCGTCCAGCGCTCGTTGCGCACGACATCGAAGCCGCGGTCCCGGAACGCCCGCTCGAAGGCGCCGGTCAGGGACTTGTCACAGCTTTTCCCTTTCACGTCCCCCAGGACGACATCCGCATCCGGATAGTCCGTCCCAAAACTGTGGAGATCGAGCAAAAACGCTTTGCCGGACCGATTGAGGTGTTCATCGATGAGTTCCGCCAGTTGCCGGTGGTACGGCAGGTAGTAGCGGATAATGCGTTCGTTCAGTTCATGGTCGTTCGGCTCGATGTCGTAGAGCGGTTCGTCACCGATAGTATCCCGGTAGATGACCGATTCCGTGTGATGTCCGAAGACGGACTTCCTGAAGTCCCGGTTCAGGTCCGCCACGTAGCGGCTGTGGGTAGCCCGCAGGACGGTAACGCCCAGGTCCGGCAAGAAATCACACAGGCTGCCCAGGTGCCAGTCCGTTCCATACAGCTTGTGCCGCAGCTCCCGCCGGAATTGCCAGGCGATGGCGCGCGGTATCTCGTGCCCGCTGTGAGGTATGCTTGCGATGACCGGAATAGCCGCGGCGGAGGGTTTTGAGAGATGGTACAGCGTCATGTTTCATAGTACCACAAAAGGAGAATAGTGCCGATGTACCTTATACCTTGAAAATCTGGAATACCGCTACTCCAGGTAGCGCGGGCATCTTGCCCGCGGTGTTGGCTTGATAGCTATGGTGACTGCTACACGATGCCGCGCGGTATTTCACGCCCGTTGTTAGATATGCAGGACGCCGGTACCACCCGATCCGTATCCAGAGCCGTATGGCTGCAGGTAAAGAGCTGCCGAAGATACCTGCACAGCACATATCTATCGACTCCAGCTCGAAAGGGAGACGGGGTGGGTTTAAGGCTCTAACCCATCTCGTTCAACAGCTTCTGCGCCCGTATCCCGGCGATGGCCCCGTCTCCCACCGCCGCTACCACCTGCCGCGGCGATCCGCTCCGGATGTCTCCCGCCGCCAGCACACATTCCGTCTCTGTTTCCATCTGCTGGTTCACCGGTATCTGCCCGCATTCGTCCAGGTCCAGGACGCCTTCCAGGTAATCGGTATTCGGCTCCAGCCCGATATGCACCAGCACGCCGTCCGCCGGCACCGCCACCTTCCCCTTCTCGGCATCCAGGAGCGTTATCCCTTCCACCCTGCCGTTCCCGTCTATGGATGCCACCCGCACGCCGCAGCGGACCTCCACATTCGGCAAAGCCCGGAGCCGGTCCTGCAGAACGGCGGTCGCGGTCAGTTCCGGCATCGCCTCGATGAGCACGACCTTCGCCGCTATCCTGGCCATGTACAGCGCCTCGGTCACGCCGGCGTCGCCGCCGCCGCACACTGCCACGGTCTTGCCTTCATAGCGGCTACCGTCGCAGAAAGCGCACTCAAAAACGCCCTTGCCCGCCAGTTCTACCTCACCGGGCACGCCGAGCTTCTTGTTCTTGGAGCCGCCGGTGAAGATGACGACGCCCGTGGTGTATCCCGTCCCGTTCGAGCAGCCGACGTAACGGGTGCCGGAAAAGGCTTCCAGGCTGGTGACTTCGCCGTTCTCTATCTCCAGCCCGTAACGCCGCGCCTGCTCCACCATCTGCGAAGCCAGCGCCGCCCCTCCCACTCCCTGGCTGAAACCCGGGTAGTTCTCGATCAGCTCTATGTTCCGTATATAGCCGCCGGGGGTGTCCCTGTCCAGCAGTAGCGCCCGCCGTTTGGCCCGGGCCAGGTACAGCCCGGCGGTCAGTCCGGCCGGCCCTCCGCCGACGATAACAACATCCCAGTCAAACATTATTAAACTCCATTCTCCGTATTCAAGTCCTTTTTCAGCAATGCCACCGTGAACGGCAGATTTGGAATCTCGAAGACCTCGTACTCCTTGAACCCCATCCCCTCGTACCAGGCCTTGAGTCCTCTTTGCTCGTTAACGATGCCGATATGCAAACAGGTCACGCCGCGCCCCTTGACGTAGTCGATGACCTTTTCGATGAGTTTACGCGCGATGCCCCTTCCGCGATACTCCGGCAGGACGGCCAGCCGTTTCATGAACCACTTTCCGCCATCTTCCGGCTCGGCGGTCACGAACCCCACCTGCCGTCCGTCGATGAAGTATCCGAAAAACCTCGCTCCGTTGTCCCGTTCTTCACTGAGCCGTTCCAGCGGCAGGAAAGCCGTATACCGCGGCGCATTCTCCTGCGTAATGCCCATTTCGTCCGCGACCGTCTGGAACGAGCGGCGAATGATGTCCAGGTTGACTTCCAGGGGTTCCCCGGTGACGTCGCGTATCTCAGGTCTGTTCATGTCAGGTTCGGTTCTTTCACGCCGGCGGTACCGGCGGCGTCAAGCACTTGTGGGCGCAGGCCGCCCTCCGAGCTTCGATCATGGTCTTGAGGTCCTCGGGTGCTTGACCGGTCCGGATGTATGTATCGAGTGACTCATAGGTGAAGCCCATCTCGTCCTCATCGGTCTGGCCTTCCCAGAGACCGGCTGACGGCGGTTTATCGATGATTACGTCCGGTACGCCCAGGTACCGCGCCAGTTCACGCACCTCGGACTTGACCAGGTTGCCGAGCGGCAGTATATCCACGCCGCTGTCCCCGTGCTTGGTAAAATAGCCGATGGTCAATTCCGAGCAGTTGCCGGACCCCGCCACGAGATACTGGAGCTGGTTCGCGGCATGGTACAGCGTGATCATCCGCAGGCGCGCCTTGAGATTGGCCCCGGCAAGGCGTTTCCGCAATGGCTCTGTGTGAAAGTCCGGCAGTGCCTTTACACAGGTATCGTAGACCTCGTCGAGGACCACCTTCCCCGTGCGAATACTAAACTTGTCCGCCATGAGCCGGGCGTGTTCTTCATCGGCCGGGATGCTGTGGCACGGCATGATGATGCCGAGCGTGGTGTCCGGGAAGACCCTTTTGCAGAGTACCCCCAGGACCGATGAATCGATGCCCCCGCTGAGCCCGAGGACCACGCCCCGGCACGAGGCGGCATTCACCTGGTCCTGTATGAAGTTTTCGAGTTTCTCAGCCGTTTTCCCCGCGTCCATGAACACTCCTTTTTGCCAGTGACGAACATGAATAGTATACTGGCAGTAGATTACCCCGGTCAAAAAGGTATGCCGTGCCCGCCGATATTATCCTGAAAAACGCCAATGTCATTACCATGGACGGGACCCGACCGCGTGCGGGCCTGGTGGCACTGGAAGACGTTACCATCATGGCCGTGGGTGAGGACAGCGATCTCGATTCCCTTGCCGGACGGAACACCCGTATCATCGATTGCGAAGGGCGCACCCTGGTTCCCGGCTTTAACGACGCCCACTTCCATCTCTTTTCTCTCATCAGGAAGCTCCTCAGCATCGACCTCAGTCCGCCCGCCGTCACATCGATCGCGGACATCAAGGAAGCCGTCCGCAAAAAGGCCGCCGTTACCCCGCCGGGAGACTGGATCAGCGGCACGGACTACAACGAGTTCTACCTGGCCGAGAAACGCTGCCCGACCCGCCGGGAACTCGACGAGGTCGCACCAGATAATCCCGTCGTCCTCAGCCATCGCTCCCTCCACGCCTGCGTCCTCAACAGCCGCGCCCTGGAACTGGCCGGAATCCATATGTTCACCGAGGAGCCGCCGGACGGGCGCATCGAGCGGGACCTTGAGACCGGCGAACCGAACGGCGTCCTCATCAACATGCTCGGCTTTATTCGCAGCAAGGTCATGCCGCCCTTCACCGAGGACGAACTCGACGAGGGCATCGGCCTGGTTGACGAACTCTTCCTCTCCCTAGGCATCACCTCCGCCCAGGAAGCCACCGTCTCCAACGATATTCGCCGCTGGGAAACGGTCTGCGATTTCGTCCTCAATGAGGACCTGCACTGCCGCATGAACCTGATGGCCGGCTTCCCGCACTGGCGGGAGTTCCGGGAACGCAGGCTGAAGACCTTCATCGGGGACGACCTCATGCGCCTCGGCGCAGTCAAGGTCATGCTCGGCGTCAAGGAAGGCGGCGTAACCCCCCCGCAGGACGACCTCAACCGCGAATGCCTGGAAATTCATGAAGCCGGTTTCCAGCTTGCCTTCCACGCCGTCTCCCAGCCCATGGTGAACGCTGCATTGACCGCCCTGGAATACATCGGCGAATCATCCAAAACCAATGGTCGGAGGCACCGCATCGAGCATTGCAGCGAGTGCCCGGATAACTACCTGGAACGCATCCGCAAGCTCGGCGCCATTGTCGTCACCCAGCCGCCGTTCATCTATTACAACGGGGAGCGCTACCTCGCCACCGTCGAGCCTGCCCAGCAGCCGTACCTCTACCGCATCCGGTCGCCGCTGCGTCACGGCATCATCGTGGCCGGCAGTTCGGACACGCCGGTCGTGCCCAATAATCCCCTCACCGGCATCCAGGCCGCCGTCACCCGCCGCGCCGAGTCCGGCCGGTACCTCCTCCCTGATGAAGCCGTCTCCCCGGAACTGGCCCTGTCCCTCTATACCTCGGGCGCTGCCCACGCCTCCTTCGAAGACCGCATCAAGGGCACCATCACGCCCGGCAAGCTCGCCGACCTCGTCCTCCTCGACGCCGATCCCACCAAAGCCGACCCCGAAACCATCAAGGATATCAAGGTGGACATGACCATGCTCGGCGGCAAGGTGGTGTGGGAGAGATA
>CAZPSP010000138.1:0-6721 GCA_964589285.1 uncultured Dehalococcoidaceae bacterium | reverse complement strand
ACCGGTCTTATCAGGCTGATAACGATGAATCCCAGCACGGCCACCGCTGCGGTAACGATGAAGGCTGCCATGTATTCCCCGGTGGCATCATAGATCAAGCCGGTCACCAGCGGCCCTACCGCCGTACCTCCGGTGAATCCGATCCCGGCGAGTCCCAGGGTCATGCCGTGAGACTTCATCCCGAAAAGCTGCGCGATCAGCGGCGATTCCGCCGCGCCCAGCGCGCCGACCGCTATTCCGAACAGCGCCGCAAAGATGTACAAAGCCCATAACTCCCCGGCGAACAGCAGCACCAGCATTCCCGCCAGCATGGCAATGAACGCTATCTGGAAGACACGGCGGCCTCCCAAGCGGTCTCCCAGGGCGCTGCCCAGGCCCAGGATTCCCACCAGGCTGATGCCGTTCATTACCGCCAGCAGCGTGGAAGCGCTCAGCGGCGATATGCCCATGTTCTCGGCATGGGGTACCAGGTGCACCATTATCGTAAAAGCCCCGTAGCCGGAGCAGAAAAAGACGAGAATGACGAGCCATAACCGTCCCGTGGTGAGGGCCTCGCGGATGGCTTGCCCGGCGGGGACGGGCGGCGTATTGGCGGCTACCGCCGCCGGCGCGTGTAAATGGCTGGTGGGACGGCGGAAGAACAGGCCGGCGCCGCTGATGAAGACCAGGACTAGTCCGGCCTGGATGATATAGGCAATGCGCCAGTCGGTGGTCTCGATGAGACGGGTCAGGACCGGCGGCACGATGAGGCCGCCGATGCCTACCCCGGAGACGACGATCCCCGTCATCAGCGCCCGTCGCCGGTCGAACCAGCGCGCGATGCTGGAAAGCAGCGGTACCCAGATGCCAGCCATGCCGCCGCCGATCAACACGCCGTAGACGATGTAGAACTGCCAGACGGCGTCTATCCGGGACATCAGGAAATATCCCAGCGCCACGGAGATTCCGCAGCCTACCAGGACGATGCGCGGCCCGAACCGGTCCGTGACACCCCCCATCAGGATGCCGCCGGCGCCCCGGACGACCATGGAAAGAGAGAAAGCTCCCGCCGTCATGGCGGAGGTCCACCCGAACTCGTCCAGGAGGGGATTGAACAACACCCCGAAGGCATTGAACAGCCCCATGGCCGCCGTCATAACGATAAAAGAAAGCCCTACGATGATATAGCCGGGATAAATGCCGGTCCTGGGCGCGTTCGGGGAAGGCGGCTCACGGTCGGTCATGGTAATGTCGCATTATACCATAACCGCCCCGCCTGAAAGAAAATTAAAGAATCCTTCGCCCGTCGTGAACACGCCGGAACGAGGGAAGGACTCAAAAAGAAATGTCTGGACTACTTCTTACGGCGCCGCTGTTTAGGCCTGACCACCAGCACGGGATCGCCGGATTCCCGGATGACCTTGTCCGCCACGCTGCCCATGAAGACGCGCCGGAGGCCGGAGCGACCATGGGTCGCCATGACGACGAGGTCCACTTTGGCTTTTTTCCCTGCCTTGAGGATCTCTTCGGCCGGGTTGCCTTCCAGCACCTTGTACTCCGCATCGATGCCCTGGGCTTTCAGGTTCCGCACTTTTGCGGCCAGGTAGGCTTTCGCCTTGCTGGCGTTCCTGTTTTCCTGCCGGATCGCTTCTTCCACGGTGACTTCCGCGGCGGCCGGCGATGACAGGCCGGTGGGATCGACCGGCGGAACGATGGTGACCGGCTCGACGACCTGCACCAGAAACAGCGAGGCGCCGTACCGGGGCGCCAGGTCGACGGCATACTCAAGGGCGCGGTTACTGAAACGTGAACCATCCAGGGGGACCATTATTTTCTCATACATGCGGCAAGACCTTCCTTCCACGTTGTTATTCATTTAAGAAGAGACTGTCATTGCGTGTCCGTCGTGGCGGACGTGGCAATCTCAAGGAACGGGATCACGAAAGTAATACGTATACGCAAGCTTTTTATAAGTGTATCGCAAAGGAGAAGTCCCGGCAACTCGGCGGACGGAGTCCCGTAGGGTGGGTGCAGCGCAGCGCAACCCACCAATAAACCAGCCACTTCACCGCTCTCCCATCTCACCCGGGTAGCGCGGGCGTCCCTGCCCGCGGCCTCTCTGCCCTCATCCACTATAGGAAGCCGTAGTAGGTCCCAAGGGTGGGTGCAGCGCAGCGCAACCCGCCACTCTCTAGTAACTACGACCGTTCCAGGAACCGCCGCAGGAACCCGAATCGGGAGAGCAGGGCATCGTAAACGCTGCGCCGCGCCTTGAGTATCTCTGCTTCTTCGAAGAGGTTGGGGTTCCCGGCGCGGCCGAACTTCTTTTCGGTATAGGCGCGGGTGATAGTCTCCAGGTTCCCGGCCTGTTCGGGCATAGCCTGGGCCAGCGCGGCGGAGTATTCCGCGGGGGTCTGGCTCGGCGCCGGCCCGAGCTGCACGAGGGCCGCCAGTTTTCCCATCCGGAGATAGGTCCTCGCCGCCAGGTCGGCGCGGTCCACGCCCCATACCCAGCGGTTGAACGCGGAACGGGCGAACAGTACCGGAACCATCAACACCAGTGCGATCAGGGCCATGATGCCGATAACCATCAGGGCGAGCCCCAATTCATCGGAGAAAGCCAGCGGTCCCGGCGGTCCGGCCAAAGCAGGGGTCGGCGTCGTCTCTCTCGCGGCAGGCGGAGTAGAAGACGGATAAAGGAACTGCTGGTACCAGATTTCCCAGGGCGGCAACTGGGCGGTATCTATCGCGGAAACGACAGGGCTTTCATGGAGCACTTCGCCGCGGAAATTACCTTCGCCGCTCGGCGTCGCTTCAATGTCCACCCACCCGTAGCCGTCGAACCACACCTGGACCCAGGCATGGTACAACTTGTCCTTCAGCAGGTATTCGCCGGGGTTCTCCCCGGGATCTCCCGGCAGGTAACCGATGGCTACTCGCGCCGGAACGTCCACCGCCCTGAGCATGACCGCCATGGCGGAAGCAAAATACGTGCAGAACCCGGCCTTTTCCTGGAAGATAAAGTATTCCACGCCGTCCTGGCCCGGTTCCGGCCCCGTTACATCGAGTTTGTAGGGAAAGCGGTTGAGGTACCGGTCGATAGCGACCACTTTCTGGTAAGGGTTATCGGCATCCACGGTGATCTTGCCGGCCAGGCTCCGGACAGCCACCGGGAAATCATCGGGAAGCGCCAGGTACACTTCTCCGATAGCCTCGGGATACCCCGGTTCCGCGCTCGCCAGTTCCGGGATCGTCGGTACGTACAGCGCGGTCGTCATGGTGTACGTCTCGCCCTCCCCTAGCACCCTCGGGGCGGTGACGGTCATGGCCTGTCCGGCGCTTTCATGAACAACATAAGGAATATCGGCGGTGACGAACGTTCCTCCGGTCAACAGCGAGTCCGTCCTGATGCCGGGCTTCACCGTATAGGTCAGCGCGCCGGACCCTTCTTTGACGGCGGAACCTCTCCAGGCTGTATCCTCATCATAGACCGTGGCAACCGTGGGAGAATTCCGCCATCCGTCCCTCGTATATACATCATACGCGTTGACCCGCCAGTACGTGGCAAACGGTGCATAAATGATATAGTCCACGTTCTCGTCTCTGTGCCAGTTCGAGCCGAATCCCAGGTCGCCGCGCGTCACGACCGTGCTCAGGCGCTCCTTGGAAGGCACCGACGCAAAAATATTGATGGAAGACCCTTCCACGTCCCGTATCCATATGAGTTGAGACGCGATGGTGTTCTGCAGCGGCGGAACACGGACTTTCGGTACCGCCCAGGCGAACAATGTTCCAGCCGCGGTGATAATCGCCAGCGTTACGAACAGGAAAACCCTCCCCTGTCCGAGGAAGCGGCGCCGTTGCCCGCTGCTGTGCCGGGAAAGGCGGACATGGACGATGAACAGCATCGCCGCCAGGAAATAGAAACCGAAAAAGTAGAAGTATGTGTCCGGCAAGTTGCTCAGGTTGACCACCATCACGGCGGCCCCGGATATGACTCCTACCCAGGCATTGCGGTGCCGTACCAGCGCCCAGATGGATATCATACCGGCAATCCAGGTAATGGCGGTCAGTAACACGCTGAAGATCGCACGGCCCCCGGTGAGTTCCGGGATCACCCCCAGCCAGTACGTGGCCCCTGTTCCGAGCACCGCCATGATTAATGTAACCATGCCGCTGTTCAGTCGGGTTGCGGAAAGCGCCCAGCCGGCAGCGAGTGCCAGGACCAGGACCAGGCTCAACGGCGGCTGAGGTTCGATCCATCTGGCCTGCTCCAGTGAAAGCACGGCTATTTCCAGGGTCGCGAACAACAGCAGGACTCCCAGCCAATGCGGCCAGTCCCTGAGGCCCGCCAGGACCCGGGCGCGGGCTTTAGCCAGGAAGGAGATATTGTAAACGCTGCCCCGCTTCACCGTTTTGCCCCCACTACTTTAGGCGCATTCACGAATTCCAGCCGGCTGTCCAGCGCGCTGGTGATCTCCTGGCCGCGCCTTATGGTGTAGGTGCTGTATCCCACCCCTTCGAAGCGCCGCGCGTCCGCCTCCGGAAAGGTGGGACCGCCGAAACTGGCGATGTCGAGCAGGACGACGGTCAGCAAAATGCTCCGGTTAAGCGCGCGCCGCAGCGGTGTGAGGATGTCCTGCTGGGCGGCCGGCATGATAACGATGACCGCTGAACCGGATTCGAAGTGGTCCGCTTCCGCCGCCAGCAGTTTTACCACCGGCATATTTCCGGTATTGCGCAGGACCGCCAGGGAACGTAAAATACGCTCTTCCTGGAAACCGCCGCCGGCGGGCAGATGCAGGACCGTGCGGTCCCCCGCGGCCATCAAGCCCACGTCCTTGCCGTCCCTGATGAACTTGACCGCCAGCGAGGCCGCGGCGGAAACCGCGTATTCCTCGGTCGTCTCCGCGCCGTGACCGTAAAGATGGCGGGCGTACATATCGAGGACGATCCAGACATGCCGGAACGTATAGTGGGCGCGCTCCGGGTCGAACTCCTTGACCATGAGGCGGCCGGAGTGAGCGGTGGTCGGCCAGTGAACGTGGCGCAGGGAATCGCCGCTGGTATATTCCCTCACTTTGGAGGCCCCGGAACCGGCCTCGCTGGCCATCCACCGGCGCTGGCTGCGCCCGGCTTCCTGACGCGGGATAACGTGGAAGTTGGGCAGTTCGTGCACACGCGGGTATACCAGGACCTGGCCGGGCTTTCCGAAGTCCCGGCTGGCCGGGAAAAGCCCCAGGGGATCGGACACGGTGACCTTCAGCGGGCCCATCGTGTAGCTGCCGCGTTTCCGGCACTCGACGGTGGTCCGCCACCGGCGGGGAGACCTCCCCAGGAGGCTGAATGTGGTGAGGTTTTCATACCCCGGCATATTGGATTGTTCGCGGGCTTCCACGACCGGAGCGGGTATCGCTCCGGAGTTCTCCAGCCAGAACTCCTGCTCGTACCTCTCCCCGACCTGCGCCCGGTCTCGGGAGGCCGGCACGCGGGCGCTTACCCGGTGCAGGCTGAACAGCGACCACAAGAGACTAAGCAGGAAGACCACGGTGACGAAGAGGAAGACCTGCCAGACCACATCGAAGCCCCCGGCCAGGGCCAGGAAAACGAGGACAAGGGGAATAGCAGGGATGAACCAGCGTATCTTCATCTCATACTTCCGCGGCCCGGCAGCCTCTCCCTCAGGAAAGCGCCCCCGGAACGGGGACGGATTCAAGGATTTCTTCTATGGAAGCCCTTCCGTCTCTGCCGTACATCTGCCCGGAGGAAGAGATGATCGACCGGTGCGCGAGAGCCGGCACCGCCAGCTTCTTGACATCATCGGGCACTACGTAGTCCCTGTCTTTCAACAAAGCGTAGGCTTGGGCGCAGCGGAAAAGGGCCAGCGACCCGCGGGGAGACGCACCGAGGTATATCGAGGAATGGTGTCGGGTACCGTCCACCAAATTGACGATGTACTGTTTTATCAGGTCATCCACGTAGACCTTGCGAACGGTGGCCTGCAGCCTGATAACGTCCTGCGCTTCGAGAACCGGGCCGATCTCCTCGATAGGGTGGACGTACTGCTGGCTTTCGATGATGCTGATCTCTTCTTCCAGGGTCGGATAACCGATGTTGATGCGGAGCAGGAAGCGGTCGAGCTGGGCTTCGGGCAGCGGGAACGTGCCCTCGTATTCCACCGGGTTCTGGGTGGCCAGAACATGGAACAGGGACGGCACGGGGTGCGTCACGCCGTCGACGGTGACCTGGCGCTCTTCCATGGCCTCCAGCAGGGCTGACTGCACCTTGGGTGTGGCGCGGTTGATCTCATCGGCGAGGACGATCTGGGCGTTGATGGGGCCGGAATGAAATTCGAAGTCGCCGCTCTTCTGGTTATAGACGGTCACGCCGGTGATATCGCCGGGGAGCATGTCCGGCGTGAACTGGATACGCTTGAACGTGCAATCGATCGACCTGGCGAGGCTGCGCGCCAGCACGGTCTTACCGACGCCCGGCGCATCCTCGATGAGCAGGTGACCGCAACTGATAAGGGCGATAACCGCCAGTTCCACTGCCTCCGTCTTGCCCACCATGACCTTTTCTATATTCTCGATTATCCGGCCAGCCATCGTCCTGGCCGCGATAATTTCCTGTTCCATGGTTCCTCCCGGGCGTTAGAAAACTAGGAGTAAAGCCCTCTATTTTGGAAGTATACCACAGGGTTTTAAGGACTCCTAAACCAGGTCTAAGCAGAATAACATGG
>CAZPSP010000137.1:0-6752 GCA_964589285.1 uncultured Dehalococcoidaceae bacterium | reverse complement strand
GTCCACGAGTTCGTCCGGCACCAGGTCGGTATCGCCGGCGGAATCGATACGCACCTTGGTGAGCATCTGGTGAACGATGACCTCAATGTGCTTGTCGTTAATCATAACGCCCTGCGAGCGGTAAATCTTCTGTACTTCGTCAACGAGGTACTGCTGCACCGCTTCCTTGCCCAGGATGCGCAGGATGTCGTGCGGGTTGATGGAACCGTCCGTTAACTGCTGGCCGGCTTTCACCTCGTCACCGCTTTCCACCCAGATGCTGGCTGAAGTGGTTACCTGGTATTCGCGTTCTTCGCGTTCCGCGTAACTGATGGTCAGCGTGCCGTTCTTGATGCTGACCTCCCCGGAGAACCGCGCGATGAGCGGCTGGATATCCACGGCCGCCTCGGCTACCTCCGGTGCGTCGGGCGGGGCAGCCAGTACGGTACCGATGTCCACCCATTGTCCCGGTGTGACGCGGACGTCCCAGGCTTTCGGCAGGGCGTAGTCGTCGGTGAAGATGTCCGTACTGATGATCTTTATCTTGCGTTCTTCCTCGGTCTGGATGACCTCGGCGATGCCGTCTATTTCGGAGATGGTGGCCTGGCCGCGCGGGATACGGGCCTCGAAGAGTTCTTCGACTCTCGGAAGACCGGAAGTGATATCGAGGCCGACCACGCCGCCGGTGTGGAAGGTACGCAGGGTAAGCTGCGTGCCGGGTTCGCCGATGCTTTCCGCGGCGATGATGCCAACGGCCACGTTCATCTCCACCATCTTGCCGCGGGCGAGGTCGCGCCCGTAGCAGAGCTGGCAGGTGCCGCTGCGGGATTCGCAGGTCAGCGGTGAACGGACCAGGACCTTTTTAAGGCCGGCGTTCACGATGAGTTCGACATTGGCTTCATCTATTTCCTCGTTCCTGGCTACCAGGACCTCTCCGGTCTCCGGATGGACGATATCCGCCGCGGCAACTCTTCCGAGGGCGCGTTCCGCCAGCGGGGGCAGGACGCCCTTGTCCTTCGGTTCGGTGATCCAGATGCCTTCCGTGGTGCCGCAGTCCTCTTCATGGGTGATGACGTCCTGCGCTACATCTATGAGACGGCGGGTCAGGTAGCCGGACTCAGATGTCCGGAGGGCCGTGTCCGCCAGACCTTTCCGCGCGCCGTGCGTGGAGATGAAGTACTCCAGGATGGAATGGCCTTCCCGGAGGCTGGACTTGATGGGGAACTCGATGATCTTGCCGGATGGGTCGGTCATCAGACCGCGCATACCGGCCATCTGGCGGATCTGGGAAATATTACCCTTGGCGCCGGAATGGGCCATCATATAGATGCCGCCATAGCGGTTGAGGTTCTGGTTGATGGTGGCCGTGATGGCGTCCGTCGTTTCCATCCAGATGCCGACGATGCCGTTATAACGCTCGTCCTCGGTGATGAGACCGCGGTGGTACTGGTTTTCGATGGTCGCGATACGCGCCTCTGCTTCTGCCAGGAGTTTCGGTTTGGCGGCAGGCACCTCGACGTCCTTCACGGAGATGGTCGTGCCGGACTTGGAGGCGTAAATGAAACCGAGCCGCTTGATGGCATCGAGTACTTCACCGGTCTCTTCATCGGAGAGTATCTTGCTGCAGGCGGTCGCCAGTCCCTTGAGCGCGCCCTTGTCGAAGACGCGGTTCTGGTAACCGAGTTCTTTGGGGAGCACCTCGTTGAAGATGATACGTCCTACGGTGGTCTCCAGCCGTTCTCCGGTCTCCTTGTTTCTCACGTTCATTTCTTCCCGGAGACCAAGCTGTTTGAACTCGTAGGCCAGCTTGGCTTCCTCGAAGCTGCCGTAGACCTTCTTCGGGTTACGGTTCTTTTCACGGATGGTCGTCAGATAGTAGCAGCCAAGCACCATGTCCAGCGTGGGCGCCACGGTGGGTTCGCCGCTGGAAGGGAGCAGCAGGTTGTGATGGCTCAGCATCATGTCCCGGGCCTCCTTGACGGCGGCGCGGGAGAGCGGTACGTGGACGGCCATCTGGTCGCCGTCGAAGTCCGCGTTGAAGGCGGAACAGACGAGCGGGTGAAGCTGGATGGCGCTGCCGTCGATAAGCACCGGCTCGAAAGCCTGTATGGAGAGTCGGTGCAGCGTCGGGGCGCGATTGAGCAGAACGGGGCGCTCCTTGATAACATCTTCCAGGATATCGAAGACTTCCGCCTTGGCCCGTTCTACCAGCCGGCGGGCGCTCTTGATATTGGGGGCGAGACCCTGGGCGACCAGCCGGCGCATGACGAAGGGTTTGAACAACTCCAGCGCCATGCGGCGGGGCAGTCCGCACTGGTTGAGTTTCAGCTCCGGCCCGCAGACGATGACGGAACGCCCGCTGTAGTCTACGCGTTTACCGAGCAGGTTCTGGCGGAAACGTCCCTGTTTGCCGCGGAGCATATCGGAGAGAGATTTCAGTTTATGATTGCCGCTGATGGAAATGGCGCGGCCCCGGCGGCCGTTATCGATAAGGGAATCCACGGCTTCTTGGAGCATGCGCTTTTCATTGCGCACGATAATCTCCGGCGCGCCGATGTCGATGAGGTGGCGGAGGCGGTTGTTCCGGTTGATGACGCGGCGATAGAGGTCATTAAGATCGGAAGTGGCGAACCGCCCGCCGTCGAGCTGGACCATCGGGCGCAGATCGGGCGGGAGCACCGGCAGGACGGTAAGTATCATCCATTCCGGTTTGTTACCGCTGTTGCGGAACGCCTCGACGACACGCAATTGCTTGCTGGCCTTCTTCCGGCGCTGACCGGAGGAGGACTGTGTTTCCAGTAGAAGGTTATTGCGTATCTCATCGAGGTTGAGAGACTTGAGTAACTGGAGTATGGCCTCGGCTCCCATGCCGGCCTCCAGGACATCCCCGTACTTGGACATGTAATCATGGTACTGGTTTTCTGTCAGGAGGTCTCTGGGGTTGATATTGCGCAGGACTTCCTGGTCCTGTGCCAGGTCCTCTTCAATTTTAGCTTTTTCATCGACGAAGGCGCCGCGGACACGGTTAATCTCTTCAACCGGTGCATCTTCCTGCGTCATTTGCTCAACCCGGGCTTCCATGTTCCGCTGGGCTTCTTCAATGCGTGCGAGAGCATCCATTTCGAGCTGGTTGAGCAGTTGTTGCCGGGCTTCCTCATTCACACGGGTAACGATATACTGTGAAAAATAGAGGACGTGTTCGAGGCTGCGCGGCGAAAGGTCGAGCAGCAGTCCGAGCCGGCTGGGAATGCCCTTGGCAAACCAGATATGGCTGACGGGGCAGGCTAGTTCGATGTGTCCCATGCGTTCGCGGCGTACTTTAGCGCGTGCCACTTCAACGCCGCATTTATCGCAGATGACGCCTTTATACCGTATTCTTTTGTATTTTCCGCAATAACATTCGAAGTCCTTGGTGGGACCGAATATCCTTTCGCAGAACAGGCCGTCCCGCTCCGGTTTCAGGGTGCGGTAGTTGATCGTTTCCGGTTTGGTTACCTCACCGTACGACCAGCTCCGTATCTGTTCTGGTGAAGCCAGGGAGATACGGACGGCATCAAAGTCGTTAATCTCGAACATCTTTGTCAACCTCTCTCAAGCGTGGTTCTCTACTCTTCTGTTTCCCGCGTTTCTTCTTCTGAATCTGTTTCTGTATCTTCTTCAGAGGCTTCAGCCGCGGGCCCGGCCTCGCCTTCTGTTGGTGTGTCGGTTTCTGTTCCGGCTTCAGGCATGACAGGGCCGATCTCCTCGGTTTCGGGCTTGTTGTCCTCGCCCATCAGTTCGCGCGCCATGCGGGCGGCCGCGTCCTCTTCCTCTTTGGAGACGGGCTCGTTACCATCACCGCCAAGGTCCAGCGGACCCAGCAATACTTCCTGGCCGCCTGGGGTTTCAGAGCGAGGGGCGCCTTCCACCTGATATTCTTCTTCGCTGGCTTCCTCGCCGGAGGCGATACGGGCTTCTTCTTCATTGATGACCTCGAGCGCCAGGCCGAGGCTCTGAAGCTCCTTGACGAGCACTTTGAAAGACTCCGGCACGCCGGGCTGGAGAATATCATCGCCCTTGATGATGGACTCATACGCTTTGGCGCGTCCGGTCACGTCATCTGACTTGATAGTCAACATTTCCTGGAGATTGTGCGCCGCGCCGTAGGCTTCCAGCGCCCATACTTCCATTTCACCGAAGCGCTGGCCGCCGAACTGGGCTTTACCGCCGAGCGGCTGCTGCGTGATCAGGGAATACGGGCCGGTGGAGCGGGCGTGTACTTTATCTTCCACCAGGTGGATGAGTTTCAGCATATAGATATTGCCGACCGTTACCGGCTGGTCGAACGGTTCGCCGGTGCGGCCGTCGGTCAAAGGCAGTTTTCCATACGTTGGCGGAGCGAACTGACCGTCACGGTTGATCTGCTCCACGGCGGAATCCAGTTCATCCGGCGTCAGGTCTTTGGCGGGGATATCCAGCGTTTCCAGCCAGAGCCGCAGGCCGATATCGCGGGCGTTACCGCGCAGCGTCTCATCGAAGACCGCCGCGCCATCATAGCCGTGCTCATTGACCCATGCCTCGGCTTTTTCCCGATCATACTGGACTTTGGTCTTGCCGGGCGTCGGGTCCCACGAACCGGACTGGACGACGATCCAGCTCCGGCAGAGTGCGTCTTCGATGGAGGTATCGTCTGCTCCGTCGAAGACCGGGGTTGCCGCCCGGAAACCGAGCACCTGCGCCGCCCAGCCGAGGTGTGTTTCCAGCACCTGGCCGAGGTTCATACGGGAAGGCACGCCGATGGGGTCGAGAATGATATCGACGGGCGTACCGTCCGGCAGAAACGGCATATCCTCCTTGGGAGCGATAACGGAGATAACGCCCTTATTGCCGTGACGTCCGGCGAGCTTGTCGCCCACCGAGACGCGGCGTTTCTGGGCTATCCAGACCTGCACCCACTGGTTGACACCGGCGGGCAGGTCGTCGCCGCCGTTCTTACTGTCCTTGCGGTTGTAAACCTTGACGTTGATGACCTTGCCCCATTCGCCGTGCGGCACGCGGAGCGAGGTATCTTTGACCTCACGGGCCTTTTCACCGAAGATGGCGCGAAGCAGCTTCTCCTCGGCGGAGAGTTCGGTCTCGCCCTTGGGGGTGATCTTGCCCACCAGGGTATCATCCGGCCGGACTTCCGCGCCGATGCGGATGATGCCGTTTTCGTCGAGTTCGCGCAGGCTTTCCTCGCCGACGTTCGGGATGTCCCGCGTTATTTCCTCGGGCCCGAGTTTGGTATCGCGGGCCTCGACTTCATGCTTGTTGATGTGGATGGAGGTAAAGTAATCGTCCTCGACCATCCGGCTGCTGAGAATGATGGCGTCTTCAAAGTTGTAGCCTTCCCAGCTCATGAACGCGACGGTGACGTTCTGCCCGAGGGCGAGTTCTCCGTTCTCTGTCGCCGAGCTGTCCGCCAGGATCTGGCCTTCTTCCACCCGGTCGCCCTTGCTGACCAGCGGCCGCTGGTTGATGCAGGTGCCCTGGTTAGTGCGGACGAACTTCTGGAGGTCGTAGACATCCTCTTTGCCGTCATCACGGGTGATGATGATGCGGTACTTGGTATTCAGCTTGTCATCGATGCTTCCGGCGATGCTGGTTACGGTACCGGCGTTGCGCGCAAATAGTACCTGCCGGCTGTGCCGCGCGGCCTCGATCTCCATGCCGGTGGCTACCAGTGGTGCCTGGGGCCGCAGCAGGGGTACGGCCTGGCGTTGCATGTTGGCGCCCATCAGGGCACGGTTGGCATCGTTATGCTCAAGGAAGGGCGTCAGGGCAGTAGCCACACTGACCACCTGCTTGGGTGAAACATCCATCAACTGGATGTTCTCCGGCGCTTCCAGGACATAACCATCAGCCAGCCTGGCTTCAATTCGGTTCCCCTGAAACTGGTTGTTCTCATCGAGAGGCGCGTTGGCCTGGGCGATGATGTACTTGTCTTCTTCGTCCGCCGGCATGTAGATGATCTCGTCTGAGACATATGGCGCGACTTTAAGCTCCCGTTCCTCCATCTTGACGAGTTGCGACGCCGCTTGGTGGGAGATGGCGCCGCCTTCACGGACGATGGTCGTCCCGTTATCGTTGACAATGGCTTCCGTGCTGGTGCGCCCGATGATCTTTTCATCGTGGGAACTGATAACGGTCTTTACTTTGCGGTACGGTGTTTCGATGAACCCGTACTCGTTGATGACGCTGTAGGTAGCCAGCGAGCCGATAAGACCGATGTTCGGGCCTTCCGGCGTCTCGATGGGACAGATACGTCCATAGTGAGAGAAGTGGACGTCGCGGACTTCAAAGCCGGCGCGCTCGCGGGAAAGACCGCCGGGGCCCATGGCGGAGAGACGACGTTTATGCGTCAGTTCCGCCAGCGGATTGGTCTGGTCCATGAACTGGGAAAGCTGCGAACCGCCGAAGAACTCGCGGACGGCCGCGACGATAGGGCGGATGTTCACCAGCGCGGAGGGCGTTACCTGTTCCATGCCGATGATGCTCATGCGTTCCCGTACCACCTGCTCCAGCCGCAGGAATCCGATGCGGAACTGGGTCTGTACCAGTTCTCCCACCGTCCTCACGCGGCGATTGCCCAGATGGTCGATATCATCGCCGGAATCCAGTCCGTTGTTGACCATGATGATGTGCTTGACGATGGAGACGATGTCTTCCCTCGTCAGCGTCCGTTCTTTCAGACTCACGTTCACGCCGAGGCGTTTGTTCAGCTTGTAACGTCCGACGTTGCCGAGGTCGTACCG
>CAZPSP010000136.1:0-6774 GCA_964589285.1 uncultured Dehalococcoidaceae bacterium | reverse complement strand
GAGAACTCAACCGCAACTTCCTTCACGTCCCAAAGCGGTTCTATCTTCTCTTTGATCTCATCCTTTATTGCCGGGGCAAACTGATGGGCGGGCGGCAGGTCTATGATGACCCGGACGTTCCCATCCTTCAGCCTGATATCTTTGATCAGGTTGGTATGCACCAGGTCCAGGCCGGAGATCGGGTTCATGACCCTGGCAAGGCGTTTGCGTATGGTGTCCTCCGTGGTCGGCTCCTTTTCCGTGACCAGACCGTGGCGTTCTTCGTAATTCTTGATCGCCGAACGCAGCCCTTCGATGGCCAGGACGGAACAGTGGGCTTTTATTTTCGGCAGTCCGCCTAACGCTTCCGAGGCTTCCTGCCATGTTATTTTTTTGGCCTCATCCAGCGTCTTCCCTTTGGAAAGTTCGGTGATGATGGAGCCGGTGGCAATGTTGGAAGCGCAGCCGTAAGACTCGAATTTGATATCTGAGATTGTTTTACTCTCGGGCTCTACCTTGATATAGACCGCCACCATGTCTCCGCAGGCGGGGCTTCCCTCTATCGCTTTTCCATCGGCGTCCTCCATCTTCCCAACGTTATGGGGATGGCGAAAGTGTTCCAGAACGGTTTCATTGTAGGGGAATTTCATTTTACTCCTCCTTGATGCTCCTTGCCCAGCGGGCTGATAGCCCTGAGGTCTTTCACGACGGAAGCGAGCGTTTCGACCAGGGAATCCGCCTCTTCCGGGGTATTGTAACGGCCCAGGGTCATACGTATCGAGCCGTGCGCCCTTTCATGGTCGCCGCCGATCCCGTAGATGACATGGCTGCCCTGGAGTGAGCGGCTGAAACAGGCGGAACCCGTACTGACCGCAAAGCCGTGCATGTCCAGGTGGAGCGTGATCGATTCTCCTTCCACGAACCTGAAAGAGATATTGACGTTCTGGGGAAGTCGCCTCTGCCGGTGGCCGTTGAGTGCCGTATCCGGTATCTCGCTCAAAATACGGTCGATGATATGATCGCGAATCCCCTGCAGGCGTGTGGTTTCTTCCGCGGTGACGAGTTCCGCAGCAGTGGCGAACCCCATCGCGCCGGGGATGTCCTCGGTCCCGGCGCGGAGGTCAAATTCCTGGAACCCTCCGTCCATCCACTTGGTCAGCGGCGTTCCTTTCCGGACAAAAAGTCCTCCAACACCCCTGGGGCCATGTATCGTATGCGCGGAGACGGTTATCAGGTCAACCGGGAGTACCCGGACATCCAAAGGTATCCGCGTGAAGGTATGCGTGGCGTCGGTATGGAAGAGCACTCCCTTCTCACGGCAGACATTGCCGATAGCGGCGATATCCTGGACCGTCCCGATCTCCTGGTTCGCATGCTGGATGGAAACGAGTATCGTTTCGTTGGAAATAGAGTTTTTCAATTGATCGATATCGATAAACCCTTCCTTATCTACATCCAGGTACGTGACCCGGAAACCGTCTCTCTCCAGGGACTGCGCGCTCTGGAGCACCGGAAAATCCTCGATCTTTGACACTATCAGGTGTTTGCCCTTCTTTTTCCCAAGCGCCAGGGCAACCCCCTTGAGCGCCATATTGGATGATTCGGTCCCGCCGGAGGTGAAGATAAACTCATCCGGGGCGGCACTGAAAATTGCCGCCAGTCTCGTCCGTGCCTCATCCAGCGCCTCCCTGGCTTCGATACCCTGCGTGTAGGCAAACTCCGAGGTTGCCACGGCATACGTGTCAAAAAAGTACGGCTTAATCGCTTCCAGTACCCGCTCATCCAGGCGGGTAGCGGCGGCATTATCCAGGTAAACCTTTTTTTCAGACATCGGGTACCTCCGTTCAGATAAATAGAGTTACTGACGCATCTTTAGCTTCATTCATGTAAGTCCCCACGCCGCAGTAATCCGATATCAGGTCCTCGCGGAGTTCTTCTCTCCGGACACCCATGATGTCCATCGTCATGTCGCAGGCAAGTATCTTGCCTCCGAGTTCCCTGAAATCCTGCATCAGCTTTTCCAGAGAAGCTACCTTGGCTTTTTTCATTTTTTGCTTGATCATCCATTTGCCCAGGCCCAGCATGTTCATTTTGGAGAGGGGTCCTTTCTCCAGCGCGCCTTTCTTGAGGCGCTGAAGTCCCCAGAACGTAAAGAACAGGGAAGCTTCCATCCCCATGGATAAAGCGCCGTTGCCCAGGATGAGAGCGCTGTACAATTTGTCCATATCACCGCTGTGGACCACGATGACAGCCTTGTTGCCCATGTAACTCATCCCTCCTACCGGCGGATCCGGATTTTCCAGGTCCCGCCCGGTTCTTCCTGCACTTCCAGTAATTCAAGTCCCATGGCTTTCAACGCCATGGGGATTTCTTTCCTGGAGGAGGGGTGATTTCCAATGACTTCGATAATGTCGCCCTCTTTGGCTTTTCTCAAAGCCTTACGCGTTTCCACGAGCGGGACCGGACATGTCTCGCCGATACAATCGACCTTTATTTCCGCCATTTTGTCCCCCTGAAGCCGGTGTTTGTTGACTATATCACTCAACTTTCATCTAGATTATAGGCGCCTGGGAATGACCATGCATGTGACTTATATCGCATCCGGTATCAAAAAACATCAGGCGGCGCAGAACAACGGGATGCCGCAGCAAAAACCCCGTAGAAGTTGGTTGCAGCCGGGAACCCGGGTGAAAAAAGAAGGGCCGCCGTTCGCTTCCGGGGCAAACGGCGGCCCGGTCAGAATGCAGGTCCTTCCTAGACCATGAAGAGGAGCTTGGAGTATGTCGGCATCGGCCAGTAGTCTTCGCTGACCAGGGTTTCCAGTATGTCCGCGTCTTTGCGGAGGTCGGCCATGGCGCCGAAAACCTTATCGCGATAAGATTCGGCCTGCGCCCTGGTATCACCGTGCAGGGCCGCTGAGACCTCGATGGCTTTTTCGAGCTTGTCGAGGTTGGCGCCGAAGGATTTCAGGGCGTCGCTAACCTTCTTCATAAGAGCAATCTCGACTGAGGCGTCCCCTTCGATGGCAACGATATTGCCGATGGAAGAAGCCAGGTCCGCCTTGAACTCGATGACCGCGGGCAGGATCTGCCGTTTGGCCATTTCCACCATGGTCAGGCCCTCTATATTGATGGTCTTGATGTAGATTTCGTACTGGATTTCACAGCGGGACTCCATCTCCACGCGGGAGAGGACGCCCTGCCGGGCCATCATCTCGATGTTCTTGTCAGCCTTGATAGCGGCAATAGCATCGACGGTGTTCTGAATGTTCGGCAGGCCGCGCTTTTCCGCTTCGGCCACCCATTCCTCGGTATAGTTGTTGCCGTTGAAAATGACCCGCTTGTGCTTCTGGATGGTCTTCAGGACGATATCTAGGATTTCTTTGCGGATATCGGACGCCTTCTCCAGCCGGTCGGCGAAGACCGAGAGGCTCTCGGCGACGATGGCGTTAAGCGTGAAGTTCACCTGGCCGATTGATTGCATCGAGCCTACCATCCGAAATTCGAACTTGTTGCCGGTGAAAGCGAACGGCGAGGTCCGGTTGCGGTCGGTGGTGTCCTTGGGCAGCGAAGGCAGGGAACTGGTACCCAGGTTCAGGATATCGGCGGCCTTGGCTTTGGACGTGCCGCCTTTTTCAATCTGTTCGAGGATATCGGTCAGTTGCTCGCCGAGGAAGATGGAGACGATGGCCGGGGGCGCTTCGTTGGCGCCCAGCCGGTGGTCGTTGCCCGGGCTGGCGGCGGAAGCGCGCAGCAGATCGGCATAATCATCGATGGCCTTGATAATGGCGCTGAGGAACAGCAGGAACTGGATGTTCTCATGCGGTGTCTTGCCGGGTTCGAGCAGGTTCTGCCCGTCATCGGTGGACATCGACCAGTTGTTATGCTTGCCGGAGCCATTAATACCATCAAACGGCTTTTCATGGAGCAGGCAGACGAGCCCGTGACGCTGCGCCACTTTCTTCATCACTTCCATCGTCAACTGGTTGTGGTCGGTGGCGATGTTGGCAGAGGCGAAGATGGGGGCCAGTTCATGCTGCGCCGGGGCTACTTCATTATGTTTGGTCTTGGCGGAGATACCCAGCTTCCAGAGTTCGTGGTCGAGGTCGGCCATGAACGACAGAATGCGGTCTTTAATCTGCCCGAAGTAGTGGTCTTCCAGGTCCTGCCCCTTGGGAGGCCTGGCGCCGAACAATGTACGCCCGGCGATGATGAGGTCCTGCCGTTCGTCATGCAGCTTCTTATCGATGAGGAAATACTCCTGTTCCGGCCCAACTGTAGTGACGACCCGCTTCGCCGTCGTGTT
This sequence comes from uncultured Dehalococcoidaceae bacterium, assembly GCA_964589285.1. Lineage (GTDB taxonomy): Bacteria > Chloroflexota > Dehalococcoidia > Dehalococcoidales > RBG-16-60-22 > DAOUEG01. The sequence continues at coordinate 2,490 of CAZPSP010000136.1, read as the reverse complement.
GCCGAGCACGCGGAGGATGCGGAGCGCCTGCTTGTTCAGGGCGTCCATGGAGCGCAGGAGCGGCGTTTTCTTATCGAGGGCTTCCCCGGTGTAGGAAGCGAAGGCGGTGGGAATGTACAGACTGCCGTCCTTGACGAACGCCGGCGAGGTGCAGTCCCAGGCGGTGTAGCCGCGGGCTTCAAAAGTGGCCCTCAGGCCGCCGGACGGGAAGGAAGATGCGTCCGGTTCGCCCTGGATAAGCTCCTTGCCGGAAAACTCCATGATGACCCGACCGTCGGAAGTGGGTGAAATGAAAGAATCGTGCTTTTCAGCGGTGATGCCGGTCATCGGGTGGAACCAGTGGGTGAAATGGGTGGCGCCCTTGCTGATGGCCCAGTCCTTCATCACCGAAGCTACCACTTCAGCAACTTGAGGGTCGAGCGTTACCCCGTCTTCGATTGTCCGGCGCAGACTCTTGTAGGTTTCTTTCGGGAGCGTCTGGCGCATGACAGCGTCATTAAAGACACTACTGCCGTAAATCTCACTCAGGGCGATAATGCCATCCTCGTTGTTATTCATCATTACTTTCCCTTCATCAACCGGCTTGATATTTTGGGCCTCGCGGAAAAGGGCCCGGATATCTTCATAATAACGGCAATATATTACAGCCATGTTTCATAAGCAGCGGGTGACAGCGCGTTTTTTTATGATCCACTCTTTTTCCGGTATTTTCCCTGAATAGGCCTAACGGCCCATTGACATGTTAACGATTTTTTCGTTATAATCCGGCCATGAACACAAATAACAAAAACTCAGCAGAACACATCATCGAACGTTTCGGGGGCCAATCGGCGCTGGCCGGTCTCCTCGGGCGGCGGCAAAGCACCATCCAGCACTGGGTGAAGACCGGGAGGATTCCCGCCCAGTGGCACCAGCCCTTGATGGAACTCGCCAAGACCAGGGGCATCAACCTGGAGCCGAAGGACTTCGTGGACGGCGACGTACCGGACATCGAACCGGCCGGCGGCAGGCTGGGAGTCCTGCTCGTTGGACTGGGCGCGGTCAGTTCCACGTTCATTGCCGGCGTCGAGCACGTGCGGCGGGGAACGGGCAAACCCTTCGGTTCCGTCAGCCAGATGGCAACGATCCGTTTGGGAAAAAGGTCCGAGAAAAACTCGCCGCTCATCAAGGACTTCGTGCCGCTTGCGGCGCTCGACCAGCTCGTCTTCGGGGCCTGGGACCCCATCCCGGATGACGGGTACGATTCAGCCATCCTGTGCGGCGTGCTGGACCGTCACAACGACATCGAACCCATCGCGGATTTCCTGAAAAGCATCAAGCCGATGCCGGCGGTCTTCGACAGCCAGTACTGCAAACGTATCAAGGGGACAAACGTCAAGAAAGCGGACAACAAGCTCAAGCTCGCCGGGATGCTGCGGGAGGACATCAGGAACTTCAAGGCAGCCAACAAATGCGAGAGGATAGTGGTGGCCTGGTGCGCTTCCACCGAAAAATTCGTTACCGCCGCCGATATCCACCAGGATACAGCCAGCTTCGTGAAAGCGATGGAGAACAATGACGACCGCATCGCTCCCTCGATGATCTACGCGTATGCCGCCCTCATGGAAGGCGCTCCATTCATCAACGGCGCGCCCAACCTGACGGTGGACATTCCGGCTATCGTCGACCTGGCGAAAGAGGAAAACCTGCCCATCTGCGGCAAGGACTTCAAGACAGGGCAAACGCTGGTAAAGACCGTCATCGCCCCGATGCTGAAGGCAAGGATGCTGGGCGTCAACGGCTGGTTCTCCACGAACATCCTCGGCAACCGGGACGGGGAAGTGCTGGACGAACCGGAAAACTTCAAGACGAAAGAAGAATCCAAGCTGGGCAGCCTGGAATATATCTTCCAGCCGGAGATGTACCCGGACCTTTATTCTCACGCCTACCACAAGGTGCGCATCAATTACTACCCACCGCGCGGAGACAACAAGGAAGGCTGGGACAACATCGACATCTTCGGGTGGCTGGGACGCCGGATGCAGTTGAAGATCAACTTCCTGTGCTCGGACTCGACCCTGGCGGCCCCGCTGGTGCTGGACCTCGTGCTGTTCATGGACCTGGCCAAACGGGCCGGGCTCAGCGGCATCCAGGAATGGCTATCATTCTACTTCAAGAGCCCGCAGCATGCTGAATCCGTCTACCCGGAGCATGACCTGTTCATCCAGCAGATGAAGCTCAAGAATACGCTGCGGTGGCTGATGGGCGCGGAGCAGATCACGCACCTGGGGATGGAATACTACCGGTAAAAATCATACATGAAGCTCATGGCCGGCGTCGTTTCAACGCCGGCCTTCCCCTTTTCCTTTATCAGAAACAACATTTCGAGACCCAACGGCGGGCCGACCTTGACTCTATGAAGGAAAAACGGGATAATTAATACGGTGTTTCCTCAAGGCGCATTCGTCTAGCGGCCAAGGACGCCGCCCTCTCAAGGCGGAGATCACGGGT
>CAZPSP010000135.1:0-6826 GCA_964589285.1 uncultured Dehalococcoidaceae bacterium | reverse complement strand
GAACAGAAACATGATTGACATCAATTAATATAACCATTAATATAGAGGTTAAGGATAATGTTAATGAAAACCATTAAATCTATCGGTATGGCGGAAGCCAGGCCGAAACTGACCCAACTGGTAGATGACGTCAGCGGCGGCGGCGAACCGTACCTCATCGTCTCCGGCAGCCGAGTGAAAGCCGTTCTCATGGGCATCGATCATTATAACGATATGGTCGAGCGGCTTGAAGACCTGGCTGATGCCAGCGCGCTGCTCCAGGCGGAACTTGACAACGAACCGACGATCAGCTTCGAGGAACACCTGAAGAAATCAAGAGAATCGTCCCGCCGTGTTCCGGATAGAGCTTAGCCTTTCCGCCCACCGCCAGGTGCTCAGACTCCCTGCCGAAACCCGGGAGCGAATCAACCGGGCCATCTCCCGCCTCACTCAGGACCCCCGTCCGCCTGGCTGTAAAAAGCTGACGGCGCGTGAAGGCTACCGGATACGCGCGGGAGATTACCGCATTCTCTATACCATAATAGATGATGGGGAGAAAGTCGTTACAGTTTACCGCGTCATGGCCCGGGACGACGTATATAGAAAGTAACCCGGCTTTGACCTACAACCCCGGTCCCATCGGCGGCTGCATGCCCCCTGGTGGCGCCTCCGGCGGTCTTATCCCAATGACCGGCTGCGGCGCTTCGTCTTCCACGTACGGAGCATCGAACTGGCTGTAGTACAGGTTGGCGTAGAACCCGTTGGCGGCGAGCAGGTCTTCATGGGTGCCCTGTTCGACGATGTCGCCCTCGTTGACGACGAGGATCATATCGGCGTCGCGGATGGTGGACAGCCGGTGCGCGATGACGAAGCTGGTCCGGCCCTTCATGAGCTTGTCCATGGCCTTCTGGATGAGGACCTCGGTGCGGGTGTCCACGGAACTGGTCGCCTCGTCCAGGATGAGGATACGGGGATTGGCCAGGAACGCACGGGCGATGGTGATGAGCTGCTTCTGCCCCTGCGAGATATTGCTGGACTCCTCGTTGAGTTCCATATCGTAGCCGTGCGGCAACACATGCACGAAGTCGTCCACGTAGGCCATCCGGGCGGCGGCCAGCAGTTCTTCATCACTTGCATTGAAGTTGCCATAGTGGATATTATCTCGTACCGTCCCGTTGAACAGCCAGGTGTCCTGGAGCACCATGCCGAAGATGCTGCGCAGTTCCCGCCGCCCGAAGTCCTTGATGTCCGTGCCATCGATCTTGATGGAGCCGCCGTTAAGCTCGTAGAACCGCATGATAAGCTTGACCAGCGTGGTCTTGCCGGCGCCCGTCGGCCCGACGATGGCGACCTTCTGACCGGGCTTGACCTCCGTGGAAAAGTCCTTGATGACGATCTTGTCCGGTGAGTAGCCGAAGCGGACGTGCTCGAACTCGACATGGCCCTGTATCGTCTCCGGAGCGCGGAAAGTACCGGCATCGGCGGGGATCTCTTCCTCGTCGAGGAACTCGAAGACACGCTCGGCGGCGGCCATCGTCATCTGCATGACGCTGGCGATCTGGGCCGTCTGCATGATGGGCTGGGTGAACAGCCGGATATACTGGATGAAGGCCAGAATATCGCCGACCTGGATCATGTTGATGATCGCCAGGTAAGCGCCGAGCACGGAGATGACGACGTAGCCCAGGTTCCCCACGAACTGCATGATCGGCTGCATGGTGCCGGAAAGGAACTGGGCTTTCCAGGCGGACTTGTAGAGCTCTTCATTGAACACGCTGAACTGCCGTACGGACTTCTCCTCACCGTTGAAGGCTTTCATGATGGTGTGCCCGCCGTACAGTTCCTCGACGTGCCCGTTGACATGGCCGAGGTACCGCTGCTGGCCCCGGAAATACTTCTGGGACGCCTTGACCACCAGCCTGACCAGGACCAGTGAAATCGGCAGTATCAAAATAGCGACGAGCGTCATCAGCCAGCTGATGGTCAGCATCATGACGAGCACGCCGATGAGCTGGGTGATGCCGGTGACGAGCTGCGTCAGCCCCTGGGCCATGGTGTTCGCCACGGTGTCCACGTCGTTGGTGACGCGGCTCAGGACCTCGCCGTGGGTCTTGGTATCGAAGTACTTCAGCGGCAGCCGGTCTATCTTCTCCGAGATGTTCTTCCGGAACTGGTAGGTTATCTTCATGGAAATGCCGGTCATGATGAAGCCCTGGCCGTAGTTACAGGCCGCGCCGATAACGTACAGCACCAGCAGCAGGATGACGATATCGCCGACGTAGCTGAAATCGATGGCCGCGCCGGGCACCTGCATCAGTTTCCCGAATGCTCCCCGGGCTATCTCGGTGGTTGCATTGCCCATGAGCCGGGGCCCGATGATCATGAACACGGTGCTGGCGACCGCCAGGATGAACACGAACACCAGTTGCAGCCGGTACGGCTTGAGGTACCTGAGAAGCGCTTTGAGCGAGCCCTTGAAATCCCTGGCTTTCTCACCGGCGAACATCGCCATGTGGCCGGGAGGTCCGCCCCCTGGTGGTCCACCGCCGGGAGGCCGTCCGGGACCGGGGCCCATCGGTCTGCCGGGGCCCGTGTTGCCGCGAGGTTCAGATGGTGGCTGTGTCACGAACCCAGTTCCTCCTCCGATAGCTGCGACTGCGCGATCTCCCGGTAGACATCGCAGGTCTTCATCAGTTCGGCGTGTTTGCCGGTTCCCACGATCTCACCCTTGTCCAGCACGATGATCTGCTCGGAACCCATGATGGTGCTGAGCCGCTGCGTCACGATGATGACCGTTGCCCTGCGGGTGTCCCTCCTCAGGGCCCGCCTCACTGCCGAGTCCGTCTTGAAATCCAGCGCGGAAAAACTGTCATCAAAGATATAGATCTCCGGTCTTTTCACCAGCGCCCGGGCGATGGAAAGACGCTGCTTCTGGCCGCCGGAAAGATTGGCAGCCCCCTGCGCGACCGGGGCATCGAAGCCGCCCTCGGTCTTGCTGATGAAATCCCGGGCCTGCGCGGAGACAATAGCTTTCTGCAGCAGCTCTTCCGGGGCGTTTTCATCCGCGTAGCGCAGGTTGCTCTCGATAGTCCCGGAGAACAGCGCCGCCCGCTGCGGTACGTAGCCGATCTTGTCCCGCAGGTCGTGCTGGTTGACTTCCCTGACATCGATCCCGTCCACGAGTATCGCGCCTTTGGTAACGTCATAAAAACGCGGGATGAGGTTGATGAGCGTCGATTTACCGCTGCCGGTGCTGCCGATGATGGCGGTCGTTTCACCCGGCCTGGCCGTGAAGGTGATGCCCTTGAGCATGTCTTCTTCAGCGGCCGGGTACCGGAAGTAGACGTCCCGGAATTCGATGAGGCCGTGCACGTCCTCCGGGAACGCCGCCGGCTGTACCGGATCGACGATCTCCGGTTCGGTCACGAGCACCTCGTTGATACGGTTGATGGAAACGATGGCGCGCGGCATCATGATGAATATCATGGATATCATCAGGAATGACATGATGATGAGCATGGCGTACTGCATGAAGGCCATCATATCGCCTACCTGCATCGAGCCGGCGTCTATGCGCAGCGCGCCAACCCAGATGATCAGTATCATGGCGCCGTTCATGATGAACATCATCGTCGGCTGCATGATGACCATGATGCGCTGGATGAACAGGTTGATCTTTGTCAGATCGACATTGGCTTTATCGAACTTCTGCTCTTCATACCGCTGGGTATTGAAGGCCCGGATGACCAGCAAACCGCTGAGGATCTCCCGCGTGACCAGGTTCAGCCGGTCCACCAGTTTCTGGATGATCCGGAACCGGGGAATGGCGATGGATATCAGCGTCACGATCATGATGAGCATGGCGCCGATGGCCGCGGCGATGACCCACCACATGGAGGCTTCGCTGCTGACGACATAGATGATGCCGCCGATGCCGATGATCGGCGCAAAGAACACGATGCGGAACAACATGACCAGCAGCATCTGTATCTGCTGGATGTCATTGGTGGTACGGGTGATGAGGGACGCGGTCGAAAATTTATCGAACTCGGCGTTGGAGAAGCTCTCCACCCTCCGGAATATCTGGAGACGCAGGTCCCTGCCCAGCGCGCTGGATACCCTGGCCGCCAGGTAACCGACGATGACCGCGGCCGCGGCGCCGCCGAGCGTGATGCCGAGCATCAGCAGACCGATGGGTATCATGTACCCGAGCTGGATACCGGCGATATCCATGCCGATGGCCTGGTATTCCGCGGTGAGGTAGGGTATGGCCGCTTCCATGACGAGCATGTCGGGCAGGTCTTCCATCTGGGCGTTTATCTGCTGGCGCAGCAGCTCCAGTTGGTCCCCGGACAGACCGGCCAGGAAATTGAACGGGTCTTCGCCTTCCGGCATCTGTGGCAGACCCGGCAGCGACGGCATATCATCTTCTCCACCCGCCCGGCCCCCGGCGATGGCGGACACCGCGGTGATGGCCGGCCCGAAGATGCCGTCCAACTGCTGGATCGTCTCGTCATTGTCCGTATCGAGCTTGTAAACGGGTTCCCGGGCCAGCGCCGGGTAGTCTTCCAGGAATTCCGCGAATTCCGCCTGGGAGAGATCGTCCCGCGACAGGTACCGGTAGTTCTGCCTGACCAGGTCCTGTTGTTCCGGGGTCATGAATAAAGCGAGTTTTTCATATTCCGAGGCGCGGATGGCGGCCGGCACGGCATTCTCAATGCCGTTCTGCTGGATGCCCACATTGACGATGTCCGCCATATAGTTGGGGAGTGCCAGTTCCGCCATCGCCTGCCCGAACAGGAGCGCGAAGATGAGGATGATGGCCCAGCCGAACGGCCTGAGGTATTTTATCAGTTTAGACATACAGCAGGTCTTTCATGATTTATGGCGCGGGGGGAAATACTCCCGGCCCCGGATGATTGTGAAGCGGGCTTGTATCTATCTGGGAGAAGATATCTATCAGCCGCCGGATATCTTCATCGCTGATGTTCTCGAATACTTTCATCGCCGAGGTCAACGCGTCCTTCTTGATCGTCTCCATATCGTTTTTGGCCAGTTGAGAAGCCTTGAGCCGCACGACACGCCGGTCCGAAGCATCCGCTTCCCGTTCGATAAGCCCGCGTTCCGCGAGAGAACTGACGAACTGGGTCACCGCACCCGGCGTCACGCCGATAAGTTCCGAGAGTTCCTTGACGGAAATCCCCTGCTCATGCATGGCCACGGTGAACAGCACGTGGGCCAGCGGGTGACTGAGAAACGGCACGCCGGGGTTGCTGATATGGCGTATCATCCGGCTTACCAGCATCATCCGGTCCATAAGGGACTGCAGGAGGTCTGCTCGCGATGTTGTTGTCAATTTTCCTTTAGTTACTTAATAATATATTAACTATATACTTTAGCTGCTCAATAGTTTAGCAGCTAATGCAAGCAGTGTCAATAGATGAAACACCTATTCCTTTACGTATATTGACCGATTGCAGCCGCGGGGCAATACGACGGCACAACTCTCCACCCGAAAAATTACACGCCGGCCCGGCCCCCCGTTTGTCATCCCGTTCGCTTTCTCATACAATATACGGTATATACCCGTTAACCGGGAGGAAACGGCATGCCCGGCAACAACCCCCAAGAGAACAACATCAACAATTCCTGGCTCTACCAGGTCCTGGAGAAGGTGAAGAGCGGCGACATCTCCGTCGCGGAGGCGGTCGATGAACTGAGCGTCCTCCCTTACGAGGAATTGGGCTTTGCCAGCATCGACCATCACCGCGACCTGCGTCTCGCCTTCCCTGAGGTCATCTTCGGACTGGGAAAAACGCCGGAGCAGATAGCCGCCATCGCGGAGAGACTGCTCGCCAGATCGGACCGCCTGCTGGTCACCCGCGCCGCGCCGGAAGCTTACCGCCTGGTGAAACAGCTTGCCGCGGATGCGGTCTACCACCCGGTCTCCAAAGCCATCACTGTCAGCCGCTCACCGGGACCGCTCAAGCCGGGCGTCGCCGTGGTTACCGGCGGCACCGCGGACATACCGGTGGCGGAAGAAGCCGCCGTGACGGCGGAGATCATGGGCAACCGGGTCGAAACGTTTTTCGATATCGGCGTGGCGGGCATTCACCGGATGCTCGGCAAGCTGCCGGAGCTGCGGCAAGCGCATGCGATCGTCGTCGTGGCGGGCATGGAAGGCGCGCTGGCCAGTGTGGTCGGCGGCCTGGTCTCCGTGCCGGTCATCGCCGTCCCCACCAGCATCGGCTACGGGGCGAGCTTCAACGGCCTCGCGCCTCTTTTGACGATGCTCAATTCCTGCGCCCCCGGAGTCTCCGTGGTAAACATCGATAACGGCTTCGGGGCCGGTTACCTCGCCGGCATGATCAACCTCCAGCAGGGTGAGGCCTGATGCCCGAAAACGAGAAACTCGATCGGGTCAGGCATATACTCCGGGAACTGGGCAGTGTCCTTGTCGCCTATTCCGGCGGGGCGGACAGCACCCTGCTCGCGGCCCTGGCCCATAACGTCCTGGGACAGAACTCCCTGGCCGTCCTGGTGACCGGTTCCGTCTTCCCGGAGGAGGAGGAATCCGCCGCGCTGACCACCGCCTGGCAGGCCGGTTTTCCCATGGAGACGGTCGCGCTGGACCTCGTGTCCGCTCCCGGATTCGCCGCCAATCCGCCGGACCGCTGTTACTACTGCCGGCGGGCCATGATACAGGTTTTGCAGGACGAGGCGCGGAAAGCAGGGTTGAAGCACATTATCGACGGCAATAACTACGACGATGTGAACGATTTCCGCCCCGGTCGCCGCGCCGCCCTGGAAGCCGGCGTCCGCAGCCCGTTCGTTGAAGCGGAGATGA
>CAZPSP010000134.1:0-6871 GCA_964589285.1 uncultured Dehalococcoidaceae bacterium | reverse complement strand
CGTATACAGTTTTCGAGATTGCCGCGGCGTCTGGAGACGCCTCGCAATGACATGCTCTGTTAACCATTTCATGACATTTTCTTTTTAAGCCAGGCTGTTGGTGATATCGGTGGTGGTCGTGATCCAGCCGAACGCGGACTGCACGTTGGAGATGGTGGCGTCCTGCAGGTAGTCAGCCCCGATGTTCCCGCAGGCGTCCCTGACCAACACGCAGAAGTAGCCGCGGAAGAACGCGTCCCGGAGCGTAGATTCGACGCAGATGTTGGTGTACAGCCCGACGAAGAGCAGGCAGCGGATATCGTTGGACCGGAGAACGTTGTCCAGGTCCGTATCGACGAAGCCGCTGTACCGGCTCTTGTCGATGACGATGTCGCCGGGTTCCGGTGACAGTTCGTCGATGATCTGCCAGTCGCGGCTGCCCGCGGCCAGGAACCGGCCCTTGAGTTCCGGGTTGCGGCGTATGGCGGCCAGGCCTTTTTCTTTCCAGTAGAAGGGCGAATCGGGCCCGAGCGCGGCGTCCACGGGCAGGCCGTAGGTCATGCGCAGGTAGACGACCGTCATCTCGTTCCGCCGGGCGGTCCGGACCACGGCGCGGCAGGCCATGGTCACCTGCTCCGCCTGGGGCGCATCAAGCTTGCCGACGTAGTCCATCATGCCGCCCTTCTTGCAGAAGGAGTTCTGCATATCGACGACGACGACCGCCGTCCGGCCGATATCGATGGAAATGGGTTCCGGCTCAGCCGGTATCACGACAACGTTGGCCATACAACACTCCGGGGCAATGGGTTCTGCGTGATTTTACACCGGCCCGGGTAACGCGTCAATCTACCGGCGGCCTGACAGGCGGAATACGCTCCTTGTTCATGAGAAACAGGTTAATAAAATATAAGTGAGAAAGCAACGATCAATGATACTGACCAAAAATTGAAAGCGACAAGACTGTTCCTTTGGGAAAAAGTCCCACGCGGTCAGTACACATCGCTTTGAAGAGAAAAGAGGAAACATGGTTTGTCCTGATACAATCAGAACAAACGGGGACAATGTTCGCAAAATCGGTTTTTTCATTGACATTTTTGGAAGTAAAAGTGTAACCTTTATTCTGGAGCAATGAATCCCGTAAAGGAGGATTATTATGGCACATGGTTTCATGGGGAAGGTCCTGTGGGTGGACCTTGCCAAAGGCGAGGTGAAAGAAGAGCCTCTTGATTACAAGATAGCCCGCGAATACCTCGGCGGCTACGGACTCGGCGCCCGTCTCATTTTCAACAAGCAGAAGCCCGGCGTTGATCCGCTCGGGCCGGAAGCGATTCTCGGCATCACTACCGGCATACTGACCGGCACGGACGCCCTCGGCGGTTCCCGGTACATCATGGTAGGCAAATCCCCGCTGACCGGCGGCTGGGGCGACGCCAACTCCGGCGGCAACGTCGGTCCGTTCCTGAAGTTCGCCGGTTATGACGCGGTGTTCTTCCAGGGCATCTCGGAAAAACCCGTCTACCTCTACATCGATAACGGCAAACCGGAACTCCGGGACGCCTCCAAGCTGTGGGGCAAGGACTCGTTCGAGACGGAAGACATCATCCGCGCCGATCACGGCAAGGACGTGGAGATCGCCTGCATCGGCCCCGCGGGCGAACAGATGTCGCTCATGGCCGCGGTCATGAACAACAAGGGCCGCGCCGCGGCGCGTTCCGGCCTCGCCGCCGTGATGGGCTCCAAAAAGCTCAAGGCCATCGCTCTCAAAGGCAGCCTGGAAATCCCGGTTGCGGACAAAGAGAAATCCCTGGCCATGAGGAAAAAGCACCTCGCCAACATGGGCGCAGCGCAATTGATGAAGGACTTCGGGACCTGCGGCATGTACAGCATGACCGCCAAGGTCGATGATACCCCCTGCAAGAACTGGGAAGGCACCGCCGTTGTCGATTTCCCCACCTATGAACGGATCGACGGGCCGGAGATCATCGCCCGGCAGCAGCGGCGCTACGGCTGCTGGCACTGCCCCATCGCCTGCGGCGGCATCATGAAGGAACCGTCCGCGGACAGTGAGTACAAGTGGGGCGAGCACGCCCATAAACCGGAATACGAGACCCAGGCCATGTTCGGCGGCAACCTGCTGAACGATAACCCCGATTCAATTGTCATGGCCAACGATATCTGCAACCGCTACGGCCTCGATACCATCGGCGCCGGCGCTTGCCTCGGCTTTACCATCGAGTGTTACGAGAAGGGCATCATTACCAAGGAAGACACCGACGGCCTGGAGATGACCTGGGGCAACCACAAGGCCATCATCGCCATGCTGGAGAAACTGGCCAAACGGGAAGGCTTCGGAGAAGTCATCGCGGACGGCACCAAGAAAGCCGCCGAGCAGATCGGCCGGGGTTCCGAAAAGTACGCAATGCACGTCGGCGGGCAGGAAATACCCGCCCATGACTCCCGAGGCGGCTACAACTTCGCCATCGGTTACGTCGGGGAACCAACGCCCGCCCGGCATACCATGAGCGGCGAAGGCCCGCTGCCCAAAGGAGGCCTGCCGGAGTTCGATCGCGGCTCATTGAAGGGACGCGGCAAGCCGCACTCCATCGGCGCCAGCTACACCCAGGCGTACAACGCCGCCGGGCTGTGCATGATCGTCTTCGGCGACGGCTACGGCCACATCGACGACTTTATCGAGGCCCTCTCGACCATCTCCGGGTGGGACTATACGCACGATGAAGTTATCAAAGCCGGCCACCGCATCGATACCATGCGCCAGGTCTTTAATGTCCGCGAGGGCATCAAAACACCGTGGGTATTCCCGGACCGGATGATCGGCAAGCCGCCCAAGACGGTCGGCCCGCGCGCCGGAGCCACCATCAATCCGCCGGAACTCACCGATGAGTTCTACGAGGCCTGGGGCTGGGACCCGAAGACCGGCAAGCCCAGCAAGGAAGTCCTGCTCGAACTCGGCATGGATGATGTAGCGGAAGCGCTCTACAAGTAAGAACAGTCACCTGTCAAGGAAAAATCAAGCCCCCGCTTTATGCGGGGGCTTGTGATTGTGGAGACAGCAATTCACTCTATTGTTGTAAGAGTGTTACCTTGTGTATAATTACCTCAACACTTTCTTAATAAACGGGGAGATACAGATGGTGGAAGAATACCTGGAAGTAAAAGACCTGCACAAGAGCTTCGGGGATTTCAAGGCCGTCAACGGGGTCTCTTTCACCATTCACAAAGGCGAGATCTTCGGCCTCCTCGGCCCCAACGGCGCCGGGAAGACCACCACCATCCGCATGCTGTCCACCGTTTTGGAACCGGATTCCGGTGAGGTATTCATCGGCGGGCATTCCGCGGCGAAGGAGTCCGAGACGGTACGCAGCCTCATCGGGGTGTGCCCGCAGGAACTGGCCCTGTATGAAGACCTTTCCGCCTGCGACAACATGGTCTTCTTCGGGCGGATGGCGGGCATGGAAAGCGACGCCGCCAAAAAGCAGGCGATGGAAAACCTGACCCTGATGGGCCTCCAGGAACGGGCCAAAGGAAAGGTGTCCAAATTCTCCGGCGGCATGAAGCGGCGCATCAACCTGGCCATCGCCCTCATGGGCAGCCCGCAGCTCCTCTTCCTGGACGAGCCGACGGTGGGCATCGATCCCCAGTCACGCAACCACATCTACCAGAACATCCTGAACCTGCAAAAGCAGGGCATGACCGTGCTGTACACCACGCACTACATGGAGGAGGCGGACCGTCTCTGCAACCGGGTAGCCATCATGGACGCGGGTGAGATCATCGCCATGGACACCCCGCGCCAGTTGAAAGCGGGCATCGGAGACCCGGACCGTACCACGCTGGAAGACGTGTTTCTTAATCTGACCGGCAGGAGCCTGAGGGATTGACGGCCGGATGAAACGCGCTCTCTATATCACCCTCAACGAGCTCAAGCTTTACCTGCAGGACAAGGGCGACCTGGCTTTCAGCCTGCTGCTGCCGATCGTTACCTTCGCCCTGATGTACGGGGCATTCAGCGGTGGTACGGCGTTCAACGCCACCGCTTACGTGGTCGATCAGGACAACGGCGCCATGGCGACGCATCTCATCGATGCGATGGAGTCCGTCGACGGCGTGACGGTGGAGATACTTCCGCCTGAAGATGCCGAATCGAAGCTGGACCGTTCGGACATCACGTTCGTTACGGTCATCCCGGAAGGGTTCACGGCATCCCTGGAGAACGGTCGGCCGGCCGAGCTTATCTTCCGGCAGCGCGGGAACGGCGGACAGGAAGGCCAGATACTTGCCAGCATCATCCGCGGCATCGGAGACCGGATAAGCCAGCGGTACCGGATACAAGATGACGTGGCAGCCATCCTGGAGGGCACGGATATCAGCGAGGCCGAGATACAGACGATTGTTGAGCAGGCCATGGCAGATTCAGCCGCCGATCCGGCCGTCCGCGTGCAGGAAGAAACGCTGGGAGAGGCCAGCTCGGACTTCATCGTTCAGTACCTGCCCGGCATCCTGACGATGTATGTCCTTTTCGCCTTGACGCTCAGCGCCAGCGCCATCGTGCAGGAGCGGCGGAGGGGAACGCTGGAACGCCTGCTGACCACGCGGCTGAGTGTGAGTGAGATGTTCTTCGGGAAATATCTTTCTTTCATCGGGCGCGGGTTCATCCAGACGGTGATACTGATGGGCCTCGCTTACGCGGTCTTCCAGATGTTCACGCCGGTCTCCTTCGTGGCGTCCCTTTTCATCGTGCTCGTTTTCACTGCCGCGGCAACGTCGCTGGGGATGATCATCGCCGCCGTGGCGCGCAGCGAGGACGGAGCGAGCTGGATCGGCGTGGTGTTCACCATGGTGATGGTCATGCTCGGCGGTACGTTCTTCGAGATCGTACCGGGCTCTGTTCTGGCAACAGTCGGCAAGGTGTCCGTCAACACGTACGCCAATGAGGCCCTCCGCACGGTGATAACCGAGGGCGGAGCGCTGGGCGATACCTGGATGCAGCTTGTCATCCTGGCCGGTATCGGCATCGTCGGCCTGATCATCAGCCGGCTCATCTTCAGGGCCGTTCCCGGAGGCAAGGGCCGATGAAATCACTGAAACAGGTCTGGTTCATTGCCCTCAAGGACCTCAAGGTATTCGCGACCGACCGGACGTCCATCTTCTTTTTCATCATCTTTCCGTTCCTGTTCATGGTACTCTTCAACTTCCTGCTGGGGGACGTCAGCGGCGGCGATGAGCGAATGACCATGTACCTCACCACCCGGGAACCGGCGGGTATCAGCCATGAAATACTGGGCGCGATGGAGACCGGAGACGCTTCCCAGCTGCCGCCTGGTCAGCCGAAGATGGTCTGGCTGCGGGACTACCAGGCCGCGCGCGAAGCGGTGGACAACGGGACTATCCCTGGGCTCATCGCCTTCCCGGCGGACTTCACCGAGGCGCTGTACAGCCAGCAGAAGACGGACCTGCTCGTTTACGCGGACCCGGAGAGCGTCAATTACCGGGCGGCCCTGCTCGGTCTGGCCTCCGGGCTGGCCTCGGAAATCATGGCCGACCAGGTGGTCATCCAGGCCAGCATGGAGCTGCTTATCAGGAACGGCCAGGTATCGCAGGACCCGGCCAGCATAGAGGAGGCCGTGCAGGGTATCATGTCCCGGCTGTTCGAGCGGGGCTCAGACGGCAGTCCGCAGTATGTCACCTACCGGATAGACAACGTCGGGGATGTAGAAGCCGTCAATGCCTCCAATTTCGTCATACCGGGGTACCTGGTGATGTTCGTGTTCTTTGCCGCGGCGCTTTCCTCCGAGATGATCGTCCGCGAGCGGACCAACCACACCATGGAACGGCTGCTCTCCACGTCCGTCCGGCGGGAGGCCATTCTCGGCGGGATATTTACCGGTATCGCGCTCAAGGGCATCGTCCAGATCATCATCTTCTGGGTGGTCGGCGTCCTGGCTTTCAACGTGGACCTGGGATTGTCGCCGGCCGGGGTGTTCGTTCTTTCCATTCTCATGGTCATTATGTCATCAGCCTTCGCCCTGATGCTGGCGACTCTGGCCAGAACGGCGCGCTCCGCCAGTTCCCTGGGCGTGATCACTTCACTGGTGCTGGCGCCGCTCGGAGGGTGCTGGTGGCCGCTGTTCCTGTACCCGCAATGGCTGCAGAACGTGGCGAAGATATCACCGCACGCCTGGGCGACCGAAGGCTTCAACAAGCTGATGCTGTACGGAGCGGACTTCGGGGCGGCGGTACCGGACATGGCGGCCCTGCTGGGCTTTGCCATCGTCTTCGGGGTCATTGCGATACTGCGGTTCCGTATCAGTGCAACGTAAGGGGAAGACATGATGAAGATAAGCCTGGTAGAAGCCCTGGAAAAGGTTGAAAGCTCCATGAAGGCCGGCGGGCACTGCGGCCCCACCCTGATGAAAGTGATGTCCGAGGCTTACGGGCTGGACAACCCGGACTTCCTCTGGGCCGCCACGGCTTTCCGGGGAGGGCTGGCAGGCATACAGGCCGGGCCGTGCGGCGCGGTTTCCGCTTCAGCGGTCTGCCTGGGCCTGCGGCACCGCTGCCCGCCGGAAGACAGAGAACGGGCGGAACGGGAAGACGCCGCCATGGAAAGAGAAACGCAGGAACTGGTGAACAGTTTCCGCGATAAGTTCGGCGCGATCAGTTGCCGGGAACTGACCGGCGTGGACCTCTCCCAGCCGGGGGCGCTCGAAGCCGCCAAGGGGTCCGATCTTTTTACCCGCATCTGCCCGGGATACGTCAAGTACGCCGTGACGAAGCTCTATGAGATAGAGGCGAAACGCGATCAGCCGTAAATGGGCCGCTGGTGGTGAGCCAGCCGGACTGGAACTCAAAAGTCAAATCTCAAAAGTCAAAA